>CAZBTA010000164.1:3229-11605 GCA_964494515.1 uncultured Bryobacter sp.
TGCGTAATAGTCGTAAACTCTCGGCCGCCCCGTAAACTCATAGTTCAACAGCGGCTCTGTCCGTGAGTTCGCCGCCGGGTCCGCGTTTGTCCGCGGCAGCCAGTCCCGGTACTGGTTGTAGACCGGATTGTTGATACGCGATTGCGGCAGAATGTTCCCAACAATGGGATCCCTTATGTAATGCGTCGGGCGCGCCGGATCGGGTCTCACCGTCAACGGATCATAGATCTGATAGAACGCCGGATTCACGTTCAGCAATTGCGAAAAGTCACCCGTCCGATTGGCCATCGTCGGCAATGTGAATCGCCCTGAATCCTGCGTGGCGCTCTCCACCCCCGTCATGCTGAAGAAGAAGAACAGCTTGTTGCGCCCGTTAAACAACTTCGGCACGATCACCGGTCCTCCAATCGCACCCCCAAACAGATTCACTCTTCCCTGCGGCTTGATGCTGGTGTTCCGCAACGCATTCGCCTGGTTCGTGTTGCCCGCCGCCTCCGCGGCCGCAATCTGGCGATAGTACGCCTGTCGCGTAAAGAATGGCAATCCGGCCCACGTGGATTGATTGTGGTTCTCCGTCAGCGAACCATGAAACTCGTTCGTCCCCGCCTTGGTAATCGCGTTCACCGACATCCCCGTCGTATGACCCGAAGTCACCTCAAACTGCGCCGTCTCCACCTTGAACTCCTGAATCGCATCGTTCGAAGGCAGCGCCGCCGGCCTCCGATCCATGCCTCGATTCGGAACTCCGTCGATGTAATACTCATTGCTCCCCACTCCCGACGAAACCGTCGTCGAAAGGTCTCTGTAGTTGTTGTTCGAGTGCAGCATATAGCGCGTCACTTCCCCGCTGTTCTGTACCCCCGGCGTCAGTCTCGCCAATGACATCGAGTTCACCCCGAGCGGCAGATCGACAATGTTGCGCTGCTCCACCACGGCTCCGATCGAAGCCCCCGTCGTGTCAATCAGCGGCGCCTCCGCCGTGATGGTCACCGCGTCACTCACGGCCCCCACCTCGAGTCCGATACGCAGATCGATACGCCCGCCCGCTTGCAGTGTCAGCCCCGTTCGCAATGCCTTGCGAAATCCATTCACTTCTACCGCAACCGAATACGGCCCTGGGTTCAACAAAGGAACCTCATAGTAGCCGCTGTCATTCGTCACCGCCTTAACCACGACGTTCGTCGCCGTGTTCATGACCGTGACTGCCGCATTTGGAATCGGCGCCGATTGTGTGTCATACACGGTGCCCGCTATGGTTCCGCGTGTTTCCTGTCCGCGCATTTCTGGGTACATGCCGGCGACCAGTGCCAGCGTCATCAGCAGGAGTGGTTTCCGACTTGGGATCTTGAAGCAGTTCATGGCAGTCCTTTCAGTCAGCTCACTTCGCCAACCGCAAAATTGTATCAAATCTACGATAATGGCAAAAATGTGTCAAGCGCATTGCCAATTAACAGCATTTGATATAATCTGGGGCGGTGTCCTTCCCCCCGCCATATCGCTGGGAACTCCTCCTCTGGCTCTGGCTCGCCTTCTTCTTCAATCAGGCTGACCGCCAGGTCTTCGCCGTCGTTCTGCCTCAGCTCAAGGCCCAGCTCATGCTCTCCGATGTTCAGGTCGGGTGGATCGCCAGCATCTTCTCGGCCTCCCTGGCTCTCACAGTGCCTCTGGCCGGTTTTCTCGGCGACTATTGCAATCGCCGCTGGCTGATTGCGGGCAGCCTCATCGCCTGGAGCTTCTCCACACTCCTCACCGGATTCGCCTCATCCCTCGCCCAACTGATTGCCGTCCGCAGTGTTGCCACTGGTGTCGGTGAGGCTCTCTACGCCCCCGCCGCCAACGCCCTCATCGGCGAACATCACCACCAAACGCGCGCTCAGGCCATGGCCATCCACCAAACCTCTCTGTATTGCGGCGTCGTTGCCAGCGGCCTGCTGGCCGGCTGGCTTGCTGATCAGTTCGGTTGGCGCACTGCCTTTTACGTTTTTGGCTTCGGCGGCATCCTCCTCGGCGCCATCCTCGCCTTTCGTCTCCGCGACAGCATTCCAGCTCAGTCCACCGGTCTCCCCTCATCGGCCGAGGTGTTCCGTCTCGTATCCACCAGACCAACTCTCTGGCTGCTCACCCTCGGCTTCTCATCCCTCGTTTTTGTAAACGTCGGCTATCTCACCTGGATGCCCACCCACCTCCACGAGCAACACGGTCTCTCCCTGGCCGCCGCCGGTTTCTCCAGCATGTTCTACCACCACGCCGCCGCATTTGTCGGCGTCATGCTCGGCGGAGTGCTGTCCGATCGCCTCGGCCAGTTCCATCCACGCCGCCGTCTCCTCCTTCAGGCTTCTGGCCTCCTGTGTGGCGCCCCTTGCCTGTTTGCTCTCGGCGCCGCGCTCACCACCTCGGCTACCTATCTTTCCCTCGCCCTGTTTGGCTTCTGTCGTGGCATCTACGAGGCCAACACTTACACCACCGTTTTCGCGGTTGTGGAGTCCCGCTATCACGCTTCCGTCTCCGGACTGATGATCTGCTTTGCCTTCCTCACCGGTGCCCTCGCTCCGGTTGCCCTGGGGGCTCTCAAGCAAATCGCCGGCCTTTCCGTCGGCCTTCAGTTGCTCGCTCCCGTCTATGCCTTCGGTGGCATGGTTGTCCTGGCTGCGGCGCTATTCTCTTTTGAGAAGGATCTCCAGAAGGTAGCCTCATGACCAACGACAACAACCCCGTAGTGCCCGGCATCGCCGACCCCATCTATGTTCGTGTGCGCGAGCAGATCCGCACCGACATTCTCAAGGGTGTCTTCAGTCCGGGGGATCGCATCAAGATTGCTGATCTCAGTCGTCGTTACGGTGTCAGCCAGATGCCTGTCCGTGAGGCGCTCCAGATGTTGCAGGGCGAAGGCCTGATCACCTTTGCTCCCAATCGCGGCGCCAGTGTCCGCAATGTGGACGAACACTTCATCGACAACATGTATGAGATCCGGGGCGCCCTCGAATGCCTCCTCGTGCGCCGCGCCATTGCCAGGATTCAGGATTCCGACGTGTTCCGCCTCCACTCCATCCAGGCCCGCTACGAAGACTGCGCTCACCGGCGTGACCTCGATGGCCTGCTGCGTGAGAACAAGGCCCTCCATCATGTCATCTACGAGATCGCCGACAATGTCGACGCCCTCGGCCTGCTCGAGCGCAACTGGGAACTGGTCGTCACCATGCGCCGCACCTTCGGCTTTGGCCAGGGGCGCCTCGATGAGCTTGTAACCGAACACCGCGCCCTCATCCGCGCTCTCGATCGCCGTGATGTCGCCGAAGCCGAACGCATCACCCTGCTTCATTGCGACAACGCCCGCCGCGACCTGCTTGCCCAACGTCTTCAGTCCGACATCCCACAACCAAGGAGGCCCCGCAGAATACGATGAAGCTGTCTCGCCGTTCTTTCGCGGCTCAAATGGCGACTGCCATTGCCAGCGCTCAGCCGCCTGTTCCCGTGCCCAACCCTGTTTCCTCTCGCCTCGCGCGTGCCGCTGGCGAGCTTCGCATCGAGATCGCCGGCCAATCCTTCCAGCCCCTCGCCTTCCGCTCCTTCCGTCCCACGCCCGCCAATATCAGCCAGTTCTATGCCGCGGGCGTGCGCCTGATGAGCGTCTTGCATACCGGTCTCGACTGCACTCTCGACGTCCCCTATTCGCTCTTTGGTGAAGTCTGGACCGGCCCCGGTCAGTACAACTTCGCCAATCTCGATCGCCAGATGGACATGTTCATCCAACATGCTCCGGATGCCTATTTCAATGTCATGCTCCAGCTCGACACGCGGGATTGGTATCTCAAACTCCATCCGGAATACTCAAACACCTTCCGCAACCTCGTCGAAATGGCGGGCCATCCCCAGTGGCGCGCGGATGCGGCTCGCGCCCTCGAAGATCTCATCCGTCACGTCGAGTCTCGTTATGGCAATCGTGTCTTTGCCTACAGTCTCTTCTGCGGTTCTTCCACCGAGTGGTACACCAACTCACAATCCCGTCGCCTCGATGCCGCCATTCGTCCTCATCCCATCAAGCAGGACGCCTTCCGTCGCTATCTCTCCAATCCCGAAGCCACTCTCCCCTTTCCCCACGAGCTCTATCGCACCTCCGCCGGTGTCCTCCGTCATCCCGTCAACGATCGCGCCGCTCTCGAATACTGGCGCTTCCACAACGAAGTCATCGCCGATGCCGTCCTCTACTTCGCCGCCCACGCCAAACGCGTGCTGGAGCGCCGCAAGTTGCTCGGCGTCTTCTACGGCTATCTCAATACCCTCGGCGGCAAGCGCCTCCTTGAAGAAGGACATCTCGCCTATGAGAAAGTCTGGCGCTCGCCCGACATCGACATGATCTTCAGTCCCGCTCGCTATGGCCAGCCCCGCCGTTTCAATGGCGCCAGCGGATACCTCACCACCGTTGATTCGCTCGCCCTCCACAACAAGCTCACCTTCCAGGAGCTCGATCACACCACCTACATTGCTCCATCCACCGTCGAGAACGGCCGCCGCATCCCCGGTTCCGATTCCAAGCTCGCCAACGAGTTCGAAACCCGCATGGTCCTCCGCCGCGAATTCGCTCTCACTCGCGTCAAGCGCACCGGCGTCTGGTGGTTCGACTTCTTCGGCGGCTATTACGATTCCGATCCCCTCCGTCGCGAAGTCGCTAACATTGCCCGCGTCAATCGCCGTCTGGAGAACATACCCACCCACTCCGTTGCCCAGATTGCTGTCTTCGGCGATCCCGCCTCGATGTACTATTCCTCGTCGGTTTCGCGCCTGAGCGATGATCTCCTCGTCAATCCTCCCGATACACTCGCCCGCGTCGGCGCTCCCTGGGACATCTACAACCTCTCCGACATCGATAATCCCGCCCTCCCGCTCGGCCAGTACAAGGTCATCATCTTTCTCAATCCGCTCCAGATCTCCGCCTCCATCCGCGAATACATCTCCCGCGTCATCGCCCGTCAAGGCCGCACGCTGGTCTGGATCTGGGCGCCCAACTTCATCACCGACAGCTCACTTTCCGACGCTGGCATCACCGCCATCACGGGGATCCGCGTTAGTCCCCATGACGGCGTCGACGGTGTCGTAACGCTGCCCGCCACGCCAGCTCTGCCTGGCTTCCCCCCCGCGGCCTCCTTCGGTTTCTCCGAGCCTCTCTTCCCGCTCTTTCATGTGGATGATCCCGCGGCCACCGTGCTGGGCCACTATCGCCTTTCGAAAGCCCCGGCCCTCGCCATCAAGCAGTTCCCCGAGCACACCTCCGTCTACAGCGCGGTCCCCAATCTCCCCGCCAGCTTGTATCGATCTCTCGCCATCCGTGCGGGAGTTCACATCTACCATGCCGGTCCTCATCCGGTCTATGTCAACAGTCGTCTGCTCGGCATGCATGCTCAGGGCCAGGCCCCCACTACGATTCAACTCCCCTCCGGCTATGCCGGCACGATGGAAGAATTGTTCGATGGCGGCATGATCCCGCTCTCTGGCCCCGCACTCGACCTCCCCGTCGAGCCCGGCTCATTCAAGCTCTTCCTCCTCCCACAGCGCCAACAACCATAGTGATCCCCATGCCAAATCAACTCACCATCACTGGCCTCAAGACCTTCATCGTCAATGCCTACCGTTGCAACTGGGTCTTCGTAAAGATCTATACCCACGAAGGGCTCACCGGTGTCGGCGAAGGCACCGTCGAGATGCGCGAGCAAACCATCGTTGAAGCCATCAACGAACTGGGTCGCTACCTCATCGGTAAAGATCCCTTCGCCGTCGAGCAACACATCCATCTCATGAATCGGGATTCCTACTGGCGCACCGGCGTGATCCTTCGCACCGCCCTCAGCGCCGTTGAGGGCGCCATGCTCGACCTCAAAGGCAAAGCTCTCGGCGTCCCTGTTTACGAACTCCTCGGCGGCCTCTATCGCGATCGCGTCAAGTGTTACGCCAACGGCTGGTTTGCTGGCGCTCGCACTCCCGACGAGTTCGCCGCCAAAGCCCGCGCCGCCACCGCCCTCGGCTTCCGTGCTCTCAAGTTCGATCCTTTCGGCTCCGCTTACCGCACCCTCGAGCCACTCGAAAGGCAAACCGCCGTCGACATCGTCGCGGCCGTCCGCGATGCCGTCGGCCCGCTCGTTGACCTCCTCATCGAGGTTCACGGCCGCCTCGACGTGCCCACGGCCGTTTCCATGGCGCAATTGCTCCAACCCTTCAATCCTTACTGGTACGAGGAACCCGTTGCTCCCGAAAGTCTCTCCGCCCTCGCTGAAGTTCGCGATCGCATTCGCATCCCGGTCGCCGCTGGCGAACGCTTCTTCGAAGTCTCTCGCTTCGCGGATGCCTTCTCGCAAAAGTGCATCGACATCGCCCAACCCGACGTCTGCCACATCGGCGGCATGCTCGAGGCCAAACGTGTCGCCAGTCTCGCTCTCCTCAACGAAAAGGGCATCTCACCCCACAATCCCAACGGCCCCATCTGCAACGCCATGACTCTCCAGGTCGCCGCCTCAACCCCCAACTTCCTGATGCTCGAAACAATGATGAGCGATGTCGCCTGGCGCGCCGAGGTCGTCCCTGAAAATCTGGTCCTCGAAGACGGCTTCATGCTCGTTCCCGCCACCCCCGGCCTCGGTGTCGATCTCATTGAAGACGGTCTCGACCGCTTCCCCTATGAGCCTCATGATCTGCGGCACTACAAGACAGGTGCCCTCACCGGTATCCGTCCCCCCGACGCCCGCCCCTACTATTCCGTGAGGTCCTCTCATGTTTCGGCTTGATGGCAAGGTCGCCCTCGTCACCGGTGCCGCGCGTGGGTTGGGCGCCGGCATCGCCACCGCTCTGGCTAAGGCCGGCGCCTCGGCCGTAATCGTCAACGACCTCGCCCCATCCACCGACTCCCGGCACACCTGCGATGCGATCGCTGCCGCTGGCGCCACTCCGCTCTTCATCGCCGCCGACATCCGGTCCGAGTCCGACGTGCTGGCCATGTTCGAGGCCGTCGATCGCCAGTTTGGCCGCCTCGACATTCTCGTCAGCAATGCCGGCATCACCCGCCGCGAAGACATCTTCGATACCACTCTCGATTCCTGGCGCGATGTCCTCGACACCCACCTGACAGGTTTCTTCCTCTGCGCCCGCGCCGCCATGTTCCGCATGCGCGAGCAGCGCTCCGGCCGCATCATCGTCAATAGTTCCGTCACCGCCTTCCGCGGCGCCATCCGCGGTTTTGTCCATTACACCGCCGCCAAGGCCGGCCAACTCGGCATGGTTCATACTCTCGCTCGCACCGCCGCCCCATTCAACATCACCGTCAATGCCGTCGCCCCCGGCGTTATCGAGACAGAGATGCTCCACACGGCCCACGGCGCACAGGGCATTCGCGATATTGCCACCGAGATTCCCCTCGGCCTCGGTAGCGTGGAGGATATTGCCGCCGCTGTCGTTTTTCTCTCCAGCGATGAGGCAAAACACATCACCGGCGCCACGCTTGATGTCAATGGTGGGTTCTACTTCCGATGATCTTCGGCTCCGTGGATCGTGTCGCCTCCGGTTTTCGCTTCACTGAAGGCCCTCTCGTGCTTCCCGATCACGAGGTCCTCTTCAGCGATATTCACGCGAGTCGCATTTACTGCTACTCGCGTTCCGGTGTCTCCGTACGTCTTGATACTCCCGGCATTCACCCCAACGGCCTCGCCCTCGACGCCAGCGGGAGCATCATCATCTGCGAGCATGGTCGCCGTTGCATCAGCAAGTTAACCGCCTCGGGCCAACACAGTGTTCTCGTCGATTCCTGGCACGGTCAACGCCTGAACTCCCCCAACGACCTCGTCATCCATTCAACCGGTGCCATCTACTTCACCGACCCACCTTACGGCCTCACGGGTCAGGATGCCGATCCGCTCAAGGAACTACCCTTCAATGGCATCTTCCGCTGGTTTGAGGGCAAGCTCACCCTCCTCTGTTCCCGCATGACTCGTCCCAACGGCCTCGCCTTCTCTCACGACGAGCACTTCCTGTACGTCGCCAACTCCGATCCTCAAGACACCTACTGGCACCGTTACCCCCTCGAAGCTGATGGCACTCTCGGTACTCCTGACCGCTGGTATTCGCTCTCAAGTCTTGCTCCCGGTCTCCCCGATGGCCTCAAGATTCTGCCCGACGGCAACATTCTTGCCACCGGTCCGGGCGGATTACTGTTGATATCTCCAGAAGGACATCTCATGGCCCACCCACTGCCGCTCCCCGAGGTCCCCGCCAACCTTGCCTTCGCGCTCCCGGGAACCATCTGGGTCACTGCCAGAACAAGTCTCTACCGACTCTCCCTTACTACTCAATACATGCGCTGATTCAGGCTACACGAAATCCCCAAATCC
The DNA here is from genome assembly GCA_964494515.1 of uncultured Bryobacter sp. Classification (GTDB taxonomy): domain Bacteria; phylum Acidobacteriota; class Terriglobia; order Bryobacterales; family Bryobacteraceae; genus Bryobacter. The sequence goes on from CAZBTA010000164.1 coordinate 11,599, forward strand.
TTTGATA
>CAZBTA010000165.1:0-11600 GCA_964494515.1 uncultured Bryobacter sp.
TGATGCCAGCCTCTTCCTCGCCCGCTTTGCCAATGGCTCCCTCGCCACGTTTGAAGCCACTCGCTATGCCCGCGGTCACAAGGCCCTTTACACGCTTGAGATGAATGGCGAAAACGCGAGCGTCTTCTGGGATCTCCACGATCTGCACCGCTTGCAGTACTTCGAGTATCGCGATGAAGGCCGCATGCGCGGTTGGCGCTCAATCCACGTCACCGACGGCGATCAGCCCTACATGAAGAACTGGTGGGTGCCCGGTCTCCAGATCGGCTACGAACACAGCTTCGTGCACCAGGTTGCCGACTTTGTCGCCGGTGTCGAATCTGGCAAGCCCGCCGCGCCCACGTTCCGCGACGCACTCCAGACCGACTACGTCACCGACGCCGTCCTCAAGAGCGCTCGCGAGCGCAACTGGCAAACCGTCAAGCAGAGCTGAGCTACTGCTCAGCCTTCTTGGTCGTAAACTCAGTCACCCAGTCGATAAAGCTCTTGTACCAGAGCAGACTGTTCTGAGGCTTCAAAATCCAGTGCCCTTCATCTGGGAACAACACCAGCTTGGAGGGCACTTTCTGCATTTGAAGGCCCGTGAAGAGCTGCATGCCTTGCCCCACCGGCACGCGGTAATCGAGCTCACCATGCAACACGAGCGTCGGCGTCTTGAACTCCTTCACAAAGTAGCTCGGGCTGAATTTCGCGTAGGTCTCCGGCTGCTCCCACGGCATACCTTTGAATTCCCAGTTCACAAACCACAGCTCTTCCGTCTCGCCCGCCATCGAGCGCAGGTCATAAACACCAGCGTGGCTCACCAGCGCCTTGAAGCGGTTCGAGTGGCCCAGGATCCAGTTCACCATGTAGCCACCAAAGCTGCCACCGGCCGCCGCAAAACGCTCCTTGTCGGCCCACGGTTCGGCTTCGATCTTGTCCACCACCGCCATGATGTCGTCGTAGACCTTGCCGCCCCAGTCGTCGCTCACTTCATCGGTAAACTTCTGCCCATAACCGGTCGACCCACGCGGATTCGGCATCACCACCACAAACCCCGCATTCGCGAACACGTGCGGATTCCAGCGGAAGCTCCAGCTATGCCCCCATGCCCCCTGCGGTCCGCCGTGGATCAGGAACAAGACCGGGTACTTCTTCTTCGCGTCAAACCCGGCTGGCTTCAACACAAAGCTCGACACCTTGGCCTTCTCCGCGCCTTCGCTCACTACCTCCTCGAGTGCCGGCGTCTCATACTGCGCGAGCAGCGCATCGTTGAGCTTCGTCAGCGGCACCGGCGTCGAGCGAGAAGTCGTCTTGTACAACTCCACCGGCCGCGATCCCGTATGCTCGCTATAAACCATCACCCGGCCATCGGGCGTAAACTGCACATCGTCAATGTGCGAAGCCCCCGACACCACTGTCTGCGATCCACCACCCGTTACCGGTGTTAACTGCAACGTCTGCCGCCCGCGATCCTCAATCGTGAAGAAGAGTCGCTTCGAATCCCCGCTCCATGTCATCGACTGCACGGCCCGGTCCACGCCCTCCGTCAGGATCGTTGCTGTACCCGAGGCGCGCTCCATCACTACCAGCCGCCACTTGTCACTTTCAAATCCGGCCTTCGCCTGCGCCCGGTATGCCAGATACTTGCCATCCGGCGAGTACAGCGGCGACATGTCAGCCGCCACGTTTACGGTGATTTTCTTCGCCTCACCCCCGGCCATCGGCACCACATACAAATCGCTATTGGTCGACATTGCCGGGTTCTCATCCGTATTGATCACGTAGCAAAGCTCACCACCATCCGGCGAGATCGCGTAGTCATCCGGCCCGCCCAGCGAGAACGGCGGCACATCATGCGGCCCCGGCGTCAGATCCTTCGGCTTGCCACCATCGATCGCCTGCACAAACAGATGATTCCGTCGCTTGCCTTGAAACTCCGTCCAGTGCCGGTACAGCAGGCCCGTATACACGCGCGCCTTCGACTTCGCCGCCGCTTCTTCATCGAGCTTCTTCTTGTTGCAGGCATCATCGGCGCAATCCGGGTACACGCTGCTTTGGAACACAATATTCTTGCCATCCGGGCTCACCAGCACGCCGCTCGCCTCCGTCGCGATCGTCGTCAACTGTTTGGCGGCGCTACCATCCGCGTTCATGGCCCAGATCTGCGACGATCCGCCACGGTTCGACACAAAGACGATGCGCTTGGAATCCGGCGTCCACTTGGGCCGTTCGTTCGAGCTGCCCTCGGTTGTAATCTGTTTCGGCTCGCCCCCCTCGAGCGCCACCGTATAGATGTGCCGGGTCGAAGAATTCTTTTCGACATCAAACTTGCGCACGACAAACGCCACCGTCTTGCCGTCGGGCGACAGTGCCGGTTCCTGGATCCGCTGGATCTTCCAGATCGCTTCGGCGTCCAGCATCTTCTTCTGGGCCGATACGATCGGGCACACGAGCAACAGCGCAATGAGGAGATTTCGCATCACCCTCATTCTAGCCCTCCCCCAAGCCCATGCTAAAGTGAGAAGTTACGCAATGATCAGGGCATTTCGCGGCATTGTGCCGAAGATCGCCTCGTCCTGCTATATCGACCCCAGCGCACAAGTGATCGGAAACGTCAGTATCGGCGAACGCTCCAGCGTCTGGCCTTTGGTTACGATTCGGGGCGACGTGCATTCCATCACCATCGGCGAAGAATCTAACGTCCAGGACAACTCGGTCCTGCATGTCGACGGCCCCAATTTTCCCCTCGTCATCGGCAATCGTGTCACGGTCGGCCATCAGGTCTGCCTGCACGGCTGCACGGTAGAAGACGACGCCCTGATCGGCATCGGCGCCATCGTTCTCAACGGCGCAAAGGTTGGCAAAGGCGCCATTGTCGCAGCCGGCTCGCTCGTACCAGAAGGCATGGAGATCCCCGCTGGCATGCTCGCCATGGGCGTCCCCGCCAAGGTGCGTCGCGAAGTCACCCCGGAGGAAGCCGAACGCTTCCGCGTCAATTGCCAGCACTACGTTGACACCCGCGCCATCTACCGCGAGGAACCCGCATGATCAAAGCCGTCAAAGGCACCCGCGACATTCTCCCCCCGTCGATTGCCACCTGGAATCACGTCGAGCGTGTCTCGCGCGAAGTCTTCGCCTCATACAACTACCAGGAGATCCGCACGCCGATCTTCGAGGAAACCTCCCTGTTCGCCCGCGGCGTTGGTGAAGAGACCGACATCGTCACCAAGGAGATGTACACCTTCAAGGATCGTGACGACTCCTCGTTGACCCTCCGCCCGGAGAACACCGCCAGCGTCATCCGCGCCTACATCGAGCACCGCCTCGATCAGATCCCTGGCTTGCAAAAGCTCTTTTACATCGGCCCCATGTTCCGCCGTGAGCGCCCACAAAAGGGCCGGTATCGCCAGTTCTCCCAGATCGGCGCCGAGGTGATTGGCAGCGATTCCCCTGCCATCGATGCCGAAGTGATTGAAATGGTCTGCGGCCTGCTCGATGCCTGCGGCGTCACCGGCTACAAGCTGATGATCAACAGCGTTGGCACGCCCGCCTCGCGGCCCAATTTCACCGCCGCCATTCGCGAACGCCTCGAGCCCGTCAAGCACGAGCTCAGCGCCGATTCCCAGCGCCGGCTTGAGACCAACCCCCTGCGCATCCTCGATTCCAAGGCCCCAGAAGATCAGGCCCACATCGACGCGCTGCCCTCGATCCACGATTACCTCGATGAGGACTCCCGCACTCACTTCGCCCGCGTGCGCGAGTACCTCGAAGATCGCGGCATCGCATACACGGTCAACCCTCGCATGGTTCGCGGCCTCGATTACTACACCCGCACCACCTTCGAGATCGTTCACGAAGGCGCGCTTGGGTCACAGAATTCTGTTCTCGGTGGCGGTCGTTACGATGGCCTCGCCGAGAGCCTCGGCAGCCGAGTTGCCGCACCCGGCATCGGTTTTTCGATCGGTGAAGATCGCCTCGTGATGACTGTCGATGAATCACACCCCGGCAAGTTCAAGCACACCCTCGATCTCTACATCGCTCCCATGGATGAAGCGAGCTTCCGCCACTCGAGCCTGATTGCGCGCGACCTGCGCCATGCCGGCCTCGTGGTCGAATTGTCGCCCGCCGCCAAGCTCAAGCGGTCGATGGAACTCGCCAGCAAACTCGGCGCCCGCTTTGCGCTCCTGGTCGGTGACCAGGAAGTCGCCAATCAGCGCTACTCCCTGAAGAACATGGCCACCGGAGAGCAACTCTCCGTACCCAAGGAAGACCTGATCAAACATATATGTCCGAAGCCTTAACGCTCGATTTTCTCGGTGACCTCAAGCGCACGCACGACTGCGGCACGATTCGCCTTTCCAATGAAGGCGAGCGCGTCCTGCTCATGGGCTGGGTACACCGCCGCCGCGATCTCGGCGCCCTGATCTTCATCCACCTCCGCGATCGCGCTGGCGTCACCCAGTGCGTCTTCCGCATGGAAGAAAATGCCGACGTCCACAAGCGCGCCGAAGAGATTCGCCCCGAGTTCGTCGTCGCCGTTGAAGGCGTCATCGAAAAGCGTAGCGCCGACACGATCAACCCCTCCATCCCCACCGGCGAAGTCGAAGTCGTCGTTGACAAGCTCTGGATTCTCAACACCTCCAAGCCCGCGCCATTCCCGATGGAAGAGGACGACAAGATCAGCGAAGAAGCTCGCCTCAAGTATCGCTTCGTCGACCTCCGTCGCCCCAAGATGCAGCAGAACATCATGCTGCGCTCCAAGATCGCGCTGGCCGCTCGCCAGACGATGTACGACGCCGGCTTCCTCGAAATCGAAACGCCGTTTATGACCAAGTCGACTCCCGAAGGCTCGCGCGACTTCCTCGTGCCTTCGCGTATGTCGCTCGGCAGCTTCTACGCCCTGCCGCAGAGCCCGCAGATCTTCAAGCAGTTGCTCATGATCTCTGGCTTCGACAAGTACTTCCAGATCGTGCGTTGCTTCCGTGATGAAGATCTTCGCGCCGATCGCCAACCCGAGTTCACCCAGATCGACATTGAGATGAGCTTCCCCCAACAGGAAACCATCTTCGAAACGGTCGAAAAGCTCACCATCTCGATCTTCGAGCAGGCTGGCTACAAGATCACCGCGCCCTTCCTCCGCCTCACCTACAAGCAGGCGATCGAGCAATACGGCATCGACAAGCCCGACCTCCGCATCCCGCCCTTCGTCAACGTCACTGAGCTCTTCAAGGGCCAGGGCCTGGGCACCGAGGGATTGCCGATGGTCGCCATCACCATCCCCAAGCTGCAGCTCTCGCGCAAGGAGCGCGACGACGTCAAAGCCTTTGGCACCGAAAAGGGCCTCCGCGTTCTCGACGACGTCAAGCGCCTCGAGCGCGACATGCCCGAGATCATGGCCGAAGTGAAGCGCCTCACCGGCGCCACCGACGAAGACACGCTCATGATCGCCGCCTGGCCGAGCGCTCCCAAGGGCCATCGCCCTGAGGAAACCGTCTACCTCGCCGCTGGTCAGCTGCGTTTGCACCTCGCGCAGAAGTTTAACGATCGGCACCAGTTGCTCGATCCCAAAGACCTGCGCCTGCTCTGGGTCACCGACTTCCCGATGTTTGAATGGGACGAAGAAGAAGAACGCTGGCAAGCGGCTCATCATCCCTTCACTTCACCGTTTGAAGAGGACATCCCGCTGCTTGAGACCGATCCCGCTCGCGTTCGCTCCAAGGCCTACGACCTTGTCATCAGCGGTGTCGAGATCGCCTCGGGTTCGATTCGTATCCATCGTCGCGACGTGCAATCGGAGATCTTCTCCGCCATCGGCTTTTCGATGGAAGAAGCCAAGAATCGCTTTGGCTTCCTGCTCGATGCGCTCGAATACGGCGCCCCGCCGCATGGCGGCATCGCGCTTGGCTTCGATCGTCTGGTGATGATGCTCGCCGGCGAGACCTCGATCCGCGACGTCATCCCGTTCCCCAAAACCAGCAAGGGCACCGATCTCATGTGCGAAGCCCCCAGCCCCGTTCCGGACAAGAACCTCCGCGAGCTCGGCATCCAGCTTCGCGTCAAACAGTAGTTAGTCAAACTTAGTAAGCTATGAGGCATGCGGACAGTCGTCGCATGCCTCATTTCTATTTCGCTCCTGGCTCAGGACGTCGTCTTTCGTAGCGACGTACAACTTCTTCGCGTCGACGTTCAGGTCTCCGATCCCGCGGGCAAGATCGTCACCGGCCTCAAGGCCGAAGACTTTGAAATTCTCGACGATGGGGTACCTCAACCCATCGCTGCCTTTGAGAAAGACCTCAACGAGTTGGACTTGATGCTTGTGCTCGACGTGAGTGATTCGATGAGTTCGATCACTGCCGAGGTCAAGCGCCAGGCCGCCAACGCGCTACGTTCGCTGTTTTTTCGCGACCGTGTCGCCGTCACAATCTTCGATAACCAGCCCTACATGGTGATTGAACCCACCTGGGATTGGGATGCCGTCAATCGCGCCATCCAGGACATCAACGTCAAAGGCGCTGGCACCGAGTTCAATCAATCGATTGGCCTGATTGCTCGCGTCATGCAGAAGTTTGCTCGCCCTAACGCTCGCCGCGCGCTGCTTGTCTTCAGCGATAACGTGGGCTCGCGGGTAGTGCCCGAATCTTTCACCCGCGACGCCCTGTGGGAAGCAGATGCCATTGTCGTGCTCGCACAGTTTCAGCCCGCAACTGACTTCAAGCCCAAAAACCGCTCCGACTTACAGAAGTTTGTCGAAGCCACCGGTGGCGAAACGATCCCCGTCATCCCCGGCGCTTTTGATCTTGCCGGCACGCTCAAACGCATTCGCGAAGGTTACACAATCTTCTACCGCCCACCCGCGCACAAGCCCGGCGAAGTGGTAAAAATCCGCGTCCGCTTGCGGAATCCCGAGCATAAGAATCTTGTGGTCCGCGCGCGCTCCGGCTATCGCATGGGCATCCCCGGCAGCGATGGCCGCCACAAGCTCACGCTGCGTTAGCGCTTGGTCCGCACCACGCGGAAGCCAACGTTATCAAATCCCTTATCCGGCTCATCGCCGAATCGCCATGCCGCCGAGAGCGTCATGCCCTGGGTGTTGTAAGCCCCGCCCCGATAGATCTTGATGCGCCCACCCTTGGCGCCCTGCGGATCCTTTTTCGGCGCCTTGGCATAGTAGCCCTCTTCATACCAGTCGGCCGTCCACTCCCACACATTGCCCAGCATGTCGTAAAGCCCAAATGCGTTCGGCAACTTTCCACGCACCGGCTTCGCCTCATCGTCGCTATTGTCTGAGTACCACGCCAGGTCGCCGACGTTTGCTGGTCGTTCGGGCTTGGCCCCGCCACGCGCCGCGTATTCCCACTCGGCTTCGGTGGGCAAGCGGTAAATGTAGCCGTCATCGCGCTTGTTCAGCCGCGCAATAAACTCCTGCACAGTGTTCCAGCTCACGTCCACTTTCGGCTCGTCCTTGCCGCCCTTCTTGCCCATCACGTGATTCCACTGGCGCTCGGTGGTCTCCGTTGCTGCCATCTCGAAACTCTGCGATATCGTCACCTGGTGACGCGGCTTCTGGTTGTCCTCATCTGTGTCTGAGCCCATCTGGAACGTTCCCGCCGGAATGGGAACAAAATCCAGTGCCGCAGCCTCAGCCTTCTTTTCATCGGGCGAAGCGGGCGCATCCGGTGGGGCCGGCGTGTATTCCACCGCGCTCTGCTCGCGATCCTTGTTGCGGCTGCGCCGCCGTTGCTGCTTGTCGTCGTCGCACATGTCGAGGCCACCCACAATGGCCACCCCGATCGCGGCGTACACCCACCACTTCCGCTTTCCCTTCACCTTTTTCGTCGTCGGTGATGCGGCAGAAGCAGCCGCCGTCGCCGCTTGCGGCGGCGCCAGAATCATCGCCAGCGCATCCACAAACTCATTGCAGTTGGCAAAACGGTCTTCAGGTGATTTTGCCAGCGCCTTTTCGATTGCCCACTGCTTGCCCTCGGCCAGCCCTTCGATCTTGGGCACCGGGTCATGGATGATTTTGTAGGACAGCGCGATCCACGTATCCGCCTGGAATGGCATGCGCCCGCTGAACAGTTGAAACGCCACAATCCCGAGTGAAAACTGGTCCGCTCTCCCATCCACAGCTTCGCCGCGAATCTGTTCGGGCGCCATATATCCGATCGTGCCCGCGGTGGTCGACATCCCCGTTGTGATCGTCTGCGTCGCACCATCCAGCGTCATGCGCGCAATGCCAAAATCGGTGATCTTTACCGTCCCGCTGTCATCCACCAGAATGTTGCCCGGCTTGATGTCCCGATGCACGATTCCCATCTTGTGCGCCGTATCCAGTGCGTTGGCCGCCTGGCGCAGAACGCGCATAATGCGATCCGTCGGTGGATTGCCGGCCGAGATCATCGCATCGAGCATCGACCCCTTGATGTACTCCATGACGATGTATGCCCGGTCTTCGATGCGGAAGAAGTCATACACCGCGACGATATTCGGATGCTGCAGCTTGGCCGCCGCCTTGGCTTCGCGCGACAGCCGCTCCTCAAGCGCGGCCCGCTGCGCTTCATCCACCCCTTCAAGCCTTACGCTCTTGATCGCTACTTCCCGATCAAGTGTCGGGTCATAGGCGCGATACACCACGCCCATGCCGCCACGGCCGAGTTCTTCCCGAATCTGATAGCGACCCAACGATTCCATGTTCTATGCCAGTTTCCAGGGTTTCCGGTACTTCCGCGTTACGAGCTTGTCGGCGTCTTTGTCGCCCACAATCCTTTCGTTCACATCGTCCCATTGAATGCGCCGTCCCGTCCGCAACGCGATGTTGCCGAGCAGCCCGCCCTTGGTCAACTGGTGCCCATATTCGACATCACATGTCGCCAGTTGGCGCGAACGCACCGAGTTCAAAAACTCGCGCAGATGCCCCGGGCTGTTCTCGATCGTCTGCGGCGGGCGTACAAAGTCGGTCACTTCTTTGCCCTTGCGGAAGATCTTGTAATCGCCGTAGTTGCACACCAGCGTCCCGTCCGTGCCCTGGAATGCCGCCCCAATGCCCCAGTTTTCAAATCCCGGCGGCCCTTGCGGATTCAGCGTCCATACCATGTCGAGTCCCGGATACTCGTACTGCACCTCGAGATAATTCGGCGTCTCGCCGTTGTCGTCTTCGAGCACACGCCGCCCCGTCGCGGCGATCGCCTTTGGCGCTTTCAAACCCAACGACCAGTACACGACGTCCGTGATGTGGCACCAGAAGTCGATAAACATCCCGCCGCTGTAATCCCAAAAATAGCGATAGTTGAAGTGGCTCCGGTTCTGGTTATACGCCCGCACCGGCGCCGGGCCCAGCCAGAAGTCATAATCCAGTTCTGCCGGCGGCTTGGCGTCCGCGGGCTTGCCGAGGCCTTTTGATTCCGACGTCTTCCATACCGACACACGCGTCACCTTGCCCACCGCTCCACTTTGGATCGCTTCCACCACGCGCCGGTAATTCGGCAAGTCGTTATGAATGTGGTTGCCCATCTGCGTCACGCGTTTGTGTTGGCGCGCCGCCTTCACCATCGCGCGGCCTTCGCCGATCGAATAGCTCAGCGGCTTTTCGACAAACACGTCCTTGCCCGCCTCACACGCCTGAATGGCTGGCAGCGCGTGCCAGTGGTCGGGCGTCGCAATGCAGACCGCATCAATATCTTTGGCCGCCAGCAGCTTGCGGTAATCGCTGTAAATCACGGGTGAGCTGTTGCGCGTATCCCGAATCAGCTTTGCTGCTGCTTCCGCGCGATTCTTGTCGAGGTCACACACCGCCACCGGCACCACATCCATATGCTGCAAGAAGCCCTTGAGCCGGCTGGTGCCCATGCCTCCCACACCGATAAAGCCCATGTTGATGCGGTCGCTTGGCGCGGCAAGCCCTGCCGTCATTGCCAGTAATTCGCGGCGTGTCATAACCCTTGATTCTACTCGGTCACCCGCTTACCCACGCCCCACTAGTGGCATGTTTGTTGCCATAACCGTCATCGTCAGCACGTTTGCCTCAAGCGGCAACCCCGCCATGTACAACACCGCGTCCGCGACATGCTGCAGATCCATGCGCGGCTCCACCATGATCGATCCATTCGCCTGCGGCACGCCCTGCGTCATCCGCTGCGTCATCTCGCTCGCCGCATTGCCGATATCGATCTGCCCGCAAGCAATGTGGAACGGTCGCCCGTCGAGCGCGATCGACTTCGTCAGTCCCGTAATGGCGTGCTTGGTCGCCGTATAGGGCGCTGAATTCGGCCGTGGCGTCTGCGCCGAGATCGACCCGTTGTTGATGATCCTGCCGCCCTGCGGCGACTGGCGCTTCATCAGTCCCATGGCCGCCTGTGCGCACAGAAAGCTGCCGGTCAGATTTACTTGCACGACTTGCATCCATTGCTCATAGCTCAACTCATCCATCGGCACCCCTGGCGCGCCCATGCCCGCGTTGTTAAACAACACATCCAACCGGCGGAATCTCTGTTCGATCTCGGCAAACAACGCCTTTACCTCTTCTGGCTTGGTCACATCCGTCGGCACGGCCACCATTCCTGTACCTGCGGCCGTTTCCTCCAGCGCCGCCGCGCGTCGTCCGGCCAGCACTACCTGATATCCCGCCCCGTTGAGCGCCTGCGCCACCGCGCGACCAATGCCCGAGCCCGCCCCGGTTACCAATGCAATCTTCATTACTGTTGTGCCTCCACTGGCAATTCTTTCCGCTTCGACCACTCTTCAAACGATCCGTCATACAGCCGCACCGGCTTGTCCGCCAGACGCGCCGAAAAGTACACCACCGTTGCCTGCATCCCGATGTGGCAGTAGGTAACGATTGGCTTGTCTCCGAGCTTGGCCGCCAACTCACCCGTACTCAAAAACTCCTTGTTCGGCCCGAGCAGGGTAGGGAAGGGGACATTCCTTGCGCCCGGAATATGCCCCGCGCGCGGCATGTTGCCAGCGCTCGCTCCACTGTAGAATTCCGGTGTCCTTGCGTCGATCAGCGCCAGCGCCGGGTCTTTGAGGTGGGCCTCAATGTAACCAGCGTCAACAATCAGCTCCGGCCGGGCTTTCACCTGCAGCCCGGTGGCCGGCTTGATCACTGGTACATCAGCTACCACCGGCTTGCCCGCCGCCTTCCATGCCGCCAGTCCGCCATCGAGCAGCCTGGCTTCGAGCGACAGGTAATCAAACGTAAAGAAGATACGCGTCGCCGACTGGACAGATTCATTGCCGGCATAGATCACCACCCGCGAACCATTCCCGATGCCCATTGCCATCAGCTTGTTCTGCAGCGTTTCCACCGGTGGCATCTGCAATCGCAAATCTCCCGACACCGATAGATCCGCGAGGGTTACCAGTTGCGCGCCCGCGATATGGCCAGCGTCGTAATCCTGTTTGGTGCCGACATGCAGCAAGACAAGTTTGGGATCTTTGAGTTGGGGTTCAAGCGCCGCGGGCTGAATCAGCAGATCCGCCGCCGCCAGCGTAAACGTGAAAAGGAGGGACGCGCCTAGGGAACGCATCCCTCCATTTGACCCCATTTCGGGGTCGGACGAGCGTCAAGTGGTCCTCACACCACAAGTCGCTCTACATGTCGCCAACTGAGGGGGGCGCAG
>CAZBTA010000166.1:0-11501 GCA_964494515.1 uncultured Bryobacter sp.
CGACGCCAACGTTCGGGTCGGTGAAGTGGTGGATGGTGCGCTCGAGGAAATCTTCGGGGAGGACGAAGTCGGCATCGAAGATGGCGATGACTTCGCCGGTGGCGGACTCAAGGCCGGCCTGCAGGGCGCCAGCTTTGTAGCCGGAGCGATTCTTGCGGTGGCGGTACTCGAAGTTGAAGCCGCGTTCGATGTAGGTGTTGACGAGGGCCTCGGTGAACGGGGCGGTATCGTCGGTGGAGTCGTCGAGGATCTGGATCTGGAGCTTGCCGGGGGCGTAGCGAACTTTGCTGGCGCTCTCAAGCAGACGCTCGACCACATAACGTTCATTGAACAGTGGGAGCTGAATGGTTACGAGCGGCAGGTCAGAATCGGCGAAGTGGCCGAGGGGCTCGGGATTCTTCATGCGGCGGCCCTTGAAGTAGCCGCGGATCATCTCGAAGCGATGGCAGCCATAGAAGCTGAGGATCGCCAGCAGCACGAAGTACGGGATCAGGATCGCGTAATCGAATGCAGCAAGAGAATGGACTCCCGCAAACGTATCGTCAAAAAAAGCGTCTATCAGTTTTTCGGTGGTTGATGGGGCGCCGGTTAGCATATTGTTTGACTTGGTCCACTACTCCAGTGATGCGATTGCAGGGATTACGTCTCTCTGTGTTCTCAACAGTATAGCGTATCTTCCCTATCTTTTCGCCCTCTGGTTTTCAACAGGTGTGAAGGACACGCCACGGTGGCGGCATATGTCTCTGGCAGTGGCAGTGGGGTTGAGGGTGTGGTGCTATGCGCAGCCGGCAATACTCAGCGACGATTTGCTGCGGTATGAGTGGGAGGCGCGGGTGTTGAATGCGGGGGTGAACCCGTACCGGGTGAGCCCGGCGGAGATGGGGGAGGTGAACCGCAGCATCCCGGGGTATGACTTCTCGGCCGTCTATGGGCCAGTGCTTGAGGTGATCCATGCGCTGGTATGGCGGCTGGGGCTGCCGCTGAAGGTGTCGGGGGCGCTGGGAGAGGCCCTGCTGCTGGCCTCGTGCTGGCGATTGCCGCTTGAGAGGTGGTTGCTGGTGGCGTGGTGCCCGTTAAGCCTGGTCGAATTCTGGATGAACGGGCATAACGACAGCTGGCTGTTGCTCGCGTTGTTCTGGGCGTTGCGAACAACAGGCGTGGCGAGTTGGGGGTGGTTGGGGGTGGCGACGCTGGTGAAATGGTGGCCAGCACTGTTGGCGCTGGTATGGCTGCGGGCGATGCCGGTGGGGGCGGGGATGGCGCTCTATGCGGCGATGGTGGGAAGCGTGGCGCTGCTGATGCCGGTGGGGGAATGGGTACAGAAAGTGCGGTTTACGACGGGGTTTCTGGGCGGGTGGCAGAACAACGCTTATCTTTTTCGATTTTTGACCGATAAATCTCAGGCGGTAGTTTTGAACATTGCCAGCAGTGTGGCGGTGGCATTTACCGGGCTGGGGCGGGTGGAGAAAGTGCTGGCAATTACTACGGTATTGCTGGCGTTCTCGGCCAATTTGCATCCGTGGTATCTGAGCTGGGTGCTGCCGATGCTGGCGCTGACGACGGTGGAGGCGCTGCCGTGGCTGTTGCCGATGGCATTGTTGCCGCTGGCCTACGACCCGATGTTTGGCTGGCATCTGACGCGCAACTGGGTTGAAGATCCGGTGATTCGGGACTGGATTTGGAGTGGCGTGACAGTATTTTCAGTTTATCGACTGATCTCAAAGAGGAAGGGTTAGAATAGAATCAGGCGATGGCAGCGCACCTTAGAACTTTGGCAATTCTGTTGATTGTCATGGGCATCGGCGGGGGATTATTCTCACTGATCTGGCTCATAGCAAACGGCGGACCTTCAGGCATTGCCGTGGCATTTGACGATGCATCGTCGGTGCTGGGACCGATCGCGGTGGGAATCCTGTTTTTGAACATTCTGCTGGCGGTACCGATGACGATGACGGGCTTGGGGTTGTTGCGCATTCAGGGCTGGGCCCGCACCATGGGGATGGTGGTATGCGCACTGGCGATCATCAGCTTTCCGCTCGGCACGATGCTGGGAGCATATGGATTGTGGGTGTTGACCTCGCTTGAAGTAGAACCTCTTTTCGACAACCGGCAATAGCCAATGGGTGAAATCACCCAGCCTACCTGGGGCACAAGCCCCACCCAACTGACCTTCCTCTCCTAAACCCCTTATTTTTCAATTGCTTTACTTTGGAATCCCGCATGCAGTGATGGGTTTCGAGGTAACTGCATGTTCTACGTATTCGTGTTCATCTGGGCCTTCGCGCTAGTAGCGGGAATCACCACGGTGTGGTTGCTCGCCTGGGCGATCCGGCAGGGTGAATTCAAGGATCTGCGCTCTGGAGCGCGGTCCATATTTGATGACCAGGAGCCGGAAGGCATGGTCACCGATTACTTTCCCGGCGAGGGGTTGGAGGCACGGCGATGATGGAAAACGATCGCGAAGTAGTCTCGCGCATAGAAGTGGACCGGTCGGCAGAGTGGGTGGTGACGATCTACTGGGCCAGCGCATTGTTCTGGCTGTTGATCGCAAGCCTGGCGGGACTGATCAGCTCAGTCAAGCTGCACAATCCGGATTTTCTGGGCGGGATGGAATGGCTGACGTTTGGCCGCATCCGCCCGGTGCATTGGGACACGGCGATTTATGGATTTGGCGGCACGGCGGCGTCGGGAACGCTGTTGTGGCTGCAGGCAAGACTTTGCCAGACGCGGATTCCCTTCCCGCCACTGCTCATTGCCGGTGGCGTGATCTTTAACCTCGGCATTCTGCTTGGGGTGGTGGGCGTGCTGATGGGCCAGTCGACGGGCGTGGAAGCGCTTGAGATGCCGCTCTATGCGATGCCGCTGCTGGTGATTCCTTACGTGTTTATCGTGATCGCGAACTTCAAGATGTACTTTACGCGGCGCAGCAAGCACACGTATGTGTCGCAGTGGTACCTGATGGCGGTGACGATCTGGTTTCCGGTGCTGGTGCTGAGCGCGGAGGCGTGCACGAACCTCGGTGCAACGGACGGCGTGGCGCAGGCGATCGCGAACTGGTGGTACGGCCACAACGTGGTGGGGTTGTTTGCCACCCCGACAGGGATTGCGGCGGCTTATTACCTGATCCCGAAAGTAATTGGCAAACCAGTGCATAGCTACCATCTGTCGCTGCTGGGGTTCTGGTCGAACGCGATCTTCTACAACTGGGCGGGCACGCACCATCTGACGGGCGGGCCGCTGCCGGCCTGGACGATCACGATCGGGGTGGTTGGCAGCATGATGATGTTTATCCCGGTGATCACGATCGGCATCAACCATCACATGACGATGGTGGGGTCGTTTCACCTGCTGAAGACGAGCCCGACGCTGCGGTTTGCGGTGATGGGATCGATGGTGTACACGCTCGCGAGCTTCCAGGGGTCGCTCGAATCGTTACGCAGCCACCAGGAGATCACGCACTTTACGCACTACACGATCGGCCACGTGCACTTTGGCATGTATGGATTCTTCGCGCCGCTGATGTTCGCCATGATGTACTACGCGATGCCGCGGCTGACGGGCAATGAATGGAGCTCGGCGCGGCTGATCCGGATTCACTTCTGGTGCACGCTGGTGGGAACGCTGCTGTACATGGTGGCCATGTGCTACGCGGGGATCCGGCAGGGCATGATGATGAACAACCCGTCGGTGCCGTTTCTCGACATCGTGAAGTTTACCCAGCCGTTCCTGATGCTGCGTACGCTGGCGGGGCTGATCCTGGTGACGGGCACGGTGGCTTTCCTGATCAACTTCTGGCGGATTGTGCAGCCGCACCGGTTGCGGTTTGTAACGCCGACGCTGATGAACACCAAGCGCGACTACAACATGCTGCTTGAAAAGGAAAAGGAGCTCGCAAAGTAATGACACTCCGAAATGTTGGTTTATCGCTGGGAGTATTTCTGACGATTGCGGCGTCGGTTACGGGTTTGGTGATTGTGCCGAACTGGCAGTTCCAGGAGTTGCAACCGGTAAAGAAGGCGGATGGCACACAATACCCGGTGCCGTACTTTGGCGAACAGTTGAAGGGGCGGCAGGTATACATCGATCAGGGATGTATCTACTGCCACTCGCAGCAGATTCGCATGAAGGGCTACGGGGCGGACATCCGGCGGAACTGGGGCACGCGGCGCAGCGTTCCCCGCGACTACATCTATGAGAAGCCCCACCAGTTGGGCACGATGCGGACAGGGCCTGATCTGGCGAGCATCGGATCGCGCCAACCTTCGGTGGACTGGCATGCGCTGCATTTGTACAACCCACAACTCACCTCCCCGGGGTCGAACATGCCGCGCTTCAATTACCTGTTTGCCGAGCTGAAGGATGGCGACGCACTGCCGGCCGGGGCCTACCCCGCCGATGTGGTGAAGATCCCGAAACCGCTGCAGCAAGGCAATGTGACGCAGATTGTGCCCACTGAAAGGGGCAAGGCGCTTATCGAGTACCTGAAGGCGCTGAACAAGACGTTCCCGCTACCGGAGGCTCAACAGCAATGAACACCGATCAACCCAACCCGGAACAACGCCGCGCGCCGGAGCTAGAGGATCGCATTCTTGAAATGCACACGGCGGCGATGCGAGAGATGCAGGAGCCGCGAGACGGCATCAGGCCGACGCCAGTGGCGTACATCCTGATGTGTTTCCTGTTCACGATGTGGGGCGGCTACTACATGGGCACGTACGCGGGCGATTGGACGGGCAATGGCCTGGCCGAGCGCGCGGGCGTGCAGCAGGCGGTGGCATCGGCGCCGCAGAACCCGATGGTGCTGGGCGCGGAGATCTTTGGCGCCTGCATCCAGTGTCATCAGTCGAGCGGGATGGGAATTGCCGGGCAGTTTCCCCCACTGGCTGATAGCGAGTGGGTGAACGGCGACCCACGGCAGTTGGCGGCCATTTTGCTGAACGGCGTCAACGGTGACTTTACGGTGAAAGGGCAGAAGTACAACTCACAGATGCCCGCCTGGAAGGACACCTATAACGACGAAGAAATCGCCGCGGTAATGACGTACATTCGCAGCTCGTTTGGTAACAAATCGGGCGCGGTGGCCAAGACAGTAGTGGAGGAGGTCCGCAAGCAGGTGGGCGCCAATGGCGCCTGGAGCGAGGCCGCCCTCAAAGAGTTTGCCGCAAAGAAGTAGAGGCAGCAATGAACCGGAAACAAAGAATCGAATGTGACTGCGGCGATGAAGCACCAGCATCGGTATGGTGGCGCATCGGGGCGGGCGCATTTCTATCGATGAACGCGATGGTGATGGGCCTGGCCGTCAACGGCTCGGAGGTGACCGCCAGTGAGCGGTTGGCGCTGGAGCTTTCGATTCTTTGTGTTTCGGTGGCAGTGTTTGGACTGTTGGCGAAGGAGTTTCTCGAGTCGATCTGGACGGCGCTGTGTGAGCGCCGGCTGGGGATTGAGTTTCTGTTTCTGGTGGGAATTGTGGCGAGCCTGGCGGCGTCGGGTGTATCGATCACAACAGGCAAGGGCGGCACGTATGCGGATGTGGCCGGGCTGTTGCTGGTGATCTATTCGCTGGGCCGGCAGGTGGGCGCCTACGGGAAATCGAAGGTGTTTCGCAGCCTGAGCGACTGGGCGCCGGACAAGCGCATGGTGCGCCGGCTCGATGGTACGCGGGTGAGCGCGGCGGACGTGAAGGCGGGAGAGAGCTTCAGGGTGTTGCCGGGCGAGGCCGTGCCGGTGGATGCCGAGATTGTGAAGGGCCAGGCGTTCTTTCATGAGGCGACACTGACGGGCGAGAGCTTTGCCCGCAGTCGTGGCGCGGGAGAACGGGTTACGGCGGGGGCGTATCTGATCGATGCGTCGGTGGACTGTGTGGCGGTGAAGGATGGGGGCGAGGCGGAGCTGGACCGGATCCGCGAGTTGGTCTCGACGGGCCTGGCCAAGCCGGGACGTGAACAGAAGCTGGCGATGGAAGTGTTGCGGTGGTTTGGGCCGCTGCTGATCGTGGTGAGCCTGGGGACATTTGCCTGGCATGCGCAGGGTGGCGATATTGCGAATGCGTTGTTCTGCGGATTGTCGGTGCTGGTGATTGCCTGCCCTTGTGCGTTGGGTTTTGCGACGCCGCTGGCGGTATGGTCGGCGATTGCGCGGCTGCGGGAGCTGGGGGTGCTCGCGCGATCGGGCGAGGCAGTGGAGAAGCTGGCCGAAGTGGACACGGTGATCTTTGACAAGACGGGGACGCTGACGCTGCCCGAGGAGTATGAAGCCAGCTGGCAGGTGGCCCCGGCGTGGCAGGGACGCGAGAGCGAGTTGCGCTATCTGTTGCGCGAGGCCGAGCTGGCAAGCCAGCACCCGATCGCCACGGCGCTGCGCGGGCTGTGGGAAGGGGCGCCAACCGAAGAGACGACAACGCTCGAGCACATTCGCCTGGTGGCGGGAGTGGGGATTGAAGCGCAGTTTGCCAATGGAGCGGTGTTGTTCGCTGGTGGGCGGCAGGAAGACCGGAAGCTTGAAGTGAAGGTGAACGGTGTGGTGGCGGCCGAGATTGAGTTGCACGAGATTTGCGCGGGCAGTGTGCCCGAGGCGGTGGCTGAGCTTGAGCAGGCTGGGCTGGGCGTGATGCTGGCCACGGGCGACGGAGCCGAGAGGGCCGCGGCAATCCCAATTGATCAGCAGATGGTGAAGCAGACCCCGATCGACAAACACAGCGCGATCGAAGCGCTCGAAAAGCAGGGCCACAAGGTGTTGTTTGTGGGCGATGGACTGAACGATGTGGCGGCGATGGCGTGGAGCTCAACCAGCATGACGCTGGCGACGAGCGCGGAGCTGGTGCGCGATGTGAGCGGCTTTGTGATGATGCACCAGAACTGGCGCGCGCTGCCGGAGGCGATTGCGATTGCCAGAGCAGCGCGGCGGACGATTCGCCGGAACATTGGATTCTCGCTGGCCTATAACGCGGTGGGCGTGAGCCTGGCGGCGGCGGGGGTATTGCACCCGGTGGCGGCGGCGTTGCTGATGCTGGCCTCGAGCATGACGGTGATTCTCGATTCGATGCGGTTGATGGACTGGACGCCGGAAGGGCCGGCGAAAAAAACAGTGGAGAGTGTGTTGTGAACCCGATTCTATTGACGTTGAGCTGTTTGGCGCAGGTGGTGATTCTCGAGTATCGCTCGCCGTGGATGCCGGGAGTGGCGGGCGGACTTGGGATGGCGCTGATTGTGGCGATGTTTGCGTGGACGCGTTTTCGCTGGGATGCGCATCTGGACATGTATCTGGCGATGGCGGGCTGGGGCGGGCTGGGGATGCTATTGCCGACGTTCTATACCGGCAAGACATGCCACCACGCCTTTAGCTGGGAGCACTACGGGCTGATGAGCCTGGGCATGTGGGTGTTCTCGCTGGTGCCGATCTGGCGTGAGGCGCGGTGTGTGGCGCAAGCCAAGGCCGAGGGCAGGGCCTGGAGCCTGCTGTTGCTCGACGGGGTGGGGATGCAGATTGGCATGGGACTTTCGCATCTGCCGCTGCTGTGGTTGCCGATGGGAGACATCCGGGTGGAGTGGTTTGCCCAGGGGGCGATGCTGATCGGGATGGGCCTCGGAATGATGGCGGCGCAGTGGGCGACCGGAGAGTGGGAAAGACAGGACGCGGCGGCAATGGGATGATGACTGCATCAGTCATGGATCAGAGATTTGAAAACCTGCTCGAGGCGGCGCCGGATGGAGTGATGGAGGTCGACTCGAGCGGACGTATTGTACTGGTGAACGCCGGGTGCGAGCGGCTGTTCGGATATTCGCGAGCCGAGTTGCTCGAGATGAAGGTGGAAGACCTGGTGCCGGTGGCCATGCGTGGCCGGCACGAGGCGCACCGCGGCAAGTATGGAGAGCATCCGACAATTCGCCCCATGGGGCAGTCGATGCGGCTGCGGGCGCTGCGCAAGGACGGATCGGAGTTTCCGGTGCAAATCAGTATCAGCCCGCTCAAGATCGAAGGGGACCTGCACACGGTGGCGGTGGTGCGCGATGTCAGCGAAGCCGAAGCGCTGTCGGAGGCCTTGCGCATGAGCGCCGAGCAGACGCGGCAATTGTTTGAACTGAATCCGGTGGCTTGTGGCGTGTACGACTCGGAGACGTTGCGGTTTCTTGATGTGAACGCGCAGGCGATCGAGACGTATGGGTATAGCCGGGAGGAGTTTCTGCAGTTGCGCGTGCCGGACCTGCGCTGCCAGGACGTGCACAAAGAGGTGGAAGCCGAGGACGGGTTGCGCTGTCATCGTCGCAAGAATGGCGAGCGCATCGAAGTGGAAGCGCAACGGCACCCGATCCGGTATCAGGGGCGCGATGCGCAGTTGGTGGTGCTGCGTGACATTACGGAGCGGCGGCGGTTTGAAGAGACGCTCGAGGAATCGCGGATGCGCGCCGAGAGCGCTTCGCGGGCCAAGAGTGAATTTCTCGCGAGCATGAGCCATGAGCTGCGCTCGCCACTGCATACGATCATCGGGTTCTCGGAGTTGCTGGGCGAGGGCATGGAAGGCCCACTGAACGAAAAGCAGAAGCGGTTTGTGCAGCACATCCAGAAGGATTCGCAACACCTGCTGACGTTGATCAACGACATTCTCGACCTGAGCAAGATCGAGGCGGGGCGGCTGGAGTTTCACATCGAAGTGCTGGGGCTCGAGGCCGTGATTGATGAGGCGGTGGCGAGCGTGCTGCCGCAGGCGCAGGCCAAGAACCTGACGCTGACGACGACGGTGGAGACGGGGCTTGAGGCGTTTGCCGACCGGACGCGGGTGCACCAGCTGATTCTGAACCTGCTGAGTAACGCGGTGAAGTTTACCCCGGCGGGCGGCAAGATCAGCGTGGAGGGCAAGGAGACGGATCAGGGCGTGATGTTGAGCGTGACGGACACGGGCATTGGCGTGCCGGTGAAGCATCATGACAGCATCTTTGAGGTGTTCTACCAGGTGTCGGCGACGACGAAGGGCGTGCGCGAGGGCACGGGGCTGGGCCTGGCGATCTGCAAGCGGCTGATCGAGCAGATGGGCGGCAGGATCTGGGTGGAAAGCGAAGAGGGCAAAGGCAGCAAGTTTACGTTTATGCTGCCGAGCAGCGGCGGGGCGACGCCGCAACGGGCGCGGCCGGTGGTGCTGGCGCTTGAGGATGACCAGGCGGCGCGGGAGCTGATGCGCGAGTATCTGGAGAGCGAGGGCTATGAGCTGGTGTTTGTGGAGTCGATCCGCGAGACGCTGGTTAAGGCGCTGGAGACGCGGCCGGATCTGGTGTTGCTCGACTTGCTGTTGCCGGGAGAGAGCGGGCTCGAGGCGTTGCGTTCACTCAAGAACCTGCGTGAGACGCGGGAGATCCCGGTGGCGGTGGTGTCGGTGGTGGCCGATGATACGGCACTGAAGATGGGAGCGGCGGCTTACCTGACCAAACCGGTGGCGCGCGAGCGACTGGTGGCGATGGTGAAGCGGCTGGCGCCGGTGAGCAAGTGAGGGGGCAGATGGCGAGGATTCTGGTGGTGGACGATAAGGCCAGCAATCGGGAGTTGATCCGGACGGCGCTTGAGTATGCAGGCCATGAAGTGCAGGAGGCGGGGGACGGATTTGCGGCGCTGGAGGCGCTGCGGGCTACCCGGCCGGCGATGATGTTGCTCGACATCCAGATGCCGGGGCTCGATGGGTATGGTGTGCTCGAACAGGTGCTGGCGGATGAGGAATTGCGGACGGTGCCCGTGGTGGCCGTGACGGCATATGCGATGGCGGGGGACCGGGAGCGCGGCAAGGCGGCGGGGTTTCGGGAGTACATTACCAAACCCGTGGCGCTGAAGGAGTTACTGGCCGTTGTGAACCGTACGCTGAATATGGATAATCTTTAAGGAATGAATTCGGTGAAACTTACGCTCATCGATGACAACCCAGCAAGTCTTGAGTTGCTGGCGGCTTCGCTCCAGCAGGACGGGATCGAAGTAAAGACATTTACGCATCCGGAGGAGGCGCTGGACCACATCCTCACGGATCATCCGCAGATTGTGGTGACCGACCTGATGATGCCGGGCATGAGCGGGATGGAGTTGCTTGAGCGGGTAATGGAGTTTGACCCGGCGATTGATGTGGTGCTGGTGACGGCGCACTATACGACGGAGAGCGCCGTGGAGGCGATCCGCAAAGGGGCGGCGGATTATGTGAACAAGCCGGTGACGCCGAGCGTGCTGCGGCAGAAGCTGGGGACGCTGGTGGAGAAGCACCAGGCGGCACAGAAGGCGCAGCAGATCGAGGCGACGCTGGCGGCGAGCGCGGAGTTTGAGGGGATGGTGGGCAACAGCCCGGCGATGTGGGAGCTGTTCAGCAAGATCCGCCGGGTGGCGCCGCACTTTCGCAGTGTGCTGGTGACGGGGCAGACGGGAACGGGCAAGGAGCTGATCGCAAGGGCGCTGCACCGGATGAGCCCGGCGCGCAAGGGGAACTTTGTGGCGCTGAACTGTTCGGCAGTGGTGGAGACGCTGTTTGAGAGCGAGCTGTTTGGGCATGTGCGGGGGGCGTTTACCGGGGCGACGGGCGACAAGATGGGGTTGTTTGAGCATGCGCACGAGGGCGTGCTGTTTCTCGATGAAATCGGGGACATGCCGATGTCGACGCAGGCGAAGCTGTTGCGGGCGTTGCAGAACCAGGAAGTGCAAAGGCTGGGCAGCCTGCAGTCGCGCAGGGTGAATGTGAGGGTGATTGCAGCGACGCATCAAAACTTGCGGGAGAAGATCGCCAAGGGGACGTTTCGCGAGGATCTGTTTTACCGGCTGGGGATGGTGGAGCTCGACGCGCC
Source organism: uncultured Bryobacter sp. (assembly GCA_964494515.1). GTDB lineage: Bacteria > Acidobacteriota > Terriglobia > Bryobacterales > Bryobacteraceae > Bryobacter. The sequence goes on from CAZBTA010000166.1 coordinate 10,803, forward strand.
GGCGCTGCGCGAGCGCGAGGGGGACTTGCGGCTGCTGACGCGGCACTTTGTGGAGAAGTATGCGGCGATGTATGACAAGCGCATACAGGGCATTACGAACCGGGCGCAGATCATCCTGTCGCGGCATGGGTGGCCGGGGAATGTGCGGGAGCTTGAGAATGTGATCGGGCATGCGGCGATGATGGCGCCGGCGACGATGATCGACGTGCCAGACCTGCCGGCGTATCTGACGCAGGGGGGCGCGGCGGCGGCGGCGACGCCGGTGAAGGAGATGCCGGCGCTTGAGGATCAGGAGAAGGCGCTGCTGATCTCGGCACTGGCGAAATCGGGGGATAACCAGAGCGAGGCGGCCCGGATGTTGCGGATCAGCCGGGATACGCTGCGGTATCGACTGAAAAAACACGGGATTCGTACTGGACATGCGGTATAGCGAATTTGCGGCGAAAGCCCGATTCAGGTATACTTAAGACTTTGTGGCTCGCCGCCCGGCGAGGAGGTATGTATGTTCTTGAATGTGCGGGACATGGAGTTGCGTCCCTTGCGCATCAGCCGGAAGTTTGAAATCGGCGAAATTGATTTTCTCGACACTTCATTCCGGCAGACTACGCCCCTCGAGGTGGAAGCGACAGCGGAACTGAAGCCGGTACTCGATGAGATCCGGTTGAAGGGACACCTGAGCATCAGCATGGAGCTGGAATG
>CAZBTA010000167.1:0-11496 GCA_964494515.1 uncultured Bryobacter sp.
GATTGGTGTCGCGCAACTGATGCGTGCCAACCAACTTGCCGCCATCGATCACGGCCTTGAATTCCTCAATGATCTGGCGAGGGTCGCTCACCGCAAATAACAGTGTCACCTGATCGATGGTGCAAGTGGTGAGCGGGTAGACAAGTTTATAGCCCATGCCCGGGTTGTCGAGCGTGATCGTGCCCTTGCAAACGCGGCCTTGCACGCTGATGTCGAGCTTCATCTCATGCATGCCGCTGTAGATGGCGGCCTTGCCTTTCCAGATGCCCTGGAAGTCTTCAGGTTTGGTGTCGGTAGGCGTGGGAAGCGGCTTGAGCGCGCCGTAATCCGGGCGTGGCAGGCCGGTGAGTGCGCCGGCCTTGAGCTCCTCGAGCGCGAAGTGGGCGACATCGGCGATTTGCGTTTGGGCCTCGGGGCTGATGCGCACGATGGTGGGCGGCTTGGCCGGAGGTGCACACGTCTTGCCGAGCAGAGCTTCGAGAAACACGCAGGCCGTGAGATAGGTGCCGAGGGGCGAGGGGTGTGAGCCGTCGGCCACGAAGAGCTCAAGGCCGGGTTGTGTCTCGCGAAGGCGTTTCCAGGCGAGGCCGACGGGGGCGAGCTGGGCATTCAGCTCACGAGCGGCCTCGGAGTAGGCGTAGTTGAGACCGGTCTGGAACTCGGGTTGGGCCTTGCGCGCCCAGGTGAGATAAAGCACCGGCTTGGCCTGCTTGCGCTGGATCTCGTAGTTCCAGATCTTCATCCATTGCCAGGTGCCGGCGGGGTCGTTGATGTTCCATTTGGCGTTGACGAAGTTCTGGCCCAGCGTGGAGTAATCCTGCAGCACGACGATGTCCCATTTGCCATTGCGCAAGACCTCGGCGGCATTGGTGAGCGTCCAGAGGTCGGCGAGAGTGGCGCCGCCGCGGGTGACTGATTTCACTTCCAACTGTCGGCCGGGCAGCGCATTGGCGAGTGAAGCCAGCATGCCGGGCATGTCGTTGGTGTGGGTGTAGGAGTTGCCGAGGAACAGCACGCGGAGCGGCTCGGGCGGATCTTGAGCCAGCAGCGAAAGCGCCGCGAGGAGGAGGGAGGCCAAACGCATGGATGCTATTTTTACATGGCAGGCATGGAAGTCAGAGTTTTTGTGGAACAAGCGCGCGTCAGCTACTTTGACGCGGATGTGAAACTTCGTTTGGCGCCGGTGGCGTACTGGCGGATTCTGCAAAATGCGGCGGCGGGACATGCCGCTGCGCTTTCAGCCGCGACGGAGGAATTGCGGCGTAACGGGCAGACCTGGATGCTGTCGAAGATGCGCGTGGATGTGTTGCGGGCGCCGGTGCTGGGGGAAGAGTTAACGGTGGAAACATGGCCGAGCACCAAGATCAAAGGGGCGCGGGCGTATCGCGATTACGTCCTGAAAGATGCGGCGGGCAATGTCTGCGCCAGCTCGAGCAGCTTGTGGGTGATTGTGGATCTGGCCTCGCGGCGACCGGTGCGGATTCCAGAATCGATTTCAAGGCTGTCGATTGACCCTGGCTACGTGGTGCCGGGCGTGGAAGAAGGCTGGCTCGCCGAGCCGGCGGGCTCAGTGGCTGAGACGCGTTACCGGGCCTTGTGGAGCGATGCGGATCAGAACGAGCACGTAAACAACGCGACGATGGTGCGCTGGGCGGTGGATGCGCTGCCGCTCGCGTTTTTGGAGAGGCATGAACTGGTTTCGCTCGAGGCGCATTACCGGGCGGAGGTGGCCATTGGGGATGAGGTGTTGGTGAAGACGGAGCTCGATGGGGTGAGCGCCCGGCAGGCGGTGATCAGAGCTGACGCCGTGGCCGCGCTTGTCGCGAGCCGCTGGCGGCAATCAGATGCCGCGCTTGTCGCCCCAGAGCAGCACGTGTAGGCGCGGGGAGTAGCGGTAGCCGTACTGCTTGCAGATCTCGGCAATCCAGACGGAGCGCTCATTGAGCACGGCGGCATTGCGGCCCTCGGGCATCAACATGACTTTGCCGGCGGGGGCGCCGAGTGCCGCGGTGAGCTCCTGGATCTCGGTGAGATCGGTCTGGTTGGCCACGACGAACTTGAGCTGGTAATCGCAGTGAGCCATGAGCTGCCGCAGCACGGCGGGCTGCAGGCGGAGCTTCTCATGCTGGATCGACCAGTGGGGATCTTCAAGCGGGGTGGAATTGCGGAGCTTGGGCGAGATGCTCATCAGATCGCAGGGGATGGGGCGAAAAACGGTGCCGGCGGTCTCGATGGTGATGTGCATGCCGCGCTCGCGGAGGGCGGCGCAAAGGGTGACCGATTCTTCAAACAGCATGGGTTCGCCGCCGGTGAGCACGACGTGTTGTGCGGGATAGGCGGCGATGTGGTCGAGAATCGCGGCCACGGACATGTCGGTGCCTTCGGGCTTCCAGCTCGTGTAAGGCGTGTCGCACCAGACGCAGCGGAGGTTGCAGCCCGAGGTGCGGATGAAGATGCTGGAGACGCCGGCGAGCGAGCCCTCACCCTGGATGGAATGGAAAATTTCGCTGATCTTCATCGCGTCTGGTAGGGCAGGGGATCGACGAGGCCCGCTTCGGCAAAGCCTTTGAGGCGCAACTGGCAAGCGTCGCATTGGCCACAGGGGTGGCCCGCGGCGTCGGGGTCATAGCAGGTGAATGTGAGCGCGAAGTCGACACCAAGCTCGTGGGCGAGTTGGGTGATGCCACCCTTGGTGAGCGTGATGAGCGGGGTGTGGATCTTGAGGCTGGTCGTGCCCTCGACACCAGCGCGCGTGGCGAGGTTGCCGAGGCGAGTGAACGCGTCGATGTACTCGGGGCGGCAATCGGGATAGCCGGAATAGTCGATGGCGTTGACGCCGATGAAGATGTCGGAGGCGCCGAGCACTTCGGCCCAGGCAAGGGCGAGCGAGAGGAAGATGGTGTTGCGCGCGGGGACGTAGGTGACGGGGATACCGTGGCTCATGGCGGCGGTGTCGCGCGATTTGGGCACGTCGATCTCGGCCGTCAAAGCGGAGCCACCGAAGGCGCGCAGGTCGAGCGTGATGATCTTGTGTTCTTTGGCGCCGAGGCTTGCCGCCACGCGGCGGGCGGCCTCAAGCTCAAAGCGATGGCGCTGGCCGTAATCGAAGCTGAGGGCATAGGTGTCAAAGCCCTCGCGGCGGGCATAGGCGAGGCAGGTGGAGGAATCGAGGCCTCCGCTCAAGAGGCAGACGGCTGGCTTCATGCTTGTTTGTCCTTGGGGTAGGTGAGGGTGAGGAAGAACCCGATGATGGGGAAGATGGTGAGCGAGAGCAGGGCGTTGTGCAGGCCGGTGATGTCGGAAATTTTGCCGATGAAGGGGATGAACAAGAAGCCCGCCATGCCCCAGGCGAAGCCCATCATGAGGGCGGAAACAGTGCCGGCCTGATTGGGGGCGAGTTGCTGGCCCATGAGCACGTTGACCGGGATGGTGAACAGCAGCACGAGGCCCCCGAGGGCGAGGCAGGCGAGGGACAGGACGCCCGAGGTGAAGAAGAAGCCGGCGAGAAAGGGCGTGGAGCCGAGCATCGAGATGAGGATCGTGGTGCGGCCGCCAAAGCGATTGGCGATGTTGCCGCCGAGAAAGCCGCCCATGGCGCCGCAGGCGAGATAAAGGCTGAGGGCCTGGCTGGCGGCGGCGGGCGAAAAGCCACGCTCGCGCGTGAGGTAAAGCGGCAGAAACTGGGTGAACGTGATCTGCACGATCGAGCGGATGAACACGAGGAAGTAGAGGATGGTGAGCGGCTTCCAGACCGCCTTGAGCGGGGCGAGAGCAAATGCCTGGCGCGTGGTTGTCGGCGCCTCCGCCGGAGGTAGATAAGCCATCAGCAGCAACGTGACGAGCACGCCGGGGATGGCGCCATACCAGCTGTGCTCAAAGCCGAAGTGGTCAACAATCGCGGCGAAGAATGTGGGCCCGAGAGCAAGCCCGAGAGTGCCGGAGCTGATGAAGATGGCCATCCAGAAGGACTTGTTGGACTCGATGCCGCGCGTGGCGCGAGCGCTGGCCTGCGGGTGGAAGCTCGAGATGCCGAGGCCACCGATGATGGCGAACAGAACGACGAAACTGTAGTTGGGCGCAAGGCCCACCAGCGAGATGCCAAGGCCAGCGACGGCCGGGGCAAGCGTGGTGAACAGCGGCGTGTGGAGCTTGTCGGAGAGATAGCCGAAGCCGGGCTGGGTGACCGAGTTGGCGAATACGTAGAGGCCAGCGAGAAAGCCCGCCTCAGTGAGGTTGATGCCCATGCGCTGGGCGAGGTAGGGCTGGAAGGCGGCCAGCGCTGAACTGTAGACGTCGATGAAGAAGTGACCGACACAAAGCAGGATCAGCGAGAAGAAGATGCGACGTCGGCCGGCGTCAATTTCGGTCTGCGAAACCGCCAGGGGATAACTACCAGAGCTCATGCGGGGGATACTTACAGTATAGATGGCCATATTGATTGGGATTCATCCCGTAAAGGAAGCGCTGGTGGCGGGGCGTGCCCTCGACCGCGTATTGATCGCCAAGGGCGCGGGCGGACCGCGGATTCAAGAGATTATCGACCTGTGCCGGCAGCGCAAGGTGCAATTGCGATTCGAGACGCGTGAGGCGATTGACCGCACCGCCGGCGGGTCGTCGGCAAGGCATCAGGGTGTGCTCGCCTATGGCGCCGAGAAGAGATACGAAGAGCTCGACATGGTAGTGGGCCGCGACTTGATCGTGGTGCTCGACGGCGTGGAGGATCCGCATAACCTGGGCGCGATTCTGCGCACGGCATCCGCGGTGGGCGCCGGTGGTGTGGTGATCCCGGAGCGGCGCGCCGTGGGGCTGACGGAAACGGTGGCCAAGGCCGCCGCCGGGGCGCTCGAGCATATGACGATCGTGCGGGTGACCAATATTTCGCAGGCGATCGAGAAGCTCAAGAAGGCCGGCTACTGGGTGTATGGCCTTGATGAGCGTGGCGATCGCAGCTATGACAAGGCCGAGTTTGATGGCAAGGCGGTGATCGTGCTGGGCGCCGAGGGGCATGGCTTGCATGAGAATGTGCGCAAGGCGTGTGACTTCCTGCTGCGCATCCCGATGAGCGGGCCGATCCCCAGCCTGAATGTCAGCGTGGCCGCGGGTATTGTGTTGTTTGACTGGAAGCGACAGAGAGGGATTAGCGAATGAGATTGAGTTTGATTCTGCTCGTGGCGAGCAGCCTGATCGCGCGTGACCCGGTGCGGGCTCGCAAGGCGATGGTGGTGACGCAGGAGCCGATTGCGACCGATGTGGGCGTGGAGATTCTGAAGAAGGGCGGCAACGCCTATGACGCGGCCGTCGCCGTTGGCTTTGCGCTGGCCGTGACGTATCCGACGGCGGGCAACATCGGCGGCGGTGGATTCGCGCTGGTGCGCACGGCCAAAGGCGAGGCGAACTTTATCGACTTTCGTGAGAAGGCCCCGGGCAAGTCGACACGCGACATGTACCTTGATGAGAAGGGCAATCCGACGCGCGACAGCCTGATCGGCTGGAAGGCCAGCGGCGTGCCGGGCACGGTGCGCGGCCTCGCGCTGATGCATCAGAAGTACGGCAAACTCAAGTGGCGCGATGTCGTGATGCCGAGCGTGCGGCTGGCGCGCAAGGGATTTGTGCTGAGCTATTCGATTGCTCGCGGTTTGCGCGGTGCGACGCGGACGCTGGGGGCGTTTGAGGAATCAAAGCGTGTTTACCAGCGTGGCGGCAAGTTCTATGAGGCGGGCGAGACGTTGCGGCTGCCCGAGTTGGCCAATACGCTTGAGCGCATTGCCAAGCGGGGCGCCGATGAGTTCTACACCGGCCAGACGGCCAAGATCCTGGCCGAGGAGATGGCGCGAAATGGCGGGCTGATCACCGAGCAGGATCTGCGTGATTATCGGGCCGCCGAGCGCAAGCCGCTTGAGGGCAAGTATCGCGGGTATGACCTGCTGGTGGCGCCGCCGCCGAGCGCTGGTGGCATTGGCATGCTGCAGATGATGGCCATGCTTGAGAAGCTCGAGTATCAAAAGGCCGGCATGGGGTCGGCCCGTCATGCGCATGTTCTGGCCGAGGTGATGCGGCGCTTCTATGCGGATCGCAGCTTCTTTCTGGGTGATCCCGACTTTGTGAAGATCCCGGTGGGGACGCTCACGAGCCGCAAGTATGCCGAAGAGCGGGCAAGCACGATCGATCCTGAGAAGGCAACGCCGTCAAGCGCGCTGAATCACGGGCCGGTGCCGGCGGATGAGAGTGAAGAGACGACGCATCTGTCGATCGTCGATGAGCAAGGCAACGCTGTCTCGTTGACGTATACGCTGAATGGTGGCTACGGCAGTGGGGTGACGGTGCCGCGGCTGGGCTTTATCTTGAACAACGAGATGGACGACTTCTCGGCCAAGCCGGGGGCGCTGAACATGTTTGGCGCCGTGGGGGGAGAGGCGAATGCGATCGCCCCGGGCAAGCGCATGCTGTCGAGCATGACGCCGACGATTGTGGTGAAGGATGGCAAGCTGCACATGGTGATCGGCGCCCCCGGTGGCACGCGCATTACGACCGGTGTGATGCAGGCGATTCTGCATGTGATCGACTTCAAGCTGAACATGCAGGACGCCATTGACGCCCCGCGTCTGCACCACCAGTGGCTGCCCGACAAGCTGTATCTGGAACGAGGCTGGAGCCCCGACACGGTGGAGATTTTGAAAAGGCTCGGCCACAATGTCGAAACGGGCACCCCCAGTGTGTCCAACGTGCATGGCATCCTAGTGGAAGACCAGTGGCTTCAGGGCGCTCCCGATGGGCGAACGAATGGCAAAGCCGCCGGTTACTAACGCACCTCAAATGGACCACGTTCTATCCACGCATATTTGCGTCCAACATCGCCTCACCACGGTTTGGCTCGATCGCATCTGGGAGGCTGGCATCCCGGCGGTTGAAATCTTCTGCGCCCGCCAGCATCTGGATTACCGCAACAAGGCGCAGGTCAACGAGCTGGGCCATTGGTTTCGCGACGCACAGTTGAAACTGCACTCGCTGCACATGCCGATGTACAGCGATGACCAATGGGGCAAGTCGAGCCCCAATGCGGTGATTACGATTACCGAGTTGTCGAAGCCGCGTCGCCAGCAGATGGTGGACGAGATCAAGCGCGCGCTTGAGGTGGCCGAGGTGATCCCCTGCAAGTTTGCCATCCAGCACTTTGGTGTGGGTGGGGAGACGTTTGACCTTGCCAAGTGGGACGCCGCGTTTACCGCCCTCGAGGAGCTGAACATGTTTGCGCGCCAGCGCGGCGTGGAGATCCTGCTTGAGAACATCCCCAATTCGTTCTCGAGCGCGGAACGCCTGATGGGCTTTATCGAGATGACGCATCTCACCAACGGCTTCTGCTTCGACACCGGCCACGCGCACATCATGAACGGCATTGAGAACGAGTGGGACATCATGAAAGAACGAGTCCGCTCGACGCACGTGCACGATAACGATGGCAAGAACGACAACCATCGTTTTCCATTCTTTGGCAGTGATGGCAATGTGAACTGGCCGCGCGTGATGAAGCTGCTGCGCTCGCGCCCGGGGCAGTATCCGCTGCTGCTCGAACTACGCGAAGTCCCTGATATTCCAAAGGTGATCGAAACGGCCGCTGAAGTGTTCCGCCGTCTTGAAGAACTGCCTGAACCCAATCCTGAAAACTAGAGAACCCTCATGAGTGAATTTCCCCGAGTATCCATCGCGACCATTGGCCAGTACGACGGCCAGGTCGTGCGCCTCTCCGGCTGGCTTTACAATCTCCGCCGCAGTGGCAAGATCGCCTTTCCGATTCTGCGTGATGGCACTGGCTTTTTGCAGTGCGTGGCCGTCAAAGCTGAGCTGCCCGAAGAGACGTTTGAGGCGATCCGCAATCTGACGCAGGAATCGTCATTGACGATCATCGGCAAGGTGCGCGCCGAGAGCCGTGCCCCCGGCGGCTATGAGCTGGATGTGCAGGATGTCACGGTGCACCAGTTGATTCCGGCCGAGGACGCCTATCCGATCACGCCCAAGGATCACGGCATCGACTTTCTGATGGATCGTCGTCACCTGTGGCTGCGCTCGAAGCGGCAGTTTGCGATCGCGCGGATTCGCCATGAAGTGATTCGCGCTGTGCGTGATTTCTTCGATGACAACGGGTTTGTGCTGGTGGATTGCCCGATCTTTACGCCGGCCGCCTGCGAAGGCACCTCGACTTTGTTTGAGGTGGATTACTTTGAGGATCAGAAGGTTTACCTGACGCAGTCGGGTCAGCTCTACAACGAAGCCAACGCGATGGCGCTCGGCAAGGTGTATTGCTTCGGGCCCACGTTCCGCGCCGAGAAATCGAAGACGCGTCGCCACCTGACGGAGTTCTGGATGGTGGAACCCGAGATGGCTTACGCCACGCTTGAGGATGTGAAGGTGCTCGCCGAAGGGCTGGTGTGCTCGATTGTTGAGCGTGTTCTCGACCGCCGGCAGGAAGAGCTCAAGATCCTGGAGCGCGACACCTCAAAGCTCGAAAGCGTGAAGGGCCCCTTCCCGCGCATGAGCTACGACGATGCCGTCAAGACGCTGCAGGGCAAGGGCAGTGAGATCCAGTGGGGTACGGACTTCGGCAACACCGATGAGACCCTGCTGACCGAGGGCTACGATCGGCCGGTGATGGTGGACAAGTATCCGACACAGGTAAAGGCGTTTTACTTCCAGCCTGATGAAGAGCGGCCCGAGTTGGCGCTGGGCGTCGACGTCATTGCCCCAGAAGGCTATGGCGAGATCATTGGCGGTGGCCAGCGTATTCATGACCTCAACCTGCTGCTGAAGCGGCTGGAAGAGCACCAACTGCCGCGTGAGGCGTTTGAGTGGTATCTCGATCTGCGCAAGTTTGGCACGGTGCCGCATGCCGGCTTTGGCATGGGCATTGAGCGGACGGTGAGCTGGATGTGTGGTTTGGACCACCTACGCGAGGCGATCGCGTATCCGCGCATGATCTACAGGACAACGCCGTAATGCAGCAGGTAGCAGTAATCGGCGCCCCGATGGATTTGGGCGCCGGGCGTCGTGGAGTGGATATGGGGCCCTCGGCCGTTCGTGCCGCGGGCCTGCATGGTCGTCTTGCCGCCCTCGGCTACGATGTGGCCGATCTGGGCAACATCGCCGTGGAGCAGCCGGAAGCGATTGTGACCAAGCCCTCGCCCGCGCGCTTTCTGCCGGAGATTGCCGCCAGTTGCACTCGGCTGGCGAAGATGGTGGAGCAGGCTGCCGGGGCGGGGAAGTTCCCGCTGGTGCTGGGTGGAGATCACTCGATCGCCGCTGGCACGATCGCCGGCGTGGCGCGCCACTACCGCAAGCAGAAGCAGCGAATCGGCGTGATCTGGATTGATGCGCATGCTGATATGAACACGCCGGCCACCAGCCCTTCGGGCAACGTACATGGCATGCCGCTGGCGGCGACACTGGGCATGGGGCCGCGGGAGCTGACTCATATCGCGGGTTACGCGCCGAAGGTAATGCCGCGCAACACGGTGCTGATCGGCATCCGCGACGTGGATGACCTTGAAAGCACGAATGTGCGCGAGAGCGGCGTGAATGCCTTCACGATGCGCGAGGTGGATGAGCTGGGCATGCGGGCGGTGATGGCCCGGGCCATTGAGGCGGCCAGTGATGGCACGGCCGGGATTCACCTCTCCTTCGATATGGACAGCGTCGACCCGGACGAAGCGCCGGGCGTTGGCACGCCGGTGCGCGGCGGCCTGACGTATCGGGAGGCTCACCTGGCCATGGAAATGTTGAGTGATTCGGGCAAGCTGCGTTCGATCGAAGTTGTTGAGGTAAATCCGATCCTCGACACGGCCAATCGGACAGCACTGCTCGCTGTGGAACTCATCGCCTCCGCGATGGGAAAAAGGATTCTCCCCTAATGTCGAAATTGAATGTTGCCGTGGTGTACGGCGGTCGCTCTGGTGAGCATGAGGTGAGTCTGCGTTCAGGGCGCTCGATTGTCGCCAACCTTGATGCGGCACGCTACAACGTGAGCGAGTACCTGGTGTCGAATGACGGGGCCTGGAGCCCACGGGCGATCCTGCCCGCCCCCGGCGCCAATCCGGAGATCGATGTGGTGTTTCCCATCACCCACGGCACCTTTGGCGAAGACGGCACGATGCAGGGCTTGTTTGAGCTGGCCGATCTGCCGTACGTGGGGCCGGGAGTGCTGGGTAGCGCTGTGGCCATGGACAAGCATGTGTCGAAGGTCGTGCTGGCGGCGAGCGGTGTGCCCGTGGTGGACTTCATCATCCAGCGCCGGGGCGAGCTCGATGCCGATGCGATCATCGCGCGGCTGGGGCTGCCGGTGTTTGTCAAACCGGCCAACCTTGGCTCGTCGGTGGGCATCAACAAGGCGAAGACGCGCGAGTCGCTGGTGGCGGCGCTTGAGGAAGCAGCGCTGTACGACACCAAGGTCATCATCGAGCGTGCCGTGGTGGGGCGCGAGTTTGAATGCAGCGTGCTTGGCAATGAGGACATGGCCGCGTCGCTGCCGTGCGAGATTTTGCCGGAGCGCGAGTTCTATGACTACGAGGCGAAGTACATCCTCGACACCACGCGCATCGAGATGCCGGCGCAATTGAGCGCCGAGCAGACGGCCGAGGTGCAAAAGCTGGCCGTGGCTGCCGTGCGGGCGCTTGATTGTGAGGGCATGTCGCGGGTCGACTTCCTGATGGAAGCGGCCACCGGCAAATTCTTTGTGAACGAAGTAAACACTTTGCCCGGCTTTACGTCCATCAGCATGTACCCGAAGATGTGGGAGCACAGTGGCATTGCGTATTCCGCGCTGCTCGACAAGTTGATCGAACTTGCCCTGGCGCGGCATGCGCGCCGTAAGGCCACCCGCTTCAAGAAGTAACCCATGCGCCGTCTGCTCGCGATTCTGCTGCCCCTCACCCTGCTGGCCCAGGAGGACCCCTCCGGCCTGCGTGAGCATATCCGCCGCTTTGCGCAGGTGGTCGCGCTGGTAGAAGAGAATGCGGCCGACCCGGTGGCGCTCGGCCCGGCATTTGAAAGTGGCGTTCTGCCGGCGATGATGCGCAAGCTCGACCCGCATTCGGTGTACTTCAACAAGCAACAGTTTGAACAGTTGCGCGAGATGGAGACCTCGACGCGCAAGGGCTTTGGCAGCATTGTCAGCGTCCTGCCCGGGCGAGTGATCGTGCTGCAAACCACACCGGCCAGCCCGAGCGAACGCGCTGGCTTGCAGCCGGGCGATGAGATTATCGCGATCAACAATGTCGCGCTCAGCCGCTTTGACATGGATCAGATGGTTGAGTACCTTACCTACACTCGTCAGAAGGACGCGCTGCTTGCCGTGCGGCGGCAGAACTTCCCGCGCCCGCTTGAATTCATCCTGTCTCCGGCGACGTTGAACGCACCCACCGTGGAGCGGGCCTTTGAGCTGGAGCCCGGATTTGCCTACATTCGCGTCACCAGTTTTGAAGAGAAGACGGGCCGAGATCTGAAGAACGC
>CAZBTA010000168.1:0-11489 GCA_964494515.1 uncultured Bryobacter sp.
TCTCGCCCGCCACCGCGCTACGGTCCATGTTGACCACCGGCGGCGGCGGTGGGGCGGTAGCAGCGGGTTGGCGTCGCGCCAGCGGATTCACCGGCGCGGGCTTCGCCGCCCCGCCTCCGCTCAGGTAGATCTCGCCGATCACGCTTGAGACGGTCCACGGCACCTGCCGTCCGCCGCTCGCGTTGTAGACGCGCTCCCGCACTCGCGTGAAGATCTGGTCAAGGCTCAGCCCCGGCTCCTTGATCGATTGGATCAGGTGCGTGGTGAACAAGCCGTTGTCTCCGCGCGGGTTGTCGTCCGCCGTCTTGCCCGGCGCGGTGGCAAACGCGATCAGCGTGCCCTTGCCGCTGCCCATTGCCGCCAGGCCCGACCCCATCGACCGCGTCGACTGGAACGGGTTGTTGCGGCACGCATCGAGGATCAGGATGACCACTCTGGCGCCTGCCTTCTCGATCCTCTCTTGAACACGCGATGCCGCATAGGAGGCATACTTCGCGTCCGCCTCGTCGCGGGCGTTGAAGTCCACCGGCACCAGGTAGTTCTCGCCCTCGATCTGGATGCCATGCCCGGCGTAGTAGAAGACCACGATGTCCCCGGGCCGCACGCGCGACACCAGCCGGTTCACCGCCGCCTCCAGTCCGCGCAGGTTGACGTCAAGCGCCGCCTCGGTCTGAAACCCGAGGTCGATCAGCGACGCGTTCACCGCGCGGGCATCATTGATCGGGTTGCGCAGCGGCGATTGTTGATACTGCGAGTTGCCAACCACCAGTGCCAGCCGCTGGTTGGATTCCACCTGCAGGTCACGCTGCTGCGACCACAGGCTTGCGGCGAGGAGGAGTAGGATGCGCAAGGTCATTACTGCTCCACCGCGAAGGCCTTTTCGCCATTGAGATACCAGTTGCGGCCTTCCTGCGTGATGGGCATCAGCCGCGTCTCGCCGTTGTTGAAGCGCACCTCAAGCGCCAGCTCGCCGCCCTGTTCGCGGATCCGCCAGCGCCCCGTATTCGCGTTGCTGCCCGCGCTCATGCCGCTGGCGCCCGCGACGTCGACCGATACCATGCTGGTCGACTTGTAGACATACGTGCCATCGGCGTTGAGGTAGTGGAACTTCTCGCTGCTCATGCCCGAGTAGTTGTGGAACTGGCGCACCAGCTTGCCCTTCAGCTTGGCCAGCCATTGCTGGGCGAGCGGTGTCGCATCCGAGAGCGGCCCGGGCGCCAGCGGCTTGGGCGTCTCGACCCGCATCGAGCCGAGCATCTGCCGGACTTCGGCCTCGCGTGGCCTGACGCGCGTGGCGTCGCCGACGGAGATCAGCACGAAGATCCGGTTGCCCTCCGGGATGCCGAACAGGTCGAAGGCGAGGGTGCGCCCAAGGCGTGGGTCGCGCACGTCCCAGCGGTAGACCATGCCGGGGCGGCCGCCGTAGTTGATGCTCTCGCGGACCCCCGCTCGCGTCACCTGCCCGCCTCCCTGTGTGAAGGCGGAGCTCAGTTGTTTGGCAAAGGTGGCCTCCTCGGCCGGCGAGTAGCCGTCCTTGGCCATCGCGATGTAGATCTCGGGGTTGTCATTGCGGTTCGGGTCGTAGTTGACGCCCGGCGGTAGCAGCAGCGACCCTTCAGGCTTCTCTGCCGCCGTCCAGCCCGCCGGAAGCTGCAGATTAAAGCCCGCCGCGTTGCGATGCATTTGGCTGCCGCTCAGCCTGTAGGTAGTGCCACCCGAGGTCAGCTGTAGCAAGCCACCGCTCAGCGTCGCCTCGATGGGAAAGCTGCCGCCGTTAGTAGTGAAGCTGCCCGTGAGCTTGCCCGCCACCACGCGGGCCGTGACGGGGTAGCTTTGGCCTTCAAACTCGAGCCGCCCGGCCACGTTGCCGCCCGCGCGCTCCTCGAGCACCAGCCTGACGCCGTCACCCTGGTAGGTGCCGCCAAGGCTCTGGGCATACAGAGAAGCCGCCAAAAGGAGGAAAATCAGGGCTTTCATAAAGCTTTTGCAAGTTTAGGGCAAAATGGTCTTCTATGACATCCCGGCGCGAATTCTTCCTGGCCAGCGGCGCCACTCTGGCCGCGGCCCTTATGAGTACGGTTGAGGAAGCGGCGGCCATCGAGCCCGATGCCGGCACGAGCTACCTCGACGCCGAGCACATCGTGGTGCTGATGCAGGAGAATCGCAGCTTTGACCACGTCTACGGTGCCCTGCGCGGCGTCCGCGGGTTTAACGACCCCCGCGCGGTGACCAACACCGACGGCACGCCGGTCTTTGTCCAGAAGAACGCCAAAGGCGAGGCCTATGTCCCCTTCCGGCTCAAGCTGCGCGAGTCGAACGCGACCTGGCTCGGCTCGCTGCCGCACTCCTGGCGCGACCAGACCGACGCCTGCGCCAATGGCAACAACGACGGCTGGCTCGAGGCCAAGAAGTCGGGCCGCAAGGAGTGCGTCGACAAGCCGCTGACCATGGGCTACTACGACCGCTCAGACCTGCCGTTCTACTACGCGCTGGCCGATGCCTTCACCGTTTGCGACCAGCACTTCTGCTCGTCGCTGACCGGCACGACGCCCAACCGGCTGCACCTGTGGACGGGTACGATCCGCGAGACGCAGGACGCCAACTCGCCGGCCAACGTCCGCAACTCAGACGTCAGCTACAACGCCCTCGCCCGCTGGAAGACCTTTCCCGAGCGGCTTGAGGCGGCGGGGATCCCCTGGAAGATCTACCAGAATGAGCTCAGCGTCCCGACGGGCCTGAACGATGAAGAGGACGCCTGGCTCGCCAACTTTACGGACAACCCGATCGAGTGGTTTGAGCAGTACGGGGTCTTTCATGCCCCGGCCTTCCAGCGCTATGCCAAAGAGGCCGTGAACAACCCGAAGCTCAAGCCCCGCGAGAGGGCGCTGCTCAAGACGGCTCTTGAGAAGTACTCAGGGCCCATGCCCGAGGCAATGAAGCCCCTGCATGAGAAGGCGTTTGCCGTGAACAGTGGCGACCCCAACTACCGGTCGCTTGAGACGCTCAAATACCAGGACGGCGAGCTGCCGGTGCCGAAGGGCGATGTGCTCTACCAGTTCCGCAAGGATGTGGCTGAAGGCAAGCTGCCGGCGGTGAGCTGGGTGGTGCCGCCGGAGCGGTTCTCCGATCACCCGGGCGCGCCGTGGTACGGGGCCTGGATGCTGTCGGAGGTGATCCGCATCCTGACGGCCAAGCCGGAGGTCTGGAAGAAGACGATCTTCATCCTCACCTACGACGAGAATGATGGCTACTTTGACCACGTGCCGCCCTTTCGTTGCCCTGACCCGTCCCGGCCCGATTCGGGCAAGGTAACCGACGGCATCGATGCCACCGCCGAGTATTGGCCGCTTGAGAAGGACCGCGCCAAGCACAGCGCCGCCGAGGCCCGTGGTGGCCCGATCGGCCTTGGCTTCCGGGTGCCGCTGGTGATTGCCTCGCCGTGGACCCGCGGTGGCAAGGTCTGCTCGGAGGTGCTCGACCACACCTCGGTGCTGCGGCTGATGGAGAAGGTGCTGACCCACCGCACGGGCAAGCCGATCGTCGAGACCAACATCAGCAAGTGGCGCCGCGCGGTGTGTGGCGACATCACCTCAGCCTTCCAGCCGCTGGCCAACGCGTCGAGCTCGACGCTCGAATACTCGGGCCGGGACGCCGTGATCGAAGGCATCCACAAGGCGCGGCTCAAGCCGCTGCCCGAGGGCTATGTTCAGGTGACGGCGGCCAACTACAAGGCCGCGATGCCGAAGCAGGAGAAGGGTACCCGCCCGTCGGTGGCGCTGCCGTACGAGCTGCATGCCACCGGCAAGGTAGCCGACGGCCAACTGGCGATCCAGCTGAAGGTGGGGCCCAAGAGCGGAGCGCCGTTCCATGCCTATGCCCCAAAGGGCTTTGGCGGCTCGGCCGTAACACGCACGCGCAGCTATGCCGTCGAGGCGGGCAAGGCGCTTGAGGACACCTGGGCGCTGGACAAGTTTGCCGGGGACGGCTACGGGCTCGCCATCTGCGGCCCGAATGGGTGGTTGCGCGAGTTCTGGGGCACGGGCAAGGAGCCGGCGCTCGAGCTGGCCACCGAGTACCTCACCGCGAAGGGCGATGTGGCAGTGGTGGTGACCAACCCCGGGCCGGAGCCGGTTGAGATCACGCTGCTCGAGGCCAGCTACAAGGTAGCGGCGGGCAAGTCGCGCAAGATCGTGGTGCCGGCAAGCAAGTCCGCCTGTTGGTACGACTTTACGGTGCGGCTGAAGGGCCATGAGAAGTTCGCCCGGCGCTTTGCCGGCCGTGTGGAGACGGGGCGCATCGGCCTGAGCGACCCGGCGATGGCCTAGCCGATCATGCGGTCAAAATAGAGCCCCAGAGACTGGCGCACCTGCTCGGTGGTGATCTCGTTCGGATGGACACGCGTTGAAAGCGCGAGGCCCTGGGTATAGGCGATCAGGCCGAAGGCCATGACCTCGACAGGCAGCGGCGGCTCTTTGCCCTGCTCGGCAAACGTCATGCGGACGAACTTGACCACGTTCTGGCGATCCTGCCAGAGCAGCTCGACCACGCGAGAGTGCGCCTGGGGGTCGCGCAGCGCGTAGAGCTCCATTGCCATCCAGAAGACGCAGGTTTTGGGGTCGCTCGAGACTTCGATGTAGTAATCGCGCGTTCTCTGGAGCCGTTCCTGAGGGGTGAGCGGAAGGCTGTAGAGCTCGGTGAGCTCGGCATTGACGCGGGCCATATCGCGCTCGATCAGGGCGCAGACGAGGTCTTCTTTGGTCTCGAAATTCGAGTAAAAGGCGCCGCGCGAGTAGCCGGCGAGCTCTGTAACTTCTTCAATCGATGTGGCTTCCACGCCTTTGCGGATGATGAGCTCGTGAGCGGCGTCCAGAAGCCGCTCGCGCGTCAGGGCGCGGCTCTCGTCCCGGGTCATTCTCATGCGTACTGCTGACTGCATCACGGTCAAGCATATAACAGTGTTTTCAAATACACAAGCGTATTTGGATATTGACATGGATCCGGATTCCGGCTACAGTGCTGATTGTGGATACAAGGTTGTATTTGAAATTGGCCCTGCATCTGGCGATGCCACTCATGGCCTCGGAGCTGACGCTTGAGCAGGCGGTGAGCAAGGTAGGGAGCCAAAACCGGCAGGTTTTGCAGGCGCGGGCGGCGGTGGTGGCGCGGCAGGCGGCGGTGAAGGTGGCCGAGACGCGGCGATGGCCGGTGCTCTCGACACAGGTTCAGGTGGGGGCATTGCTCAACCGGGCACAGATCGCCATTCCCCAGCAGGACACGGTGGCGATTCCCCGATCGGTTTCGGGGTTTTCCACCTCGCAGGCGGCGTTACCGCTGCTTGGACAGAAGCGCATCGGGCTTGGCATCGACAGCGCAAAGCTGGACGCGAAGGCGGCCGAGGCGACGGCGGAGACGACGGTGCAGCGGGCGGTGAATCAGGTGCGCAGCCTGTACTTCCAGATTGTGGCGCTTGAGGCGTCGCGGGCGACGCTCGAGGCGCAGACAAAGGCGGCGAGTGAAATTCTGCGGCTGGCCAAGAAGGGTGTGAGCGAGGGCGTGGCCCTTGGCGTGGAAGCGGCGGAAGCGGAAGCGCGGCTGGCGCGGGCCGAGGCGGATCGGACACAACTGGAGGCCGATATCGCCAATGCACAGGAGCAGCTAAACCTGTGGCTCGGCGAGCCGCTCGAGGCGCGGTTTGCGCTGACCTCGACGCTGCCGACGGTTGCCACCGCCAGCGCCGAAGAAGCCGTGGCGGCGGCGGTGCGCAACCGGCCGGAGATTCGTGAGGCGCGGCTCAAGCTTGAGCAGGCCGGGGTGGCGATCGAATCGAAGAAGTGGGAATGGGTGCCGGATGTGGACCTTGCGATTACGCATTACGGGTTTTTGAACACGGGCGGCATTTTGCCGCGGCAGGCGTGGCTGGCGGGGTTGAACTTCAAGTGGGAGCCATTTGACTGGGGCCGCAAAAAGCAGGAAACGGTGGGGCTGACCCAGCAGCAGCGGCAGGCGCAACTGAGCGTGAAGCAACTGGAGCAGGAAGCAGCCGCCGAGGCGCGCCGCAGCTGGCGTGAATGGGAGCGCGCGCAGCGCGATCTGAACGTGGCGCGGCAACAAAAGGCAGCCACGGGTGAGACGCTGCGCATTGCGCAGCAACGCTATGAGAACCAGGTGGCGCTGTTGCGCAGCGTTCTCGAAGCGCAAACGGCCTGGGAAGAAGCAGGACAGAGAGAAGCTCGCGCCATGGCGGCGAGCGGTACGGCATGGGCGAATCTGCAACTCGCGATGGGAGTCGAATAATGAACCGGAATTTGTACTTGAGCGCCACGCTGGCTGGCGCGCTGCTGCTGGGCGCCTGCAGCGAGAAGAAGGTGGCGGCGGACGCCAAGCCAGCGGCAACGCCCGTTGAGCCCTATCGCGTGGCGACGCTGCCCTTTGTGGAGGAGATCACCTACTCGGCAATGACGGAGCCGGTGGCACAGGTGGAACTTGCCTTCCGCACGGGTGGTGAGGTGACCTCGCTGTATCAGAACGGTGGGCGACCGCTCGAGGCGGGCGACACGGTGCCGGCCGGGGCCGTACTGGCTTCGTTGCGCGTTACCGAGTATCAGGCACGCCTGCGGTCGGCCGAGGCACAGGTAGGCGACATGCTGGCGGCCAAGGGTAGCGCTGAGGCGCAAGTGCTCGAAGCGCGAGCGGCGGTGACGCAGGCTGATGCGGACTTGCGACGGGGCGAGGCGCTGTTTGCCGCGCAGGCGATGACGCGCGCCGAGCTGGACAGCGTCAAGGCCCGGGCTGAAGGGGCGCGGGCGAGGCTCGAGGCGGCGCGCCGCAACGTGGAGGGCTTTGAAGCCCGCATCAACTCCGCACGCGCGGTGCGTGATGAGAGCGCGGTGCCGCTGGGTGACACGCGAATCGTGGCGCCGTTTGCGGCCGTGGTGGTGGCACGGCGGGTGGAGAAGGGTTCCACTGTCGGCGCCGGAACAGTGGCTTATGTGCTGGCGGACATGCGCCAGGTAAAGGTGAACTTTGGTGTGCCGGATGTAGCGCTCAACCGGTTTGGAGTGGGTACGGCGGTGAAGGTGCGCTTTGAGGCGCTCGACGGGCAGACGTTTACGAGCCGGGTGACCTCGGTGGCGCCGGTGGCGGATGGAGCGACGCGCCTGTTCCGCGTGCAGGGCATCATCAACAACCCCGGCATCAAGGTGAAGGCAGGCATGGTGGGCAACGTGGCGCTCGAGAATGCGCCGCGCAGGGACATGCCCGCGGTGCCGCTGCGAGCGGTGCGCCGGGGCGAAGCAGGCAGCTTTGCCGTGATGGCGATTGACAAGCAGCGACTGGTGGCGCGCACGGTAACGCTCGGGGCGACGCAGGGGTCGATGGTGGCGATTGCCACGGGGCTTGCGGAGGGCGAACTCATTGTGGCCGATGGCGCGCCGCGCCTGAAGGCCGGTGATGAGGTGAGGTACTAAGCGCAATGAGCCACAACAATCCGAATCTCGACCAACAGCACAATACCGCGCGCTACTTTGTGGAAACGCCGCAGGTAGCCTGGGCGGCATTGCTGGGCGTGTTGGTGTGGGGCGTCTTCGGTTACACCAAGATGCCGCAGCGCAAGGACCCTGAGATCCCGGTGCGCGACACGCTGGTGATCGCCACCTGGCCGGGCATGCCGGCCGAGCGCATCGAACAACTGATCACCAAGCAGGTGGAAGAGAAGATTGCGCAGAACGCAAAGGTGACCGACATCAAGTCGACCACCAAACAGGGCGTGGCTTACATCTTCGCGACGATTGACGAGGAAGTGAACAACAGCGGGCAGGAGCTTGATGACCTCTCGCAAAAGCTGAAGGATGTCACGTTGCCGGAAGGCGCATTGCCGCTGCAGTATGTGAAGGACTTTGGCGATACGGCGACGCTGATGCTGACGGTGGCGAGCCCGCGGGTGGACGACGGTGAGATCAACATGCGGCGCCAGGCCATTCGCGCCGCGGTGGCTGAAGGGGAGCGGGCGGTGGTGTGGCCGCATGCCCGAAGCTTTGACCCGACGGCAGTGCGGCAACTGGCGCGGCAGATCGCCCAGTGGCTCGCCGACGGCGGGACGCTTAGCGGTGCGCGGGTGATCGCTGGTGATGGCTTTACGGCCATTGCGGGCAAAGGGGACAAGCCGCTTGGGCCGGTGGTGGAGCGGATGCTGAGCGAGCGGCTGAACCGTGCCGAATTGCACCCCGACGTGTGGGCACCGGTGTTTGTGGGTGAAGGCGACTGGAGCGCCGCCCTGGCGCGGCAGGCGGGCCCGAAGTATACCTATGCACAGCTGGATCGCTTTACCGAGACGATCGAGAAGAATCTGAAAACGCTGAGCATGGTGGGCAAGGTGAACCGCTCGGCGGTATTGGGCGAACAGATTGAACTGACGTACTCGCAGGAGCGCTGGGGCGGGTCGATGATGCGCGCTGGAGCGTTGCGCGACGCACTGAACGCAAGGTCGAACCTGCTGGCTGGTGGCCAGGTGGAAAGCAGCGCGCGGGTGGTGAATGTGGTGGCGAATGCTGACTTTCGCGCCCCGCGCGAGATCGGCAACCTGTTGTTGCCGGCGCCGAATGGCGGCGCCCCGGTGCGCCTGAGCGACATGGTGACCATTGAGCGCGGCTACGAGAGCCCGGCGCGATTTCTGAACTACCACCAGTGGAAGGATGCAAGCGGGCAGTGGCAACGGGCGCGGGCGGTGACGCTCGACATTCAGATGCGCTCGGGGATGCAGATCCAGCAATTCAACGAGCAGGTAAACGCCGAGCTCACCAAGATCAAAGCACTGCTGCCAGCGGACGTCGTGCTGGACCGCACGTCGGACCAGCCGTTGCAGGTGCGCGAGAACGTCGACCTGTTCATGCGCAGCTTGTGGGAAGCGGTGGCGCTGGTGGTGTTGGTGTCGCTGATCGGATTCTGGGAATGGCGCTCGGCGTTGCTGATGGCGCTGGCGATTCCGATTACGCTGGCGATGACGTTTGGCATGATGCAGCTGCTGGGCATTGACATCCAGCAGGTGTCGATCGCGTCGTTGATCATTGCGCTGGGATTGCTGGTGGACGACCCGGTGGTGGCCGGAGACGCGATCAAGCGCGAACTCGCCGCGGGCAGGCCGCGGATGTTTGCCGCCTGGCAAGGGCCGACGAAGCTGGGGCGGGCGATTCTGTTCGCCACGGTGACGAACATTGTGAGCTACCTGCCGTTTCTGATGCTGGGAGGTGACAATCGCCGGTTTCTCTACACGCTGCCGATTGTGATGACGTGCGCGCTGATTGCGTCGCGACTGGTGTCGATGACGTTCATCCCGATGCTTGGCCACTATCTGCTGCGGCCGAAGGCGGAGAAGACGATTGAAGAGCGGCGGGTGAGCGGGTTTGGCGGCTGGTATTACAAGGTGGGTGGCTGGGCGATTGATCATCGCTGGCTGGTGTTGGGGTTGGCCTCGTTGTTGGTGGTGGGTTCGTTCCGGGTGGGCGGTACGCTGAAGCAGCAGTTCTTCCCGTTTGAGCGGCAATACCTGTCGTTTGTGGATGTCTGGCTGCCGGAAGACGCGCCGTTGAGCGCGACGGCGCGCGCCACCGCGAAGGCCGAGGATGTGATCCGCCGCGTGGCCGAACAGCAGAACGGCAAGCTGAAATCGCTGACCTCCTGGGTTGGTGGTGGGGGCCCGCGTTACTGGTTGTCGAGCAGCCCGGAGCCGAACCAGACAAACTATGCGCACATTCTGGTGCAGGTGTCGGATTCGTTTGAGACGGACCGGTTGCTGCCGTTGTGGCAGCAGGCGCTGACGACGGAAGTGCCAGGGGCACTGATCGATGTGCGGCGGCTTGAGACGAGCGCGCCGGTGGGCGTGCCGGTGCAACTGCGCCTGTCGGGCACCGATGTGAACGTGCTGCGAGCGGAGGCGGGCAAGCTGCGGTTGGCGCTTGAGGCGACGGGCATTGCGGCACGCGTGCGTGATGACTGGGGCAATGACGCCCTGGGGTTGGATATTCAGGTCGATGACCAGCGACTGCTCGAGGCCGGTCTGACGCGAGCGGATGTGGCGAACTCACTGGGCACGGCGTTGAGCGGTGCGCAGGTGGGCACCTATCGCGAGGGCGACCGCACGCTGCCCATCATGCTGAAGCTGCGCATGGACGAGCGCTCGCGGCTGAACGATTTGAATCAGGTGTACGTTTACGCCAACAATGGCGAGGCGAAGGTTCCGCTGAGCCAGGTGGCGAAGCTGGAGTACAAGATGCAGCCGGCGCGGATCAGCCGGTATCAACAGTTCCGCACGATTACGGTGATGTGTTTTCCGGTGGCGGGCAAGTTGCCCTCTGAGGTGCTTGAGGCAGCGCAGCCGGAGATTGACCGAATTGCGGCGCAGTTGCCGGCGGGCGTGAAGTTTGAGATCGCTGGCGAGTTCAAGGAACAGATGAAGGGCTTTGGCCAGCTGGCGGTGGTGATGGCGATCTCGGTGCTGGCGATCTTCTTTGCGCTGGTGATCCAGTTCCGCCATGCGATCAAGCCGTTGATTGTGTTTGCCGCAATCCCGTTTGGGATCGGTGGGGCACTGGTGGGCCTGGCGATCATGGGCGCGCCGTTCGGGTTTATGGCGTTCCTGGGTGTGGCGAGTTTGATTGGCGTGATTGTGAGCCACATCATCGTGCTGTTTGACTTCATTGAAGAGAAGCACGAAGAAGGCGCGCCACTGCGCGAGGCTTTGCTGGACGCGGGGATCCTCCGCCTGCGTCCCGTGCTGGTGACGGTGGGCGCCACGGTGATTGCCCTGGTGCCCCTCGCCCGCAACGGTGGGCCGCTGTGGGAACCGCTGTGCTACACGCAGATTGCGGGATTGACGGTATCGACCGTGATCACGCTGGTGCTGGTGCCGGTGGTTTATGCGATCTTTGTGCAGGATCTGAAGCTGGTGAAGTGGACTAAGATAGAGCACGCATGAGACGCCGTGAGGTGACCGCGATGCTTGCTTTGAATGGATGGGCCGCCGGACGAGAGCCGGAGGCCTTTCTGTTGCCGCGCAATGGGTGGGTGCCGAATCATCCGCGATTGCCGGTGTTGCTGTATCGCGGGTTGTTTGAGGCCGGAACGAAGGACATGGCCGGGGCGATGGAGGCATTGCTTGCGCGCAACGGCTGGCCGGCGCAGTGGCGCAATGGCGTGTATCCGTTTCACCACTACCATTCGACGGCGCATGAGGTGTTGGGCTTTGCGGCGGGAGAGGCGAAGTTGCTGCTGGGTGGTGAGGCCCCGATTGGGCGTGAGGTGGTGGTGCGGGCGGGGGATCTGGCGGTGTTGCCGTGTGGGACGGGGCATTGCCGGGTGAGCGCGAGCCGGGACTTTTTAGTGGTGGGTGGCTATCCGCTGGCGCAGCAGTGGGACCTGTGCCGTGAGGCGCCGACGAAGTCTATGGAGGAGGCGATGGCGCGGCTGGCCGTGCCGGCGGTGGACCCGACGGGGCG
>CAZBTA010000169.1:0-11482 GCA_964494515.1 uncultured Bryobacter sp.
GGGTTTGGCCCGATCAAGCTGAACGTGGTGGCGGTGAAGGGCGTGACCGAGCAGGATGTGATCCCGATGGCGCGATTTGGGCGGGAGCGGGGGATTGAGATCCGGTACATCGAGTTCATGCCGCTCGATAGCCAGGGGCTGTGGGACAAGACGCAGGTGCTGACGATGGATCAGATGCTGGAGCGGCTGCGGGGTGAGTTTGGCGAAATGGACGCGGTGCCGGATCAGGATCCGCGCGCGCCGGCTACGGAGTTTCGCTATCGGGATGGCAAGGGGACGGTGGGGTTTATCGCGAGTGTGAGCAAGCCGTTTTGTCTCAACTGCAATCGCATCCGGCTGACGTCGGATGGCAAGCTACGTTATTGCCTGTTTGCGGTGGAAGAGATGGATGTGAAGGCGCTGCTGCGTAGTGGGGATGACGCGGGGGTGGAGGCGGCGATTCGTGAGAATCTGATGCGCAAATGGATTGGCCATGAGATCGGAGCGACGCAGTTTGTGCCGCCGCCGCGGCCGATGTATGCCATTGGCGGCTAGCGCTGGCGCAGGTGGCGGAAGGTGAAGGCGTAGTCGCTTTCGCCGTGCTCGCGGAGGTGCTTGAGGCGGATGAGCGCTTCTTCAAGCGTGGGGATGGTGCCCTCGTCGATCCACCACATCGCGTAGTGGGAGATTTTGGGGAGTTCGAACCATTCCTTGCGGCGCGCGAGCGTTGACTTGTGCAGGCCGTTGTAGACGAAGGCCTCGAGGTGAGCTGGGCTTTCCCAGACGGTGAAGTTGACGATCCAGAGCGGGTCCTCGTCAATGCGGACCGAAGTGTTGTCGCCGGATGGCGTCTTGTCGCGCCAGACGAAACCGGGGCTCGATTCGGCGAGCGCGTTGACGGGCGCGAGCAGGTCGACGAAGGGTTTCATGATGGGGCCGTCGATGGGCCCGAGCATTTTTGCGACGTTAATCTGTGCCAGGTGCGACATTTTCGTGGTGTTGATCGGAGTGTACTAACCAGACGCCGGCGCAGGCGATGAGCGCGCCGAGAATGCTGGGCTGGGCGGGCACTTCGTTGAAGAAGAGCCAGGCGACGAGAAACGTGAGCGGGCCGATGAGCAGCAGGCTGGCCGAGGCCTTGGCGACGGGGAGCCTTGAGAGGGCGTGGCCCCAGAGGCCGTAGGCGAGGGCGCCGGGGCCGATGGCGAGAAAGCCGATGGTGAGCAGATGGCGCAGGGGCAACTGCTGCGTGGTGGTGACGAGATTGGGGGCAAAGGGGAGCATGCCAATCGCGCCGGCGGCGAAGCTGACGGCGGTGACGCCGAGCGAATCGTAGCGCTTCATGAGGGGCTTCTGGGCAACCGTACCGAAGCTGAAGATGAGCGCGGCTGAAAGCAGGAGGGCGACGCCGAGGTTCCACTCGAGGCGGCCGCCGGATTCGCCGAGGGCGATCAGCGTGGCGCCACCCATGGCGACAGCGAGGCCGGTCCAGGTGCGCCATTTGGGGCGGTGGTTGAGGATGAATACGCCGAGCAGGGTGGCGAAGATGGGCATGGTATCGACCAGCACGCTGGCCGGGCCGGAGGCCACTGTTTTGACGCCGTGCGTCGAGAGCAACTGATAGCCGGTGACGCAGCAGAAGCCGCTGAAGGCGGCGAGCCAGAAGTCACGACCTTTGGGCAACTCGGGGCGCTTCCAGAGCCAGACGCCGATCAGGATGGTCGCGGCGAGCGTGAAGCGCAGGGTGAGGATGACTTCAACGGGCACCTCGCCAATCATGGCGCGGACCAGGGGAAAGGTGAGCGACCAGAGGATGAGGGCGGTAGCGAGCGCGACGAGGGCTCCGGAGTTTGCCATGGGTTCAGGATAGCAGGATTGTATACATGTATACAATATCCATGACGCAATGTCAGGGGAATGGTCTGATAAACTTGTGGCGTTGCAACTGAAATATCGCACCGCCCCTGAAGTCGTTGCTGAGTACATTCGAGACGCCATTTACCGCAATGAGCTGCGCCCCGGCCAGCAGTTGCAGCAGGAAGAACTGGCCGCCAAGTTTGGGATCAGTCGCATCCCCGTGCGCGATGCCTTGCGCCAACTGCAAGGCGAAGGTCTGGTAGACCTGTATCCGAACCGGGGGGCCTTTGTGTCGAACCCCGGGGTGGAGGAATTGCGCGAGGTGTTTCAGTTGCGCATCCTGCTTGAGACTTACGCGATCAAGCTGGCCGTGCCGAACTTTACCAAGCCCGACCTTGAGCTGTGCGCGAGCCTGCTGGCGCGACTGGAGAGCGTGGCGAATCGGGCGGACTGGTCGCGGATTGATCAGGAGTTTCACGCGGCGCTGTATGCGCCATCGAAGCAACCGCGCACGCTGACGCTGATCGAGAATCTGCGCGGGTGTGTGAACCGGTTTTACTACCTTTACCTTTCGCCAGAGAGCTATGGCCCCGATTGCCTGCGGGAGCACCGGCAGATCCTGAAGGCATGTCAGAAGCGCGATGCCGAGGGGGCGGCGCGACTACTCGAGGCGCACTTGCGGCGTTCGCTCGAAGAGGTGCAGGAAGTTAGCGGCGCGGCGACGGAAGCAGCCGCACCGGCGGCTGGGCGCCGTCAAGCTTAAGCACGACGCCGAGGGGACGCGCGTCCGCGAGGCGCGAGCTGGAGTGCTGGCAATCGATGACACACGAAGTCGTTGTGGGGGAGAGGTGTGCCTCGACGCGAAAGCCGTCGGCGATGGGCTTGGGGGTGAGATCTTCGCCATTGAGCTGGATGCGGTGGCCGGGGGCGATGTTGTCGGGCAGGTAGTAGTCGAGGGCGAGCGTGGTGGCTGGTTTGAGGAGTTCGATCTCGAAGCGTGGATGGGTCCAGCGGTAGCTTGAGAACTCGACGCGGTGGAGGCCACTGCGGATGCGGGCGTCGGGGAAGACAGAGAATTTGCTGGCGAGCAGGAGCGCTTCGCGGGCGTCGTGGCGATTGGTGTCGCCGGCGCGCGTGGCGCCGAAGCGGATGCTTGAGAGTACGCGCCAGCCGCTGCGCTCGGCAAGGCGTCGGAAGCCAGCGGAGTTGAATAACCAGTAGTTGGTGTTGTCGGTGCCAAGTTCGTTATCGGTGACGAGATAGGCGCCGGGTGTCTTGTCGGGCAGGACGGCTTTATCGACGATGCGGGTGCTGACGGCGGTGTAGTTGGTAACGGTGGCGAGGTCTTCGAGTAGCAGGAAGGGGTTCTTCAGGTGGTAAAGGAGGCCGAGGGTGATGGCGAAGGAGTAGAAGCGATCGAAGCGGTTGAGGCCGCGGTCGAGGTCGGTGCTGAGGACGGAGTGATTGCCGGGCAGGCGAGAGGCGAGGGCTTCGGCCATGCGGAGTTGGTTCTGGTTGGTTTCGCGATAGTCGAGCAGGTCGACGCGGTGGCCGAGGTGGCTTAAGTAGAAGCCGAGATCGCCATCGCCGCAGCCGACGTCGAGGATGTCGCCCTGGCTGAGGGTGGCGGGCCAGGTCATGCCGGCGGCGGTGAAGAGGTCCGCGAGGCGCTGCCAGTTGTCGAGAGTTTGATAGGGATAGCGGGAGATGCCGAGGTCGTGCTCGATGGCGGATTTGTGGGTGTTGAGGTGGGCGAGGAAGTCGGTGAGGGTCAAGTCTCAGTATGACGCTTAGGCGAGGGCGAAGTAGTTGGAGTTGAGGCGCTTGACGACGAAGGTTTGCTCGGCGATGACCCCGACATTGTGGCGGATCATCAGGTCGGCGAGGGAGTTGCCATTGATGAGCACGATGCGTGGGGCGATAGTCGTGACGTAGGCGCAGGCTTCGTTTGAGATCGAGGTGGTGGTGATGCAGATGCCTTTGGTGGCGTGATGGTGAAGAAGACTGCCAGCGAAGGCCTGGACATCGGGGCGGCCAACGGTGCGATGGAGCGCCCAGCGCTTGGCCTGGATGTAGATGTTGTCGAGGCCGAGTGGGTCTTGCTTGATGATGCCGTCGATGCCGCCATCGCCGGGGCCGCCGTGCAGTAGGGCGGAATCCGCGCGGCCACCGCCGTAGCCCATCGCGCACAGCAGATCGAGTACCAGCTTTTCGAAGAATGACGGCGGCATTGCGAGGATGTTGTCGATCAGCTCGCGGCGCAACGAGTCGTTGAGGAGGGCCATTTGCTGCTCGATGGCTTCAATGGGAGTCAGGCTTGGCGTTTCGTTCTCGATGCTGCTTGAGGAGTGTTGGGTGAGAAGCGATTTGCCCGCTTCTGTGATGGCGAGGATGGATTGTGCGGAGCTGTCGATTAGGCCCGTCTTCTTGAGATTGACAATGGCCCAGTAAACGCGATTTTGAAAGCGGGTCTGGCCGTTGCTGAGTCGTTCGGTGAGGTCTTCCCGGGTTAAGGCAAATGACGTGGCGAGAGGCTCGATTGCTTGCGTGATGGGCATGGGGCCGCGGTCGGCGATGAGTCGGAGCAGAGGAAACAGGATGGCTTGGACAGCGGGGATGGCCATGGATAACCAGTTTAAGGGCAGGGCCTGACAAAAAGAAAAAGCCCACCGGCGAACCGGTGGGCTTTTGAGCATTGCTGCCGGGCTACTGTTTAGTAGTCCATTTCGGGGCCGTGGTGGCCGCCGCCGGCCGGAGCCGCAGCCTTCTTTTCGGGGATCTCGCAGATCATGGCTTCCGTGGTCAGCATGAGGCCGCTGATCGAGGAAGAGTTCTGCAGAGCCGAGCGGGTGACCTTGGCCGGGTCGATGACGCCGGCGGCGATCATGTCTTCGAACGTGCCCTTGGCGGCGTTGAAGCCGTAGGAGGCGTCCGAGCTGGCCTTGATCTTTTCGACGATCGTGGCGCCTTCGAAACCAGCGTTGCCCGAGATCTGGCGAACCGGCTCTTCGCAGGCGCGCTTGATGATCGACACACCGATGGCTTCGTCGCCTTCGAGCTTGAGCTCAGCGAGGGCAGCCGAGGCGCGGAGCAGCGCAACGCCGCCACCAGCCACGATGCCTTCTTCGACGGCCGCACGGGTGGCGTGCAGAGCGTCTTCGACACGAGCCTTCTTTTCCTTCATTTCGGTTTCGGTGGCAGCGCCGACCTTGATCACCGCAACACCGCCGGCGAGCTTGGCCAGACGTTCCTGCAGCTTTTCACGGTCGTAGTCCGAAGTGGTTTCTTCGATCTGGGCGCGGAGCTGCTTGATGCGGCCTTCGATGCCCTTGGCGTCGCCGGAACCATCGATGACGGTGGTGTTGTCCTTGTCGATCACGATGCGCTTGGCGCGGCCGAGATCTTCGAGGCGGACACCTTCGAGCTTGATGCCGGTTTCTTCCATGATGGCCTTGCCACCGGTGAGGATGGCGATGTCTTCGAGCATGGCCTTGCGGCGATCACCGAAGCCAGGAGCCTTGACGGCGGCGACGTTCAGCGTGCCACGCAGCTTGTTGACGACGAGGGTCGCGAGCGCTTCGCCTTCGACTTCTTCCGCGATGATGACGAGCGGGGCGCCGGAACGGGCGATCTGCTCGAGCAGCGGGAGGAGATCCTTCATGTTGCTGATCTTCTTTTCGTGGATCAGGATGTAGGGGTTCTCCATCACGGCTTCCATGCGGTCCGGATCGGAGATGAAGTAGGGGCTCAGGTAGCCGCGGTCAAACTGCATACCTTCAACCGTCTGCAGTTCGGTGTGCATCGTCTTCGATTCTTCAACCGTGATGACGCCGTCCTTGCCGACCTTCTTCATGGCTTCGGCGATCGTGTTACCGATTTCCGTGTCGCCATTGGCCGAGATGGTGCCGACCTGGGCGATCTTCTCGTCCGAGGTGACCTTGACGGCCTGCTTTTCGATTTCCTTGACAACGACTTCGACAGCCTTGTCGATACCGCGCTTCAGGGCCATGGGGTTGGCGCCAGCGGCAACGTGCTTCACACCTTCACGGAAGATGCTCTGGGCCAGGATGGTGGCGGTGGTGGTGCCGTCGCCAGCGATGTCGCTGGTCTTGGAGGCCACTTCGCGGACCATCTGGGCGCCCATGTTTTCGAGCGGATCCTTGAGTTCAACTTCCTTGGCGACGGTGACGCCGTCCTTGGTGATCGTCGGGCCGCCGAACTTCTTTTCGAGAACGACGTTGCGGCCCTTGGGGCCCAGGGTGACCTTAACAGCGTCAGCCAGCTGGTTTACGCCGCGCAGGATCGCCTGGCGGCTATTTTCTGCGTAAACAATCTGCTTTGCGGGCATGGTTTTCTGTTCCTCCTAATGCCTTTACTTTTCCAGGATGCCGAGGACTTCGTCCTCACGCATGATCAGGTACTCATTGCCGTCCAACTTGATGTCAGAACCAGAGTACTTGCCGAAGAGGATGCGGTCTCCGGGCTTCACGTCCAGAGCAACAACCTTGCCATCTTCGAGGCGCTTGCCCTTGCCGACAGCCACAACTTCCCCTTCCTGGGGCTTTTCTTTGGCCGAGTCGGGAATGTACAAGCCATTCACCATGTCGACGTCATTTTCCAGGCGCTTAACCACAATACGGTCATACAGCGGGCGGATGTTCATCGTGGACAACCTCCATCGATTTGAATTTTGATTATGCAGACGCGAGGCGCGTCTTCACACCCATAGATTTAGCACACTCGTGCGGTGACTGCTAAAAAAATAATATAAACCATTGAAAATAAACGAAATAAAAATGTAAAAAACTTGGAACGTAGTACTTGTCATCGAATGGTCATGCAGAAAATATGAGTGAAGTGTGCTAAGATTCTGCGCATGATCCGTCTCCTTCTCTCCCTTCTGCTGGCCAGTTTGGCCGGTGCCCAAACCGTGGGCGATCTGCTGGAGGCCAAACTACGGCAGAAGATCGAGGCTTATGACCAGAAGATGGATGGTGTGCTGGGGGTGGCAGCCATTGACCTCAACTCCGGCCACATGTGGAGCCATAACGGCAAGGCGGTGTTTCCGCAGGCAAGCGCGATCAAGATTCCGATCCTGATCGAGATGTTCCGCTTGCGTGAGTTGGGCCAGCTGAACTTCGGGGAGCGGGTGCGCCTTGAGCCGAAGGACTCGGTGGCGGGCAGCGGCGTGTTTCAGGAGCGACTCAAGAAGGGCCCGGTGGAGACGACCGTGGAGGAGATTGTGCGCGAGATGATCGCCTCGTCCGACAACACGGCAACGAACTGGTGCATCCGGCGCGCGGGCATGGCGAACATCAATCAGACGAGCTCGAAGCTCGGATTTCTCGACACGCGCCTGCAGCGGATCATGCTCGATCAGGCGGCCGCAACACGAAACGAGGAAAATGTTTCGACACCTGAAGAGATGGCGCGGATGGTGGAGCTGATCTATCGGGGCAAAGCGGTGAGCGAGACGGCGAGCAAGGGAATGATCGCGATGATGAAGCTCGTCAAAGATGACATGCGTAAGGCCGTGCCGGCGGAAGTGGAGGTGGCCTCGAAGGTGGGCGAGCTGACGGGCGTGCGCACCGAAATCGGCATCATCTATCTGCCAGGCCGTCCGTTTGTGCTCGCCGTGATGGGCACCTTTCTCAAAGAGCCGCAATCGCCGGTGGAAGACATCACGCGAATTGTGTTTGACCACTACGCGAAGCTCGCAAAAGGGAACATTTACGGGAATCTTGGCGTACGCTAGGTGAGATGGAACTTAAGGGTAAGCGCATCGCCGTGCTGGTGGACCAGCTGTATCAGGAAATGGAAGTCTGGTACCCGTATTACCGGCTGAAAGAAGCCGGCGCCGAGGTTTACCTCGTGGGTGCCGAGGCAGGCAAGACGTATCCGAGCAAGGTGGGCTACCCGGCCAAGGCCGAGAAATCGTATTCCGAAGTGAGCCCGGAAGATTATGACGGCGTGGTGGCGCCGGGGGGCTTTGCGCCCGACCACATTCGCCGCCATCCCGCCGCAATGACCTTTGTCCACGAGATCGACAAAGCGGGCAAGCTGGTGGCGGCCATTTGCCACGGGCCGTGGATCCTGTGTTCGGCGCGCATGCTGAAGGGCCGCAAGGCGACGAGCTTCTTTGCGATCAAGGATGACGTGATCCATGCCGGGGCCGACTGGGTGGATGCCGAAGTGGTGGTGGATCGCAATCTGGTCACCTCGCGCAAGCCGGAAGACCTGCCGGCATTTTGTCGCGCGATGATCGAAGTGTTGCAGAGCCAGTAGGCGCCTATGGCAGCTCCCGCGATCGAGGTGAAAGGGCTCAAGAAGAGCTACGGCGACGTGGAGGCGGTGCGTGGCATCGACTTTCGCGTGGAGTCGGGACAGGTGCTGGGTCTGCTCGGGCCGAACGGGGCGGGGAAGACAACGACGGTCGAGATTCTCGAAGGGCTGCGCTCGCGAACATCCGGCGAGGTGCGCGTGCTGGGGCTTGACCCCGAGCGCGAAACCCGCGAACTCAAGGAGCGCATTGGCGTCTGCCTGCAGTTGAGCAACCTGCCCGAGAAGATCCGCGTGTGTGAGGCGCTCGAGCTGTTTGCGGCCTTCTACGAAAAAACGGCGGACCAGCAGAAGCTGCTTGACCGGCTGCAATTGACCGAAAAGCGCAACGCTTACTACAGCACGCTATCGGGCGGGCAGAAGCAACGCGTGGCGATCGCACTCGCGTTGGTCAACGACCCGCAGATCGTCTTCTTTGATGAGCCAACCACGGGGCTTGATCCGCAGGTGCGCCATGAGATCCATCGCCTGATTGAAGAGCTCAAACGTGACCGCCGCACGATCATCCTGACGACGCATTACATCGAAGAAGCCGAGCGGCTTTGTGATCGCGTGGCGATC
Source organism: uncultured Bryobacter sp. (assembly GCA_964494515.1). Classification (GTDB taxonomy): domain Bacteria; phylum Acidobacteriota; class Terriglobia; order Bryobacterales; family Bryobacteraceae; genus Bryobacter. The sequence continues at coordinate 8,737 of CAZBTA010000169.1, forward strand.
ATCGACGAGGGGCGTATCATCGCCGAAGGCACTCCGCGTGAAATTCAGTCGCGCACCGGCGGGGCGACGCGCGTGGAGATTCATCTTGAGGCGCCGATCGGGGCGCTTGTTTTGCCGGAGGGCGTTCAGGTGAGCGCTGACGGGTTAACGCTGGTCACATCAAGCCTTGAGCCGGCGCGAGCGGTGGTGGAGATGGTGAAGTGGATCGACGCGCATGCGCTCGCGATGACGGATATCTCGCTCAAGAAGCCCACACTGGAAGACGTGTTTATTGAACTGACCGGAAAGAAGCTGCGGGAGTAGACGATGAAGGCAATCTGGGCGCATATCCTTTCGAACCTGCGGTTGACGATGCGCGAGCGTATTGTGTTGTTCTTCAACTACGCGTTTCCGCTGGGCTTTTTCTTTCTTTTTGCCACGCTGGGCAAGGCGCGAGAGACGAACACGATCTCGTCGGTGCTGACGAGCGTGTTGACGATTGGCTTGCTGGGCAACGGGTTTTTCGGCGGTGGCATTCGCGCCGTGGCCGAGCGTGAGAACGGCATTTTGCGGCGCTTCAAGGTGGCGCCTCCCGGGCCGCTGCCGATTCTGGTGAGCTCGCTGGTGGTGGGCGTGCTGCAGTATCTGCCAGTGGTGATTCTGATGCTGGTGCTGAGCATGACGATGTACGGCATGCCGTGGCCATCGAATGTGCTCGACTTCCTGGTATTTGTGATTGTGGCGATCCTCGCGATGCGCAGCATGGGCGGCATCATTGCGGCGGTGGCCAACAGCATGGCGGAAGGCCAGGTGATTATCCAGTGCCTTTACCTGCCGATGATGCTGCTGAGCGGGGCGACCATGCCGGTGTCGCTATTGCCGGAGTGGGTGCAGTCGCTGGTGCAGTTCATCCCCGCCACGCATCTGGTGAGCGGGCTGCAGGGGATTTTGCTCAAGCAGGAAACACTGTTGGATAACTGGAAGCCGGTGGCGGCGCTGGTGATCACCACACTTGCCTGTACTCTGATCTCTCTCAAGATCTTCCGCTGGGAGAAAGGCGAGAAGCTGCCACCGCGCGCCAAGGCGTGGGTGTTGGCGGTGCTGGCGCCGTTCTTTCTGATTGGCGCGTGGAATCTGCAAAGCAAGGAGAACATTACCAAGACGAAGTCGATCGAACGCGAGCTCGCGCGCAAGCAGAACGTGCTGCTGCGCAACGCCCGCATCTTTACGGCGACGGGCCGCGTGATCGAGGGCGGCAGTGTGCTCGTGCGCGATGGCAAGATCGCCGAGATCTATGAGGGCAAAGCGCCCGAGGCCAAGGCGCTGAGCGCGTTTGAAGTGGAAGCCGCGGGCAAGACGATTCTGCCCGGTTTGATTGATGCGCATGTACATCTGGGCGCGCCAGGCGGCATCTACGAGGACCCGAAGAAGTATCAGGACATGAAGCTCGTCGACCGCCGTCTGAAGGCTTATCTCTATTCAGGCATCACGACGGTGAAGAGCACGGGCGACTGGATTGACAGCGTGCTTGAGGTGCGCGATCGGCAGCGGCGTGGCGAATTGCTGGCCGCCGAGTTGTATGCGGTGGGGCCGCTGTTTACCGCCGCTGGTGGGCATCCGACGCAGATGCTGCAGTACCTGCCGGCCAATATGCGCGCCACGGGCGAGGCGCAGTTTGTGCGGATCCCCAAGGATGCCGCCGAGGCGCGCGCCATGGTGGCCGCGCTCAAGCAGCGTGGCGTTGACGGCATCAAGGCCGTGCTCGAGAGCGGGTTTGAGAACCTGCCGATGAAGCGGCTGGACCTCGGCATCTTGCGGGCGATCTGCGAAGAGTCGCACGCGCGGGGGCTGAAGGTGGTGGTGCATACCAGCAAGGCGCAGGACGTCAAGGATGCGTTTGAAGCCGGTGCTGACGGCATTGAGCATGGAAGCCCGGTGGAGCCGCTCGATGAACCTCTACTGGCGGCCATGGCGCGCAAGGGGACGTTCTACGACCCAACGTTGAGCGTGTTCGATGCGACGCGCATGCTGGCCGAGAAGGATTTTTCACGGCTCGATGACAGCCTGCTGCAACAGGCCGTGCCGGTGGATCTGCTGGCGTCGACGCGCAAGCTGCTGAAGATGGGCGCGAGCCCGGTGATCCCGCCGGTGGATATGGTGCGCGCTGGTGCGAATCTGAAGCGTGTCCTCGATGCTGGTGTGCCGGTGGTGACGGGCACGGACGCCGGCAACATGCTCGTCTTGCATGGGCCAACCGTGCAGGAAGAGCTGGAGCTATGGGTGGCCGCCGGGATCCCGGCCGACCGCGCGATTACGGCCGCGACGCGGACGGCCGCACAACTGCTCGGCCAGCAGAATCGCATCGGCACGATCGAGAAGGGCAAGGACGCGAATCTGCTCGTGGTGGATGGCGATCCGCTCAAGGACATCAAGGCGCTGAGCCGGGTGTCGCTTGTGATGTTGAAGGGCGAACGTGTGGGCCGCGCGGCTCTGCTGAAGGAAGACGAGAACTAGCTGCGCAGCGCGCGCAGCGATTCGATCAACCGCAGTACGAAGCAAAGGGTGACAAACAACCCCATGCCGAGACCGGCAATGTTCCAGTAGCGTTGCTGCCGCGGCTGCGAGAAGGCAGGGTGACCCACGACGTAGCCAGTGACAAAGCCACCGGCGAGGCCGCCGATGTGAGCCCAGTTGTCGGTGTACGGGATGAGAAAGCTAATCAACAGCGCCCAGATGGCCGTGCGCGTGTAAGCGGATTTGACCATGC
>CAZBTA010000170.1:0-11438 GCA_964494515.1 uncultured Bryobacter sp.
TCGGCGGCCATTATGGCTGGCCCTGGTATTATTGGCGCCTGCCCGACAACCGCGTGCAGCCCCAGCGCCCGGACCTTCAGCAATATGTGAAGAAGCCCAATTACGCGCTCGGCCCGCACACGGCCTCGCTCGGCCTCGCCTTTGCAGGCAACGCCAAGCTGGGCGATCGCTTCGCCAATGGCGCGTTCATCGGCCAGCATGGCTCTTGGAACCGGTCCCCGCCGTCGGGCTACAAGGTCGTCTATATTCCGTTCAACGAACGCGGTTTTCCTGACGACAAGGCCAAGCCGATCGACGTGCTGACCGGCTTCCTCAACGCCGACGGCAAGGCGCAGGGCCGCCCGGCGGGCGTCGCCATCGACAAGACGGGCGCGCTGCTCGTGGCGGACGATGCCGGCAACCGCATCTGGCGCGTGAGCGCTGCGGCGAAGTAACTATTCCGTCGCGAACAGCATCGCGTCGTCGGCAAAGGCCTTGAACTCGAGCGCATTGCCGCTCGGGTCGAGGAAGAACATCGTCGCCTGTTCGCCAACTTGCCCCTTGAACCGGATGTAAGGCTCAATGATGAACGCAATCCCCGCCGCCTTCAGCTTCTCGGCCAGCGCTTCCCACTGCCCCATCTCGAGGATCACCCCAAAATGCGGCACCGGCACCGCATGGCTATCCACCGCGTTATGGTGCAACTGCGGCTCATGACCCGCCTTCAGGTGCGCCACGATCTGATGCCCATAAAGGTCAAAGTCAATCCACTCATCGCTCGAGCGTCCCTCCGGGCACCCCAGCAAGCCCCCGTAGAACTCGCGGGCCAGCTTCAGATCATGCACGGGAAAAGCAATATGAAAAGGACGAACCGATGACATAGTTTCGATTGTAAAGCGATACACTCATCCGAAGTGCAACAAAGTCTTTCTCGTTACGCTTGGTTCGTAGTCGCCCTCCTGGTTCCCGTCGCTCTCCTGAATTACCTCGATCGTCAGATGCTCGGCTCGATGAAGTTCTCGCTGATGCACGACATCCCCGACATCGGCTCTGAGGCCAATTGGGGCAAGATCCTCGCCTGCTTCAAGTGGACTTACGCCTTCTTGAGCCCCGTCGGCGGCTACATTGCCGATCGCTACTCCCGCCGTCACGTCATCGCCTTCTCGCTCGCCGCCTGGTCGGCCATCACCTACGCCACCGGCCTTGCCACCACCTTCAACGAGTTACTGCTCATCCGCGCCATCATGGGCATCAGCGAAGCCTGCTACATCCCCGCCGCCCTCGCTCTCATCGCCGATTACCACCCGGGCAACACGCGCTCCCGCGCCGTCGGCATGCACCAGATGGGCATTTACGCCGGTGTCATCATCGGCGGCTTCTCCGGCTACGCGGCCGACAATCCCGATCTCGGCTGGCGATGGATGTTCGAGATCTGCGGCCTCATCGGCGTCGTCTACGCGCTGCCCCTTTACCTGTTCGTGCGTAACACCGCGCGCCCCACCACGGTTGAGAGCACGCCCGCCGGCGCCCTCCGCGAGTTGCTCACCAATCGCTCCTTCCTGCTCATGGTGGCCTACTTCACGCTGCCCGCCATGGCCGGTTGGATCGTCCGCGACTGGATGCCCGCCATTCTCAAGGCCGAGTTCGGCATCGGCCAGGGCAAGGCTGGCGTCTCGGCCACGCTCTACTGGATGATCGCCGCCATTGCCTCGGCCGCCATCGGCGGCTGGTTCGCCGATCGCTGGATGCAGCGCTCCAATCGTGGTCGCATCAACATGAGCGCCATTGGCATGACCTGCATCGTCATCGCGATGATGGGTGTTGGCTATGCGCCACAAACGGGCCAACTCGCCATCGCCGTCGCCTTCCTCGTGCTGTTCGGCATCGGCTGGGGCATCTTCGATTCAAACAACATGCCCATCCTCTGCCAGATCACCCGGCCCCACCTGCGCGCCACCGGCTACGGCGTAATGAATCTCGTCAGCGTCAGTTGCGGCGGGGTTGCCGATTGGGGCTTCGGCCATCTGCGCGATGCCCAGATCCCCCTGCTCGCCATCTTCGCCATCTTCGCGAGCGTCGCCCTGTTCTCGGTGTTCCTCGTGCTGGCCATCAAGCCCCTGCCCGATAGCCCCACCCCTAGCGAAGCGGCTTGATGCTCATGTTGCGGTAACAGGCCCGCCCGCCGTGGTGCGTCAGCACCAGTGGATACGCCTTCGCTGGATTACTCTTGAGCTCATCGAGATCCGTCGGCTTCGGCACATCAGCCCGCTCTTCAGCCGCCATCGCCTGCCGCATGCTCGCTGCTTCAAGATCAAACGCGAGCACCCGCTTGCCATCGAGCCAATGCTCCACCTTGCGCCCCTTCACCACCACCCGCGCCTTGTGCCACTTTCCCACCTCGAGCCGCACGGGCTCCGGCGGCGCGGCATACAGATACAACGCCCCCGTTGCCCGCATCGGCGACACCTTCGCATCCGGCACCCGCTCATCATCAATCAGTTGCAGTTCCAGCCCCAACGCCTTCGGCACCTCAGGATCCAGCTTGCCCGTCTGCGGATTTGGTCGCTGGCGAAACACCAGATACTTCACCCCGCTATTCGTGCCCGCCTCGAGCCGCCACTCAAAAGTCCACTCAAAATTGCGAAACTTCTCCTTCGTCGCCAGGTCCGCCCACGGCCCATCAGCGATCGAGCAAATCATCTCCCCTTCGCGCTGCCACGCCTTGGTGGGAAACGTCTCCCCCGCCAGCGTCTGCCACGTCAATTGCCCCCATGCCACAAACGGCAAAAAGCCCATCAGAAAACTGCGCCACATGCGAAACGCAGCATATCATTCTGTGATCGAATAAGAGCTTATGCAGCAGAATACGCGCACCCAGGAAGTCTATGACGCCGTAGTCGTTGGCTCAGGCGCGGGCGGCGGCACCGCCGTCCACGTCCTCACCGCCAAGGGCCTCAAAGTCGCCCTGCTCGAAGCCGGCCCCATGCTCGAACCCACCAAGGAGTTCCTCGAGCACAAGATGCCCTACGAGTACGATCACCGTGGCGCCGAAGAAGGCGGCAAAGCCTACTTTGGCAAAGGCAAACCCTTCGGCTTCTTCGCCACCACCTCCGGCGGCTGGCAGCTCGAAGGCGAACCCTACACCGTCGGCGAGGGCAGCCAGTTCCAATGGTTCCGCTCGCGTATTCTCGGGGGCCGCACCAACCACTACGGCCGCATGAGCTTCCGCTTTGCCGAGTACGACTTCAAGCCTTATGACAAGGACGGCCTCGGCTTCAACTGGCCCGTCTCCTATCAGGACATCGCGCCCTATTACGACAAGGCCGAAGAGTTCATCGGCGTCTGCGGCACGGTCGAGAACGTCCCCTCCTGCCCCGACGGCAAGTTCCAGCCCGCCCCCGCCCCGCGCGTCCACGAGGTCCTCGTCAAGAAGGCCTGCGACAAGCTCAACATCACCTGCATCGCCAATCGCCGCGCCGTCATCCACAAGCCCACCAACGGCCGCGCCCCATGCCACTACTGCGGCCAGTGCGGTCGCGGCTGCCAGACGGCTTCCGCCTACAGCTCGGCGCAGGTCCAGGTCTTCCCCGCCATGAAGACCGGCCGCCTTAAGGTCTTCGACATGGCCATGGCTCGCGAAGTCCTCACCGACAATAACGGCAAGGCCACCGGCGTGCTCTACATCGACAAGCGCACCCGCACCGAACACGTCATCCGCGCCCGCGTTGTCATCCTCGCCGCCAGCGCCTGCGAGTCCACGCGCATCCTGCTCAACTCCAAGAGCAAAGAGTTCCCCAACGGCCTCGCCAATGGCTCCGGCCTGCTTGGCCGCTACCTCATGGATACCGTCGGCTTCGGCCTCAGCGGCTACGTCCCCGCCCTCGAGTGCATGCCGCAGTACAACACTGACGGCAACGGTGGCGCCCACCTCTTCATGCCCTGGTGGCTCTGGGACAAACACAACAAGCTCGACTTCCCCCGCGGCTATCACATCGAGATTGGCGGCGGCTACGGCCTGCCCGGCATCGGCTCCTATCACGGCGCCGCTCGCCGCTACGGTTATGGCGCTGACATGAAGAAGAAGATCCGCGAAGGCTACGGCGCCTCGATCGGCTTCGCCGGCCGAGGCGAAATGATCCCCAACATCCACTCCTACTGCGAGCTCGATCCCAACGTCGTCGACAAGTGGGGCATCCCCGTGCTCCGCTTCCACTTCAAGTGGACCGACTACGAATGGAAGCAGGCCCGCCACATGGAGAAGACCTTCGCCGAGATCATCACCGCCATGGGTGGTCGCGTCTCCGGCCTCAGCGCCGCCCAGCGCGAAGCCAACGGCATCTCCGTCCCCGGCACCATCATCCACGAGGTCGGCGGTGCTCGCATGGGCACTTCCATGAAGAACTCCGTTCTCAACGGCTACTGTCAGGCCCACGAGATGAAGAACCTCTTCGTCGTCGACGGCGCAAGCTTCGTCTCCAACCCCGACAAGAACCCCACGCTCACCATCAACGCGCTCTCATGGCGCGCCTGCGATTACCTCGCCGAGGAGATGAAAAAAGGCAATGTCTAACTTCGTTCACATCGAAACGCCCCTCGAGCGCCGGGCCCTGCTCAAGAGCATCGCCATGGCCCTCACCGCCACCGGCGCCCTCGAGCTCGAAGCCGCCCAGCACGTCCATAGCGAAACCTCCGCGGAGAAAGCCAAAGGCCCTTACAAGCCCAAGGAATTCACCGCCGCCGAGTTCGCCACCCTGGGCCGTCTCGCCGAGATCATCGTCCCGGCCGACAACGTCTCCGGCAGTGCCAAAGACGCTGGCGCCCCCGAGTTCATCGACACGCTCGCCAGTCAGAACGACACCATCGCCGACATCTTCCACGGCGGCCTCGCCTGGCTCGATGCCGAGATGCGCCATCGCTATAACACCACCTTTACCGCCGCCAAGCCCGCCGAGCAGACCGCCATGCTCGACCTGCTCGTCGCCGCCGGCAGCTACGAAGCCGAGCGCAAGGCCGAACAGCTCGTCTACGAGAAATCCTCCGCCTACAAGGAGTTCAGCGATTACACCGTCAAGCGCGAGCATCCCCTCGCCGTGGGTGCATCGTTCTTCGACTGGGCTCGCAAGATGACCGTCGACGCCTTCTACACCAGCCCCATCGGCATCAAGGACCTCGGCTACCTCGGCAATAAAGCGCTGTCGAAGTACGAGGTCCCCAAAGAAGCGCTCGAATACGCGCTCAAGCGCAGCCCCTTCGCCTGAGGAGCATTTATCCTATGAAGTACCTCTCGTCCCTCGCCCTTGCGGGCTTCTTGCTCACCGGCTGCGGCAAGACCTCACCCGAGATCACCGCCGCCGAGCAAAAGCTCAACGCCATCGAGAAAGAAATCAACGATCTCAAAGCCGCTGGCACGGCCAACCCGCGCATTTCCCAGCTCGAGCAGCAGCTGGCCGCCGCCCGCCAGGAGATTGCCGCCGCCAAATCAGCCCCGGCCTCCGGTGGCGCCACGGGCACACCGCCCGCCGCCCCCGTGGCTCCCACCGCGCCCAAACCGCGCGAGTTCACCATCCCCGCCGGTACAAAGTTCAAGGTCCGCACCACGAACACGCTTTCCACCAAGTCCGCTCGCGCGGGTGACGCCGTCACGGCCACCCTTGCCGAGCCGATCACGATCGACGGCGTCGAGCTCGCCCCCAAGGGCAGCACCGTGCGCGGCGTTATCACCGATTCCGACGCGGGCGGCCGCGTCAAAGGTCGCGCCTCCATCGCCTTCACCGTCAAGGCCATCCTGCCCGAGGGCGGCGGTGAGATCCCGGTCGTCACCTCCAGCCCCGAGTTCGTGGCCAAGTCCACCGTCAAGCGCGACGTCGTCCGTGGCGGCATCATGACGGGCGTTGGCGCGGCCATTGGCGCCATCGCTGGCGGCGGTAAGGGCGCGGCCATCGGCGCCGGCGCCGGCGCTGCCGCGGGCACTGGCACCGCCATGGCCACCCGTGGTGAGGCGGCCGTCATTCCAGCGGAATCCGTCGTCAACTTCGAGCTCCGCGAACCGGCGAAAATCACCATCCTGCCGCGGCCGTAAAAAGCCGTTCACAAAAATTCTCAATTTTTTTGAGATTTTTTTTAGTCGTTTCGTTTCATCACGTTAGCAACCACACCGGGCCGCGAATCGCCAACTTCGCCGCCCGGTTTTTTCCTGCCCTCCTGCTAGCTTCATTCTCGTGATGCAACTCGATCAGTTCAAACATTCCGTTGCGCTTGACGCGCTGACCCTGACCTCGGTGCTGACGCCGCTTCTGCACCAGTACCGCACCGGCCTCGACCAGGCTGTGCTCGCCAATCAGGTCCAGATCGAAATGTCGGTCGATTATCAGGGCAATGCCGCTGATGCCTGGATGGCCGTCCCCGCCGATGGCGAGAACGGTTTCATGAAGGTGGCCGCCCGCGTTTCCTTGCAGCTCCAGAAGACGCTCCGCGCCTGGCTGCAGATGTACTGGTTCTCCAACCCCGAAAACCTGGCCGACACCACGCGCACCGCGCCCCTGATCGGCTACCTGGCCTGCCGCCTGTACATGCCCAAAACCAAGGGCGTCTACAACTACGATCTGCTCGACGATTGGTCAGCCAACGCCATCGAGCGCCACATCCGCACCGATATGTCCGATGTCCTCGCCCGCATCTCCAACCAGTTGCGGATCCTCGGCCGTCACGACCTCGCCGATTACTACAACCCTGAGCACGTCTCCTGGTTCATCGGCGAAGTGCAGCGCAATCGCAAGCAGTTGCTCGAGCTGCTGGCTCGCGAGACGCGCATCATCAACGCCTGGGTGCCGCTGCTCGGCAAGGCTCTGTCCTCAAAGCAACTCGAAGCCGCCCGCCGCGAGACGCGCACCGCGCTAAACGAGATCCTCCGCCGCGGCGAAGATCTCTCCTGGCTCGCCCCGCTCTTTGAAATGGAAGCGGTCGCCGCCGTCGAACTCTACATCGGCCGTCCCGCCGGTCGTCGTCTCACGCTGAGCGGCGCCCCGGTCGACGCGCCCCGCGAAGTGGCTCTGGCCAAGGTCATCCCCTTCCCCACTCTCGAACAGCGTCTGGCCCGCCAGCGTGATCGCGCCGAAGCCTACCCGCTTCTCGACGATCAGCCGCTCGCGGCCTGACAACCAGTTTGGTGACGTCGCGAAGCACTGGATTAGGCGGTCCAGCGTTTCAATTCATCAGGCGGCGGCACCATCTCCCGGAGCCCGGCACGGTCCAATCGCATTGCGTGGAGGCTTTACGATTGGCAGGACCTGCCGCGCTCCGGTTCCAATTTCCAACAGCTTGGTGACGTCGCGTTCATTGGTTCGTTTGCCACGTCACCAGACGCCGGAGCCCGGCACGGTCCAGTCGCAAGGTACGTTGTGGTCCTGCGATTGGCAGGGCCTGCCGCGCTCCGGCTATTTTTAACATCCATCTTGGTGATGCCGCGAAGCACTGTTTCTAGCGGTCCAGTGCTTCAGTTGATCCTGCGGCATCACCATTCCCCGGAGCCCGGCACGGTCCAATCGCATCGCGTGGAGGCTTTACGATTGGCAGGACCTGCCGCGCTCCGGTTCCTTCATCTGCCCGCCAGACAAAACCGCTCATCACCAACCGAATCCATCCAACGCTTCCCCGAATCACCCCACCGTTACCACTCTCGACAAAAACAAAAATCCCGCCGGCAGAGTGAGGTCTACCGGCGGGTCCTGAGGGAGGAGAACAGCTAAGAGGCTTCAGCTGATCTCAAAAAAACTCTGCAAAGCGGCTTACTGCCCGCGGCCACGGCCACCCCGGCCGCCACCGCCACCGCCCTGGTTCGACGACGGAGCAGCACTTCCACCACCTCCACCGCCACCACCACGAACACCACCACCGCCACCCGACGGCGCGCTCATCTGTGGCGCGGATCCACGTCCGCCACCACCAAATCCGCCATACGACGGCGCACTCATCTGCGGGGCCGAACCACGGCTTCCGCCACCATAAGAAGGCGCACTCATTTCAGGCGCGGATCCACGGCCACCACCGCCATACGACGGCACACTCATCTGCGGCGCCGAACCACGCACTCCGCCAAACGAGCCCCAGCCCGAATCACTCGACCGCCCACCGCCACCGCGCACGCCACCAAACGAATCCGTCGATCCCTGGTTCTGCGATTCACCACCGCGCTGGATAATCCGCGGACTCACATCCACCGGCGCGCCGACGCCACGCGATCCCGAGTTCGGCGTGAAGCTCTCGATCTCGCCGCCACGGCCACCGCCGCGCACGCCGCCATCGCGCTGCACATACCCATCACTCGATCCGCCGCCGCGCACGCCCGACGGGTTCACATTCACATCGCCAAACCGCTGCCAGCCGCTGCGCGAAGATCCGCCTTCGTTGCCGCGCGTCACAAATCCATCCTGCGACCCGCCACGCACACCCGGCATACTCATGTTCGGCGCGCTCGCATCACCACCACGAACGCCACCGCTACGGCCCACAAATCCGTCCTGTGACATCCCGCCACCACGGACGCCCTGCTGGCCCACGTTCGGCGTGGCGCTCTCGCCACCCCGCACGCCACCACCACGGCTCACAAATCCGTCCTGGGTCATGCCGCCACCACGCACGCCCTGCTGGCCCACGTTCGGCGCGGCGTTATCGCCACCCCGCACACCGCCACCACTGCGCACAAAGCCATCAGCACTCGTCGCGCCACCACCGCGCACGCCGTCCATGTTGGCGCCGCCGCGCTGCACATACCCGTCAGCGCCGCGCTCGCCCACCCGTCGCCAGCCATCGCCATTCGACGGCGTGCTCACACCACCGCCCCGGCCCATCTGCTGCTCAAAAGGCACCCGCTCCACACCGGCCACCTGGCGACGCATCGCAAATTGGCTATCCTCGCGATTCGAGAATCCCATCGACGATCCACCACCACGCACGCCCGTGTCGTTAGCTGCATACCGCACGCTCTCGCGTGAAGGATTGATGCCCACCGGCCCGCGGAATTCACCCGCATTCTGCAATTCGGCCGACCGCGCCGCCTGGTAGCTGCCGCCACGGTTGAAGTTCTGCGCTTCAACATAAGTCACCCCGCCATCCACCCGCGCATTGCGGTAGATGTTCGTGATGTTTACGTTGTTCACTACCGTGATGTTGTTCACGTTGCGGCCACCGTAGTAGCCACGGCCCCACCACCGGTTGTAGGTTTCAAACGGCGCCAGCGGCACCCAACCCACATTGCCGAAGCCAAACCCGATGCTCAACCCGCCCCGGCCAAATCCGACAAAGCTCACTAGCGCCGGCGACCAGAACTGCCGCACGCCCACCGCTCCCGGCCACCAGCACCAGCGGTTGCCCGCATAGAACCAGCGTCCGTAGTGATACGGCGCCCAGCCCCACGGGTCGTAGCTCACCCACGACCAGCCATACCAGTCCAGCCACGCCCAGCGGCCAGCGCGATACGGCGCCCAGCCCGCGGCCACTCGCGGCGACCAGACATACCCGTAGGGAGCCGAATACGTCCAGTCCCCATAAGCATCCAGCTGTTCACCACCATAAACGCCCTGCGGCAGATACTGCCGGCTACGCGACGCATTGAGTTCGTTGTCGCGGCTACGGTTCCACTGGTCCCAGCTATCAAGCGGAATCTGCGACACCGTCTCAAACGACGCTTCTCCATTCGACGCCCGCCGGATGATCAACGTCCGGCCGCTCCCCAGTCGCCGCGATCCCTGCGGCGTATAGATATCCACCTCGCCATCCCGCACCGTGATTTCCGTCGTGCCATCTTCAAGCACCTGCATCCGGTACTCACCGCGCCGCATCGGCCGCACGCTCGCCACCGGCGTGTTCAGGTCCACCTCGGCATCCGAGTTCTGCCACACGCGGAACGTCACCAACCCATAAGCCACATTCACCTGATACCGCTGCGCCTGTACCTCGGCCAGCCGGATCTCCGTGTTCTGTCCCAGCCGCGCCATATTCGCGAAGTCAAACTGCACTTCCGCCCGCGCCCCCACGCCCGTGCGCATCCGGTCAGCGGTCACCATCGGCGCATTCAGCACCGCCGCCACCTGATCTCCGCTATCCCCCCGTTGAATCGAGACTTCACCCGAAATCACACTCACACGCGCCACCCCACGCGAGGCGTCGTCGTCCTGTTGTGCGAATCCAGGCGCCAGGCTCATCGCAAACATGGCAAACGTGAATTTGAGGTATCGCATAACGTACTCCGATCGCTATTTACCCTAACAATTCCTTTGCCAAACGGCTAAGTTGTTGGAGATACTACCTTTTGTGACCCCCGCGCCCCCTCCGCAGCCCTCGCGCACTGGTGGTTTTCAACCACTCCTGGCCACATTGAGCCGCTCGAGCGGCCCGCTGCTCCTATTCACCATCATGGTGCTCGCCTTCTGGCGCATCCTCCTCACCGACCAGTACACCTGGCTCAACGGCTTCGATCTCTCCGCCCAGGTCCTCCCCTGGCTGCAGTTTCAGGCCTCCGAGTGGCACTCGGGCCGCCTGCCCCTCTGGAGCCCCTACGAATGGGGCGGCCAAAACCTCATCGGCCAGGGGCAACCCGGCGTTCTCAATCCCCTCAACTGGCTCCTCTTCGCCGCCCCCCTCCGCCGTGGCTGGCTGCGCGAAGGCGTCTTACATTGGTGGTTCTTCCTCCTCCACTTCATTGCCTCGCTCAACCTCTACTTCCTCGCCCGCACGCTCGGCACCGGCCGCCTCCCGGCCGTCTTCGGCGGCCTCTGCTTTGGTCTGCTCGGCTTTCTCGGCTCCAATGATTGGCCCCAAATGCTCAGCGGCATCATCTGGGCGCCGCTCGTTCTCGCCTTCCTCTTTCGCGCTCGCACCTCCGCCCCGTGGCGCAACGCCGCCTGGGCCGGCTTCTTCTTCGGCCTCTCCTGGCTCAGCGGCCACCATCAGTTGCCCATATTCATGAGCCTCGGCACGCTCGGCATCGTCATCGCCTTGCGCATCTACCCCGCCGTCCTCACCTTCGCTATCGGCGGCCTCATCGCCGCGCCTCAGCTCCTCACCGGCATCGCCTACGGCAAGCTCGCCGTCCGCTGGGTTGGCATGGAGAACCCGGTCACCTGGCGCGACAAGGTCGCCTACTTCGTCCACGACCAATACGCCAATCCCCCCGCCGCGCTCCTCTCGCTCGTGCTGCCCGGCGCCGAATCCCATACCAGCCTCTTTCTCGGCCTCACCGCTCTCGTGCTCGCCACCTGGGCCATCCGCGCCCATTGGTCACGCCCCGAGGTCCGCGCCCTGTTCGGCATTGGCCTCGCCGCCCTGCTCTACAACCTCGGCCGCATGGGCGGCCTCGAGCCGCTCTTCTACAGCCTTGTCCCCATGGTCGAAAAGGCGCGCAGCCCCTCCATGGCCAGCGCCATGTTCACGCTCGCTTTCGCCACGCTTGCCGCCATTGGCTT
>CAZBTA010000171.1:0-1941 GCA_964494515.1 uncultured Bryobacter sp.
CAACGCCGATCTCTACATCCTCCGCGAGTCTGGCTGCACGCACTACGAGAAACCCTTCCTCTACGTCATCTTCGGTGACGAGAAGGTCACCCTCATCGATACCGGCGCTGGCAAGAACGACATCAGCCGCGTCTACGATCAGGTCGTCGCCAAGTGGCTCCAGCGCAAGGGCCGCGAGTCCATCAAGAAGATGGTCATCCACACCCATGGCCACTCCGACCACATCGCCGGCGATGCCCAGTTCCAGAACCGCCCCGACATCGAGTTCGTTCCCTTCGACATTCCCACCATCCAGAAGGCCTTCCACCTCGACAGTTGGCCCGAATCCACCGGCTACCTTGATCTCGGCGGCCGCAAACTCGACATCATCCCGATCCCGGGCCATCACGCCACCGACGTCGCCTTCTACGACAAGCGCACCGGTCTCCTGCTGATCGGTGACACTCTGTATCCCGGACGCCTCTATGTGACGTATTGGGATCAGTTCGAAAAGTCGATCGAGCGCATCGTCCGCTGGACTGATGGCAAGATCATCACCCACATCCTCGGCTGCCACATCGAGCAGACCAACAAGCCATACCTCGAGTACCCGATCGGCAGCTTCTATCAGCCTGAAGAGCACGAGTTCGCCATGTCACGCGGCCACCTGCTCGAGCTCCATCAGGCATTAATTGGACTTAAGGGAAAGCCCACCCGTCTGGCTTTCCGTGACTTCACCATCTGGCCGCTGGGCCCGGAAGTGTCTCAGGAAATGAGAACTACCCGGAAAACCACAGAAGAACGCCTCCGCGCCAAGATGTGGAATCAGAACCCATAAATAAATTCGATTAGAAACGAACCCAATTTTCGGGTTCAATCGAACAATCGCTACCCGTGTAGCTCCCTCCGCGCCATGCCTCGCGCATAGCAGTTCAAACCATCCAAGCTGAATGGACAAAAACTCACTCCATTAAGGGGATCAGGGTCTATGTCTCTCTCTCGTTGCCTACTCGCGTGGGCTCTCCTGTCCATGGCCAACCTCTTCGGTCAGGCCACAACCTCGTTGTCCGGTCGCGTAACGGATCCTACCGGAGCCATCGTGCCGGAAGTAGTCATCACCATCAGTCAAGAAGCCCAGAACATCACCCGTAAGGCGATTGCCGATGGCTCTGGTTTCTATCAGTTCCTCCAGTTGCCTCCGGGCAACTACACGATCAAGGCCGAGAAGCCCGGCTTTGCCACGCTACTCCAAACCAATGTTCTGCTTCAGGTCAACCTGCCCGCCACCGCTGAGCTCAAGATGGAAGTCGGCAACGTCTCGCAGACCATCGCGGTCGAAGCCGAAGCTCCACCCATCAATACGCAGGACGCCTCGATCGGTAACGCCTTCAACCAGACGCAGGTGCGCCAACTGCCGCTGCTCACCCGCAACGTTGTTGAACTGCTGAGCCTGCAGGCCGGCGTCACCGCGACGGGTGAAGTCCTCGGCGCCCGTCGCGACCAGAACAACGTCACCCTCGACGGCGCGGATGTCAACGACAACCAGTCAGCCGGCGCGTTCACCGCCGTGCTGCCGGTGCCGCTTGATTCGGTGCAGGAGTTCCGCGTCACCGTCGGCGGCCAGGGCGCTAATCAAGGTCGCTCCTCAGGCGGCCAGGTTTCGCTGGTTACCAAGTCGGGCTCCAATCAGTTCCACGGCTCGCTCTATGAGTTCCACCGCAACACGGTCACCTCGGCCAACAACTGGTTCTCCAATCGCGCCGGCATCAAGCGCGAAGCGCTCATCCGCAACCAGTTCGGCGGCTCCCTCGGTGGTCGCATCATCAAGGACCGCGTGTTCTTCTTCTTCAACTATGAGAACCGCCGCGACGCCTCGGCCGCCGCTCAGACGCGTACCGTGCCGAGCGAGAACCTCAAGAACGGCATCATCACCGTCCGTACCAACGACGGCGTCACCCGCAC
>CAZBTA010000171.1:2041-11436 GCA_964494515.1 uncultured Bryobacter sp.
ACCTCGGTGCTCAAGCCGACGCTGACCAACTCGGCCAGCCTCTCGCTCACCCGCCAGGGTCTTGAGCAGTCGGGCGCCATCGGCCCCCGCGTCACCTTCTCGGGCCTCAGCGACCAGATCAACTACACCCGCGGCAACGGTCGCATCTTGCCGGTGTGGCAGATCGTCGATGACGTTACCTGGATGAAGGGCAAGCACACCATCCAGACCGGCATCAACTTCCGCTTCGTGACGAACGACCGCTTCAACTACGGCCCTTCGTTCCCGACCTACAGCATGTCGCGCGGCACGATGCTCGGCCTTGGCAGCGACATCACCAACTCGATCACCGAGTATCTGCGTACTCGCGACGGCCTCAGCTCCTCCACTTCGCTGACCAACACGAACGCGCTGCAGAACGCGGTCGGCACCTACCTCGGCATGATCACCAGCCTTGACGTCACCTACCAGTTCGACAAGACCGGTAAGGCGATCGCCATCGGCACTCCGCAGGTGCGCAGCTTCAAGACGAACGAGTATGAGTTCTACGTGCAGGACAGCTGGCGCGTGACGCGTGACCTCAACCTGACGCTCGGCTTGCGCTATGGCAACTACGGCGTGCCGTACGAAGCCAATGGCCTGCAGGTGAACACCACCGTGCCGCTCGACACCTACTTCGCCGAACGCGTCGGCGGCTCGGCGGCGGGCATCTTCAGCAACGCCCTGCCGAACGCGACCATCAAGTATGGCCTCGCTGGCCCGGCCAACGGCGCCGCGCCCTGGTATGGCCGCGACAAGAACAACTTCGCCCCGCGCCTGAGCTTCGCCTACTCGAAGAACAACTGGGGCGTGATCCGTGGTGGCGCCTCGATGGTCTATGACCGCTTTGGCTCTGACCTCATCACGCAGTTTGACCAGTTGGGCAGCGTCGGCCTTGCTTCGCGCACGGGCTTCCCGCTCAGCTACAACATGACCTCAGCGCCGCGCCTGACGGCGGCTGGCAGCTTCCCGGCATTGCCGACGGCCCCATCGGGCGGCTTCCCCTACACGCCTCCGGACGTGTTCGCGGTGGCCGGCACGAGCCTCGGCATGTTCTCTGATCTCAAGACCCCCTACTCGGTGCTGTTGAACCTCAACTATGCTCGCGAGGTGAAGGGCGGCCAGACGATCGAAATCGGCTACGTGGGACGCTTGTCGCGCAAGAACCTGATCCAGGGCGACATCTTCACCCCGATGAGCCGCTACAAGGACCCGAAGAGCGGCCAGACCTGGCTTGAAATGGCCAAGACGACCCGCGACCTTTACGAAGGCGGCCTGACTCCGGCGCAGGTGGCGGCCAACCCCTCACGCATGTCGACGATCCCGTTCATCGAGAACGTCTTCCCGGGCCTCAAGGACTACTACTTCCCCGGCAGTGCGACGGCCAACTACTTCAACCACATCTACTCGGAGAACGACGGCAGCGACATGGACGGTCTGCATCTGCTCGATCGCGTCACGGGCTTTGGTGGTGGCAAGTGCATCTCGGCTGGTGGTTGCCACTCGTTCTTCTCGAAGCAAGGCTCGGCCATGCCGGCGTGGATGAACGCTGGCATCGCCAACTATCACGGCATGACGCTTGCGGTGCGCCGGCAGTTGAAGAAGGGCTTCGGCTATGACTTCAACTACACCTGGTCGCACTCGATCGACAACGGCTCGGCTGCTGAATCAGGCGCTGGCCAGTTTGGCGGCGTGCTGCAGAATGTCTTCGATACGGGCGCCTTCCGCGGCTCTTCGGACTTCGACATCCGCCACAACATCAACGCCAACACCGTGTACGAGCTGCCGTTTGGCCGCAACCAGAAGTTCCTGTCCTCAGCCAACCCGATCGTCAACCAGATCGTGGGTGGCTGGCAGGTGACGGCGATCATGCGCTTCCGTACGGGGCTGCCAACGACCATCTCGGGCTCGGGCGTGTGGAACACCAACTACTGGCTGTCGAGCCTCGCGGTTCCCAAGTCGAACAACTACACGAATACGGTTGGCTTCAACCAGAACGGCCAGCCGGCGCTGTTCCCGACGACGACGTCGGTGACGAGCTTTATGGATCAATACCCAGGTCAGACCGGGGCGCGCGCTATCGTTCGTCTCGACAAGCTGCAGAACTGGGACATTGCCATGGGTAAGCGGTTCTTCCTGCCGTTTGAAGGGCACACGCTGCAGTTCCGGGCGGAAGCCTTCAACGCGTTCAACCAGCACTACTTCTCTGACGCGTCTCTGGCGTTGAGCTCGCCGGCGACGTTTGGTCAGTTCCGCGCGGCCTCCACGCCTCGCGTATTCCAGTTTGCCCTCCGCTATGAGTTCTAGTGTGAGGGTTCTTCCAAACCCCTGAACCTCTATGAGGTCGCGGCTCTGGATTACCCATTCAGAGCCGCGCAATTTTTATCTCGGTAACCTATAAGGGAATGGGTTTGTTGCTTTCCGTGCAGTCGCTCTCGAAGCAATTCGGAGCGACCGTTTTGTTTCAGAACGTCTCGCTGACTATTGAAGACAACCAGCGCCTCGGGCTTATCGGCCCGAATGGCGCGGGCAAGTCGACGCTGCTCAAGATCCTGTCGGGCAAAGAAGACGCCGACCGGGGTATTGTGGCGCCGAAGAAGGGACTCAAGATCGCCAGCGTGCCGCAGGACCCGGTGTTTGCCGAGGGATCGCGGGTGAAGGACTTTCTCGACAGCTCAAGCCCCTGGTTTGGACTGGCGGGCTTTACTGATGGTGAGATCGAGACGAAGACGCTGTCGGGGGGCTGGAAGAAGCGCCTCGCGATTGCGATGGCGGCGGCGACCGAGCCGGACCTGCTGTTCCTTGACGAGCCTACCAACCACCTTGATCTCGAGGGCATCCTGTGGCTCGAGAAGTCGCTCGCGCAGTCGAGCTTTAGCTGTGTGCTGATCTCGCACGACCGGCAGTTTCTCGAGAACACGGCGACCCATGTGGCTGAGCTCAATGCGGTCTATCCGGACGGGCTGTTTCGGGTGGAGGGGAACTACTCGAAGTTTCTCGAGCGGCGTGAGCAGTGGTTTGAGGCTGAGCGGCGGCGCAAGGAAGGGCTTGAGGCGGTGGTGCGGCGTGAGCTGGCGTGGCTGGGACGCAAGGCCAAGGCGCGGACGCGCAAGGCGCAGGCGCGTATCGATTCGGCGCATGCCCTGATCGGTGAGCTCAAGGAGATGGAAGACCGTGAGAAGGTGTCGACGACGACGATCGACTTCACGAGCTCATTCCGGCAGACCAAGCGACTGGTGGAAGGCACGAAGCTCTCGAAGACGCTGGGTGGCAAGAAGCTGTTTGAGAATCTCGATGTCGTGCTGGTGCCGGGCATGAAGCTGGGCATTGCCGGGGCGAATGGCAGCGGCAAGTCGACGCTGCTCAAGTTGATGATGGGGCAGATGGAGCCCGACGCGGGTACGGTGAAGCCGGCCGATAACCTCAAGATGGTTTACTTTGACCAGCAACGCGAGCTGGCCGACCCGAACATGTCACTCAAGCAAGCGTTGTCACCTTACGGCGACAGTGTCGTGTTTCAGGGCAGCGTGGTGCATGTGAACGCGTGGGCGAAGAAGTTCCTGTTCGATGTGGCCCAACTGCAGCAGCCGGTGCACCGGTTGTCGGGTGGGGAGAGGGCGCGGGTGTTGCTTGCGAACCTGATGCTTGAGCCGGCCGATGTGCTGTTTCTCGACGAGCCGACGAACGACCTCGACATCCCGACGCTGGGAGTGCTCGAGGAGTCGCTGGAGGACTTTCCCGGGGCGCTGGTGCTGGTGACGCATGATCGTTACCTGATGGACCGCATCACGACGCATGTGCTGGGGCTGGATGGCAAGGGCGGAGCGACGCTGTATGCCGACTATGCGCAGTATGAAGAAGACCTTTCGAACAAGCGCAGCCCGGCGGCCAAGGCGAAGCCCGTGGCGGCGACGACGCAGGCCGCGCCGAAGAAGAAGCTGAGCTACACCGAGCAGCGAGAGTATGACGGGCTCGAGGCGCGGATGATGGACGCCGAGGAACGGCTGAAGGCCAAGCAGGCGGAGGCAGAGCGGCCCGAGGTGGTGACCGACCATGTCCGCGTGCAGCAGGTGTATGCCGAACTGCATGCCATCGAGCAGGAAGTGGAACAGCTTTATGCGCGGTGGGCCGAGCTTGAAGCTAAGCTTGGCTGACGAGGCGGCGGATGAGCTCGCGGAGGCGCTCGAGGGCCGCGGGGTCCTCGGCGAAGCGGGCGCGTTCGTAGGCCAGGGTAATCTCGCCGGCATCGAGTTCGCGGGCGGTCTGGCCCGGGGCGCGGTGACGCTTGAGGATGGCGAGGTATTGCTCATAGAGCATGGTGGCCTCGTGGGTGACCGGTAGGGGCGTGGCGCGGCGACGCCAGAGAAGCCAGAGCGCGGGCACGATGGCGATGGGCAGCAGCCAGTTGGCGTCGATCTCGGGAGGGGTAAAGGTGGGGCGCTTGAAACCGCCATGGCCACCAAGCCACTCTTCGCTCATGACGACCAGCCGATCCTGAATGCGCAGCAGCCACATGGCGGTGAGAGAGAGGCTGGGGCTGGTGGTGGCGTTGGGTGTGGGGTCGAAGACCATCCAGCCTTTGCCATCGATGAAGACCTCGACCCAGGAATGGGCATTGGTGCTGCGGATGACGTACCAGGAGCCGATGGGCTCGGGCAGGGACGCGTAAAAGCCAGTGACGACGCGGGTGGGGATCTTCAGGGCGCGGAGCATGACGGCCATGGCGCTGGCAAAATACTCGCAGTGGCCAGCGCGTGTCTTGAACAGGAAGTCGAGCAGCGGGTCGGCGCTCGAGATGCTTGATTGCAGGCTGTAGCCGTATTGCGTCTTGAGGTGCTGCTCGATGCGGGAGGCGGCGCGGTAGGGGTCGTTATCACCGCCGGAGACCTTGCGGGCGAGGTCGATGATGGCGGGGTGGACATTGGTGAGGCGGAGGTAGCGCTGGCGCGCGGGCTGATAGAGATTGAGCGGGCCCTCGGTGACCAGCGGGTGGGGCGAGGGATCGAGATATCCGGAATAGGAGTAGCTGGGCAGGCGCTCCTCGAGCGAGAGCTGGCGGTAGCCGCCCTCGATGCTGCGACGCAGGCGGCCCTGGGGGAGGAAGAAATACTCGGGGATGCCGGTGGTGAACAGGGTGCGGTCCATGGCGGCGAGGCTTTGGACTTCATAGAAGAGGCGCTGGCCGGGACGGCGGCGCTGCTCATCGGAGGCGACGACGATCTTGCCCTGCTGGGAGAACTCTGACCAGGCATCCATGCTGTTGGACCAGGAAGTGCCGTTGAAGTCGACGAGGGCGAGGCCACGCCAGCGCATGACGGGCGGGGGCGTGCCGTCGATGAAGCGAACGCGGAAGGCGGGGGTGCGGTCGTCCTGAATCTGCCCGATCTCGCCGAGGCGGACAGCGCCCGAGAAGCCGATGATGCGGCGCAGGGGCTTGAAGTCGAGATGGAAGGCGGCGATGGGGGCGCGGGGCAGCAGCACGTAGAGCGTGCCGGCGAAGGCACTGATGCCAATCAGCAGCAGAGCGGCGAAGCCGAAGAGGGGGCGCAGGAGTGTCCAGCCGTCAGGGCCCTTCCAATCGGTAATTTGTTCCCGATTACGGCGGAGCTCGTTGAGGCACTGGACGCAGAGGAACCAGGTGAAGAGGATGCCGAGGAGGATCCAGTGATGGGGCCCGCTTGAGGGGAACAGGCTCGCGAGCATGATCCAGATGCAATAGCTAGAGACGGCGGCAAAGTCGCGGCCAGTCTGGGCGCTGAGCAGGAAGACCATGAGGATGGCGAGCAGAAAGTCTTTGATGTTGAGGCTCGCGAGGTTGCGGAAGAAGAACCAGTACAGGGGCGCGGCGCCGGCGACAGCGAGCAGGGTGGCGCAGCCGGCGTTGGTCGAGAGGGTGAGGCCCGAGAGGCGGATCAGGGCGACGAGCAGGCAGAAACCCAGCGTGGGCCAGGACAGGCCATCGGTAAAGGAGACCAGCAGGAACGTGCCGGCAATGAGGAGGTAGACGGCTGATTCCTGGATGCGCGACAGCGTATTGGTGTTGCTCGTGGCTATGCGACCAGAATAACTAAAGCAGCTTCTGGAGGGCGCGGGAGAAATCCATCAGCATCTCTTTGTTGGGGTGGGGAGACTTGACGACGACGAAGATGTTGCGGGTGTAGAACTGATCTTCACCTTTGACGGGGCGCCAGCGCTGCTTGCACTCGAAGGCGGCCGAGTCGGCTTTGAACTCGTAGAACTCGGCGGTGATCTCGATGGGGCCGCTGAAGGTGGCGGACTGGGAGCGGGTGAGGCCGACACGTTCGAGCCATTCGGCGGGGGCGGGGGAAACGGGGCCCTGGGAGGCGATTTTCCAGCCGCCTTCGACGGCTTTGGGGACTTCAAACGGCTTGGGAGCCGAGGAACAGGCAGAAAGAATCAGTAAAAGGAACGAGAGGATGTAGCGCATGGGATAGCATCGAAATTGTATGGCAAAGATGAAGCCGCCGCGCGGCGGACTGAAAAAAGGCCAGCCGGAGAAGCCCGCCGAGACTGTTAAAGGTCTTGTGCCGGCGCTGCCGTGTCTGATTATCATTTTGATCGCAATCGGACTGTTGTCCATGCTGTTTTACGCCTCGCTGGCGGGGATGAAGGTGAAATGACGCGCATTGATGGTAGGTTGGCCAGCGCGATGCGGCCGGTTACGCTTGAGACGGACTATCTGCTGACGGCAGAAGGCAGCGTGGTGATCTCGGTGGGGCACACGAGGGTGCTGTGTGCGGCGACGCTCGAAGATGGGGTGCCAGGATTCCTGCGCGGACGCGGGCAGGGATGGGTAACGGCGGAGTATGCGATGCTGCCGCGCGCCACCGTGACGCGCACGCCGCGTGAGGTGAACAAGGGCCGGCAGAGCGGGCGCACGATGGAGATCCAGCGGCTGATCGGAAGATCTTTGCGCGCGGTGGTGGACATGACGGCGCTCGGCGAGCGGACGATCACGGTGGACTGTGACGTATTGCAGGCTGATGGCGGGACGCGGACGGCGTCGATTACGGGCGCATACGTGGCGCTGGGCATCGCGGTGAAGAAGCTGCTGAAGGGCGGCGTGCTGAAGCAATCACCGCTGCGGGACAACGTGGCGGCGACGAGCGTGGGCATTGTGAAAGGCGTGCCGCTGCTGGACCTTTGCTACGAGGAGGACTCGGCGGCCGAGGTGGACATGAACATGGTGATGACGGGGGCGGGGAAGTTTATCGAAGTGCAGGCGACGGCCGAGCAGATTCCGTTTGATGACCCGCAACTGGCGGAGCTGGTGGCGCTGGCCAAGGCCGGGATCGCCGATCTCGTGAGGATGCAGAATGAAGCTTTATCTCGCTACGAGTAATCCGGGCAAGGTGCGCGAGTTTGAAGGCGCGGGCCTTGAGATCGCCATGTTTCCGAAGATGAAGGAACTGCCGGTGGCGCCGGAGACGGGCGATACGTTTGAGGCCAATGCGATCGAGAAGGCGCTGTACTATGCGGCGCATTGTGATGGCTGGCTGATCGCGGAGGATAGCGGCCTTGAGGTGGATGCGCTGGGCGGGGCGCCGGGAGTCATCTCGGCGCGCTGGGCCGGCAATGACACGGCCAACAACGAGCGGCTGGTGCGCGAGATGAAGGGCCAGACGGTGCGCACGGCGCGGTATGTGTGTGTGATCGCGCTGGTGGCCGGGGACAAGGTGCTGGGGACGTTTCGCGGCACGGTGGAAGGCGAGATTGTGGACGAGCCACGGGGCGAAGGCGGGTTTGGGTACGATCCGTACTTTTATTACCCGCCGTTCGGGCAGACGTTTGCGGAAATCTCGAAGGAGCGCAAGACGGGCGTGTCGCATCGCGGGGCGGCGATTGCGAAGCTGATTGCCTGGCTTGAGGCGAACCCGGTCTAGGTGGCTTTGGAGAAAAAGCGCTTCCAGGTGAGGTAGCCGATGAAGGTTTTGCCGTCTTCGAGCTTGCCGGAGGTGATGAGTTCGTCGAGCTCTTTGCTTGAGAACCAGCGGGTCTCGATGCGTTCGTCGTCCATGGGCGTGGCGGCGCCGGCCTTGAGATCGGTGGCGAGGTAGATGTTCATCTTCTCGGCGAGGAAGCCGGGGCTGGCCCAGTAGGAGGCGAGCTTTTTCCAGGTGCGGGCGCGGAAGCCGGTTTCTTCGGCGAGTTCGCGTTTGGCGGCCTGGAGGGGTGTTTCGCCGTCATCGATCTTGCCGGCGGGGAGTTCCCAGAGTTTCTTGCCGGCCGGAAGGCGGGACTGTCGAACGAGCAGAATGCGCTTTTTCTCATCGACGATTAGAATGACGGCGGAGCCGGGATGATGAACCACGGCGCGCTTAATTTGGAAACCGTCTTCATCAATGGCAACGTCTTCTGACAGACTGAAGAGAGAGCAGCGGTACTTTTCGTCCGAGGAAAGCAGCTTCATATTCACTATGATGGCCTGAAGCGAGGGATGCGATGGGTTTGATTGTGATGATTGTGGCGGGAATGATGTGGGCCGAGCCTGAGAGCGGTGGCGCGCGCGACCGGGTGAAGGAAGCCGTCGAGAAACTGAGGGCGGCGGGCCAACGGCGGGAGCAACTTCTGTTTGAGCGGCGGATGGTCAAACGGGAGCTCAGCAGCGATGGGCATGTGAAGTCGCAGACGATCACGACGACGCGACAGGACCCGTGGGAAGAACTGGTGGTGACGCGAGTGATCGCGCGAGATGACAAGCCATTGCCGCCGAGTGAGGCAGCTGAGCAGGAAGAAAAGCTGGCCAAGGCAGTGCGGGACAAGCGACGGGGCCTCAACAAACCGAAGACGGCGGATGAGGAGTGGATGAACGAATTGCCGCAGGCGCTGGAATTTGAACACGCAGGCTCGGAGATGCGGCAAGGGCGAGTTCTCGAGGCTTATCAATTCAAGCCGAAAGCCGGATACAAAGCCAAAGCGATGCGGGCGAAGGTGTTTGAAAAGCTGCGTGGCAAGGTGTGGCTCGATGCGCAGGACTGGGAAGTGGCGCGGGCAGAGATTGAAGTATTCGATACGGTGAGCATGGGGTTTGGCATGCTGGGGAAGCTCGAAGCCGGCACGCGATTCGAGATGGAGCGCAAGAAATGGGATAGCGGGGTGTGGTTTGACGAGTGGATGCGGGTGAAGTTTGATCTGCGCGTGATGATGGTGAAAACGATGCGGCAGGAGATCGAGTCGCGCTACAGCAATGTAACGTGGCACCCGCGGGTGAAAGCAACGGCGTCGGTCCGTTGAGCACTGGCCCGGTAAATATTCAGTTGTCAAAGAGCAGTAATCCCGCAGGATTGGGTTCGTTTGGTTGACTAAGCGGCGGCGGCCTTCTGTTTGGCTTCCCAGGCGTTGAACTCGTCCCATTT
>CAZBTA010000172.1:0-11415 GCA_964494515.1 uncultured Bryobacter sp.
TTCCCAAGCTGAACGTCGCCGGTTCGATCCCGGTCTCCCGCTCCATTCCTTCAAGCATCCGGCGCTTGCCGCCTGTCCCCTCCTCCATCCACCTGCACGGTCGCTTCGCCGCCAGATTCACCAGTCTCTTCCGCAACATTTGGTCTCCAGGTGGTAACCATCGCTACGATGGCCCGCTGCATCCGGCGCCAGAAAACCACCCCGCCAGGGGCAAGCGCACAAGTCACCTCAGCGCAGGCTCATGCGCCCTTATGCACGCCGAGGCTTCTTCGACTTTCCATGCCTGGTGTAGTTGCCAGCTTGACGACAAGTTCCGCCACGCTTTTGCGCGATACGATCCCGGAAGGATTCGCGAACGCTTCACCCTTCTGCGTGGTGCCGTAGTCGATCTCATCCCGGTCGCTCAGCCACGCGGGCCGCAGGATCGTATAGTCGAGATCCGATGCCTCAATCACTCTTGCCGAGTTGCGATATGGATCCAGGATGCTGCGATAGGATTCGCCCGGCACCTCTTCGTAGATCCCCATTGAGCTGATGAAGATCAGGCGCTTCACCCCTTGGGCATTCATTGCCGTTACGATGTTTCGCGCTTGCTCCTCCATCTTGCCGGAGAGATTGGCGTAGACAACATCCTGGCCCACCATGGCTGCCTTGAGACTCTCAAGATCCAACACATCGCCCTCAATCACGCGCACGCGTCCCTGGTCCGCGGCGACATTGAGCCGCTTGGCCTTGCGCAGGTAAAGCGTCAGGTGCGCCGCGGTTTGCTTGAGAAACAAGCCAATCGCCACACGCGCAATCTGTCCGTTTGCTCCGAGAATCAGTACATTCGGCATCCTGTTCACTTCTCCCCCCTTGTTGCGCTAATCCTTTGCCAGCTCCCCGTACCAGTAGGCCGCGGTTACCCCGCCATCCATCAGGAAGTCGCTGCCAGTAATGAAAGCTCCCTCCGGCCCCATCAGGATCGCGCCGATGTTTGCAACCTCATCGGGTGTTCCAGCCCGGCCAACGGCAGAGGCCTCGATCATGCGTCGGTACCCCGGGCCCCGTGGCCCTTTGAGTTCATCGTTGGCCAGAGGAGTCATGATGATCCCGGGGCTAATTGTGTTGATTCGCGCACCGCGTTTTCCCCATCGCACGGCCTCGGCCATGACGCGCAGTGAATTGCCGCGCTTGGACAGTTGATAGGCGTGAAGCGAGTCCTTTACCTGGTCCGGTTGGAGAAACGCCAGACCGGGCAACTCCTCGACTGGTGTGGTCGCGAGAGCCGTATTCTGTTCCGCGGAAAGCGCTGGCAGGCGATGGCCTGCCTGGGACGCAATCACCACCCCGGCGCCACCCGGTGCGATCACCTCGCCGAATTCCTCGAGAACAAGCGCCGTCCCATACAGATCAACCTTGAGGATCGTCGCCGGCGACGCCTGGCTTGGCGAAACACCCGCGGCATGGATCAGGCCGGACACCGCACCAAGCCCCGCAGCCAGCTCGGCCAGCGCATGTACCGAAGCCCGTGAGGAGACGTCCACCGTGGCTGTACTCACTTCAAATCCGGCATCGTCCAGGGTGCGTGCCGCAAGCCTGGCATTCTCCTCCCGCAGGTCGGCCAATAGCACGTGCTTGCCAGCACTCACGCGCCGTGCGATCGCCTGTCCGATTGATCCTGCCCCGATGACTACAACAACACTCTTCATAAACGATTTCCTTGTGTCCTTTAGCTGGTCGTCTTGTCTTCGACATCGCTCCATGCGAGCGTGTCCTAATGGTTTACCGCCCGGTCATCTGGAGTGAACTCTCCGGCAGGCGCGCCCCCGTGAGCGGGATCTGCGCGGTGGCTTCCTCAATGGCTTGCAGATCGGCCTGGGTAAGCTCAACTGTAAGCGACCCGAGATTCTCATCCAGCCGATGCAGCTTGGTGGTGCCGGGAATGGGTACGATCCAGGGCTTTTGCGCCAGCAACCAGGCAAGGGCAATTTGGGCCGGCGTCGCATCCTTCGTCCTGGCAACCGCGCGAAGCAGCTCAACGAGAGCCATGTTGGCCTTGATTGCTTCCGGCGAAAAGCGCGGCACAACGGAACGGAAGTCGGAGCTGTCAAACCGCGTGTGCTCATTGATCGTGCCGGTGAGAAAGCCCGCCCCCAAAGGGCTGAACGGAACGAAGCCAATGCCCAGCTCTTCGAGGGTCGGCATCACCTCAGCTTCCGCGCCCCGGTAGAAAAGGGAGTACTCACTCTGGACCGCCGCCACTGGCTGGATCGCGTGCGCCCGGCGAATGGTCTGGGGTCCGGCTTCAGAGAGGCCGAAATGTTTCACCTTCCCCGCGTTGATCAGGTCTTTGACGGCGCCCGCTACTTCTTCAATCGGCACATTGGGATCAACCCGATGCTGGTAGAAGAGATCGATGGATTCGACCCTCAGCCGCTGGAGAGCAGCCTCGGCAACCGCTCTGATGTGTTCAGGACGACTGTTGAGCCCGCCACTACGCTTCCCCGTTGCCGGATCAATATCAAAGCCGAACTTGGTCGCGATGACAACCCGCCCTTTGTGGGGAGCCAGTGCTTCGCCGACCAGTTCTTCATTCGCGAACGGGCCGTATGCCTCAGCCGTGTCGAAAAATGTCACACCACGATCCACCGCGGCGCCAATGAGGCGAATCATCTCGCCCCTGTCCGCCGCAGGGCCATAGCTGGCGCTCATGTTCATGCACCCCAAGCCGATGGCTGATACTTCGAGTCCGCTGTTGCCTGGTTTTCGTTTCTGCATTTAGCGTGATGCTCCTTTGCCGCCAGAGCGTAGCGCCTATGCCGGGGAAGGTAACAAGCCTGCCCGCATGGCTGCAATCACGCCACCATCGATCAGCAGATCGCTGCCCGTGATGAAGCCGGCGTCTGGTCCGAGAAGAAATGAAGCCGCCACTGCAATCTCGTCCGGTGAGGCCATGCGCTTTGCCGGTGACGCCGCGATCATTCCACGGTAGATGTCGCCGATGGGCGAGTTCAATTCGTGCTGGGCAAGGGGAGTGGCAATGATCCCGGGGCTGATCGAGTTTACCCGCGCGCCACGTTTGCCCCAGCTGATGCTGGCCGCCTGAACGCGCAGATGGTTCGCTCGCTTGGAAAGAATGTAAGCCACCATCGAGTTTGGAACCGACTCCCCGGAAAGGAAGGGCTTCTTCATCAGCTCATCCGCGGGAGCAAAGGCCAGATCGTGCTCCTGCTCCGGGGCAAGTGCGCCTGACATATGGCCCGCCATGCTGGAAACAATCAGCCCTGAACCACCAGGGGCAATCACACGCTCGAACTCTTCGAACACCACGGCACTTCCATAAAGGTCGACGGCAATAATGCGATCGGGCGGTGCCATGTTGGGCGACAAACCGGCGGTATTGATGACTTGCATCACGCTTCCGAGCGATGCCGCCACTTCGGCCAGTGCCCGCACAGAGGCGCGTGAGGAAACATCTACATGGCGAAACGAGACCTTGTAGCTGGCCAGTTCGAGTTCCTTGGCGGCGGCCTCCAGTAACGTCTCGTTGAAGTCTGCCAGCAGGATGTGTTTGCCAAAGCCTTGCCGGCGCGCGATCGCCGTTCCGATCCCTCCAGCCCCAATTACCACGATTACTTCATTCATATAGCTCTCCTCTGCTTCACTTTCAACATAGGGTTGATCCTTGCTGGAGCGGTATCCTGATCCTCCGTAGTTGTTGCCTATTTCTATCGGGATCAACGAAGCAGAAGCCACGGGTGCGTCTCGGCTGAAAGCTGCGTTCAAGCCGCCCTATATGCTGCGAATAGCCGGAAAAAGAAGCCGAATCGCCGCCATGTAGCGGAAGCAAGCATGCACTACATACCCGCGCAACCCACCTTGAAACTTGCCTATTCTGATGGCGTCAAAGCAGATTAGGCCTGTCGGCCGAGGTGGCGGTTGTCACGAAGAGCTACGCGGTCCCATCCACTTGTGACTAGTGTTGCAGCGCATCCCGATTACGATGGTTACGCCATGCTTCGTCGCGCTTTTCTTGCCACGCCGGCTGCCGCGCTTGCCGCCCCTACAACCACCTGCGACGTCCTCGTTTATGGCTCAACGCCCGGTGGCATAGCGGCGGCTGTGGAAGCCGCCCGTCAGGGCTTGCGTGTGATCCTTGCCTGCCCCCAGCGTCATCTCGGCGGCATGGCGGCGAGTGGCCTGTCCACCACCGACGCCGTTCGTACCGAACTGTTCGGCGGCCTCGTCGCCGAGTTCATCGCGCATGTCCGCGCTCACTACCAGCGCACCCTCGCCGACCAGCCCGCCGAATATGCCCGCACCAGGGACGGTTGGTTCTACGAGCCGTCCGTTGCCGAAGCTGCATTCGACAAGATCGTGCAAGGCGAGCGCACGCTACGCCACTATCCCGCTCATCACCTCCGCTCCGTCACCGTCAGGGAGGGGCGCATCACCAGCGCCACGCTCGATGGCCCCACGGGGGAAGCACTCCTCATCACCGCTCGCACTTTCATTGATGGCACCTATGAAGGCGATCTCGCCGCGGCGGCCAAAGTGCCTTACCGCGTGGGGCGCGAGAGCCGTGAAGAGCATGGCGAATCTCTCGCCGGCATCCACTACATGAACTGGCAAACCGGCCAGCAGATCCTCACTCCCGACACCGGCGAGGCCTCACCAGCCATCCAGGCCTTCTGCGCGCGTTGCATCTATACTGACGACCCCGCCCATCGCATCGCCATCGAGCGGCCCGTCACCTATGACGATCACCTGCCCGACTATCTGCCCCTGCTCGGCGACTTTGCCTCTGGCCGCATGAAGCGCTTCGGCCGCGGCACGCAGTTGCCCAATCGCAAGTTTCAGATGAACGGCAATATCGAGGCCCTGACCAGCGCCAATCTCCCTGGCGCCAGTTGGACGTGGCCCGAGGCTGCTCGCCATCATCGCGCGCGCCTCGCCCAGCTCCACATCGATCACGTGCATGGCTTGCTCTTCTTTCTGCAGAACGACAATCGGGTCCCGGCGCACATTCGCGAGGTCCTCGCGCCACTTGGGCTTGACCGGCGTGAGTTCCGCGACAGTGGCCACTGGCCCTGGCAGATTTACGTGCGGCAGGGCCGCCGCATCGAAGGTCGCGCGCTTGTCACGCAGCACAACTTCACCATCAATCCCTCCACGGGTCGCACGCCCGCCGTCGCCCAGCCCATTGCCATCGGCGAACATTCATTTGACGTTCATCCCTGTCACGATCGGCGCTTCGCCATCGATGGCTTTATGGAAGGCGTGCTCTGGTATCCCCGAAAAGCCTTCGGCCCCGCCCAGCCTGGCCAGGTGCCCTTTGGCGCCATGGTGCCCAAGCGCATCGACAACTTGCTGGTGCCCGTGGCGCTGTCTTCCACGCATGTGGCGATGTCGGTCTTGCGCATGGAGCCCGTCTGGATGACCATCGGTCAGGTCGCTGGCCTTGCCGCCGCTGAGGCCCAGCGCCAGCGCGTTGCGGTAGCCGCTATCGACCCCACGCCACTCCCGGCAAAGCTCAAGATTCAGGTCCATCCCTACGCAGGTAAGTAGGTCAAAGCTATAGTGGAGGTGTCGGCTCCCCTGTAAATGTCCGCTTTGAAGTTCATCCCTCTCCTGTTGCTCGGCGCTCATCTTGTCTCCGCCCAGATTCACGTCAAGCCCAATCCCAAGGCTGTTGCGGCCTTTGACGAGTACCGCCGGCAGGCCGAATCCGCCATGTCCTGGCAACCGCGCTTTACCTCGCTCGCGCGGGGCGAAGTGAAGGTCGTCGCCTCGAATAAATCGGCCACCAAAGAAGTCACCGGTGGCCTCATTCATGACTGGGTTGGCGCCACGGTTGTCGAGAACGCCCGCATGCAAACCGTCATCGACATTCTGCAGAACTACGCTGCCTACCAGAAGATCTACGCTCCCGATGTTGTGGAGTCGCGCCTGGTCCGGCGTGATGGCGATCGCTTTCAGATCTTCCTCAAGCTATTCAAGAAGAAAGTCCTCTCCGCCACCATCAATTCCAACTACGATGTCGACTTCCAGCGCGCCAGCGAACAGCAATGGCGTGTGATCTCCCGGTCCACGCGCATGGTCGAAGTGGAGAACGGCGTCGAACGCTCCGACCTCGCCGGCATGGGCTTCGTCTGGGCGCTCAATGCCTACTGGCTCATCCAGCAACGTGGCGCTGATGTGTACCTCGAGTGCCGTTCCCTTTCGCTTTCACGAGACATCCCCTTCGGTCTTGGCTTCGCCATCCGCCCCTTCGTCACCGATTTGCCGATGGAATCTCTCACCGCCACTCTCCGCCAGACCACCCGCGCCATCCAGGAATCCCGCTAACCGCGATAATGTAAGCTTCCCGCCCCGTCGCGCGAGTCAGCCCCGAAAGGAATGCCCAGCGCATGAACAATCGTCGAACCTTTGTTGAGACCGCCCTCACTTCTCTCGCCGCTCTTACCGCTCTCGACGCCCAAACTTCCAGCCCCGATGAGCAATCCTTTGTCCGCTGGTATGACGTCGATCGTGGCATCGCCAATCTCGAGAATGCCTACTGGGGCGTAATGGCCAAGCCCGTCATGGACGAATACAATCGCCAGGTCGTCTACATCAATCGCCGCAACGTTCCCTTTGTGCGTGGCGTGTTGCCGAACGAAGCGCTGCCCTCCGAGATGCTGAAGGTGCGCACGGCGGTGGCCCGTCTCGTTAATGTCAGCGTCGATGAGATCGCCATTACGCGTTGTGGCACGGAGTCGTTGCAGGATCTCATCGCCGGCTACAACAAGCTCAAGCCCGGCGATCACATCATCTTTGGCGATCTCGATTACGACGCCATGCAGAACACGATGCTCTTCCTCGAAGAACGTCGCGGCGTGAAGGTCACCACCTTCAACATGCCCGAGCCCGCCACCACCGCCAATATCCTCGCCGCCTATGAGGACATCCTCAACAAGACGCCCAAAGCCCGCATGATGCTCATCACGCATCTCTGCCACCGCACGGGCCTCGTCAATCCGGTCAAAGAGATCATCGCCCTCGCGCGCCGCCATGGTGTGGATTGCATTCTCGACACGGCTCAGGCCGTGGGCCAGCTCCCCGTCGATCTCAAGGACATTGATGCCGATTTCGCCGGATTCAGTCTCCACAAGTGGGTCGGCGCTCCCCTCGGTACGGCCGCTGTTTTCATCCGCAAGAGCCGCCTTGCCGACATGGATCTCTGCCTCGGCAATCGCGAAGACTCCCCGCGGGAGATCAACTCGCGTATCTACCCGGGCACTACCAACTTCGCCGCCACGCTCACCATCCCCGCCGCCATCGACTTTCACAACCAGCTCACGCTCTCGCGCAAACAGGCTCGTCTGCAATACCTGCGCAACTACTGGGTCGAACGCGTCCGTGAGCTGGATGGCGTCGAGATCCTCACCCCCGACGACCCCGCGCGCTATGGCGCCACCACATCCTTCCGCCTCAAAGGCATGAAGACCTTCGAGCAGGCCCGCGAGTTGCAGATGCTGCTCGTCAACAAGTACAAGATCCTCACCGTGGCCCGCAAAGGCATCGCTCGCGGCGCCGCCGTGCGCGTTACGCCAGCCCTCTACAACACCACGGCCGAGCTCGACCAGTTCGTTGCTGCGATCCGCAAAGAGTACAAGCTCTTCAGTGCTTGACGGGATGCCGCTTCAGAGCGCGCCGCAGCGCATCGACGCTGCCAAATCCCGTGGCCGCGGCAACATGCTTCAGGCTTGAGCTCAGCCCCTCAAGCATGGGTCGCGCCACCGACACTCGCAACTGCTCGACGTACCGCGCCGGCGTGATGCCCTTCTCCTGCGCAAACACGCGCGCAAAGTGCCGCTCACTCATGTGGCATTCTTGCGCCAGCGTGGGGACGCTCAAGTCGTCCGCCAGATGATCGGTCATCCACACGCAGAGCTCTTCAATCGATCGCGAAGTGCTCGGTGGCGCGGTGAGAAAGGTGCTGAACTGTGAATGGCTCCCGCCGCGTCGCAAAAACATCACCAGCTCCTGGGCAATCCTCGTCGAGCGGCCCACGCCCCAGTCCTCTTCCACCAGCGCCAATGCCAGGTCCATACCCGCCGTCACGCCGCCTGACGTATAGAACTTCCCATCCTTCACAAACAGTGGAGCTTGCTCCACAGTTATCCCCGCGAAGCGCTGTTGCAGCACCTCACACCAGTCCCAATGTGTCACTACCCGCCGGCCATTGAGCAGTCCTGCTTGTGCCAGCACAAACGCTCCCGTGCAGATCGAGCAAACACGCCTTGCGGCCTGCGCGCTCTGCCTGAGCCATTCGAGCAATGCCGCCGACGTGAGCAACTCCTCGCAACCATCTCCCCCAGGCACGATCAACGTGTCAATCGGCCCCTCAATCTCGGCAAAGTGTCGCGCCATGCCCAGGGCCAGCCCTGAGCTGGTTGCCACCATCCCCGCTTGCGCCGCCACCATTTCTACCTCGTAGCCGCCACACCTGGCAAACACTTCATAGGGCCCTGCCAGATCGAGAATCTGCAGCGGCGGCACGGCGACAAACACAACGCGCCTTCGCTCCGATTTGGCGGAAAATGCCGCCGGAATGGCACCCGCTGCGGGTTGGTTGCGTTTCATACTCAACTCATGAACGCTCTTCTCAAGCTTGCTGCCATCGCACTCGTCATCCTTGCATGCTATCGGATTGACGCCGCCCCGGGCGCCGATTCGCCCTACCGTCTCACGTCCGATCGCCAGCTTGAGTATCCGCGCGAATACCGCGACTGGATCTTCCTGTCATCTGGCAAGGGCATGAGCTACGGCCCCACTGCCGATCCCAACGGCCCGCCGGTCTTCGATAACGTGTTCGTCAACCCCGACGCCTACAAGGCTTTCAAGTCTTCGGGCAAGTGGCCCGACCAGTCGATCTTTGTCCTCGAGATCCGCCAGGCAAAGACCGAAGGCTCAATCAATAAGGGTGGCCACTTCCAGGGCGATGTCACCGCGCTCGAAGTCCTCATCAAGGACGCGCGTGCCTTTGCCGACACAAAAGGCTGGGGCTTCTACGAGTTTGAAGGCGAGCGCGCCGTCGCTCCGCTACTCGGTCGCAAGGAGAGCTGCTATGCCTGCCACTCGGCCAATGCCGGCGTTGAGTACACGTTCGTGCAGTTCTACCCCACCCTCAAGCCCATCGCCGCCCAACACGGCACCCTCCGCAAGGATCGCTAACGCGCGGCGATCCCTTCCCATACCGTCCGCGCCACCTCATCGGCGAACGCTGGCGGGATCTTCGATCCCGCCAGATACCGCGCATAGAATGCACCCACCAGCATGTTCACCGCGGCATCGATGTCAACGCCCGCGCGCAACTCCTTCGCCGCCTGCGCACGTTCGAGAATCACGCGAAACATCGCCCGCCGCGGCGCCACGATTCGCTCACGAAACAGCTTCAGCAACTCCGGCGTGTGCGCCTCCTCGGCCAGAACGGTCCCAATCAGGCTCATGCCATTCGGCCGCAGCAGTGAGCGCGAAAAGTTCTTGAGCGTCCCCGTCAGATCTCCCAGCGTCGACCCTGTCGCCACCGCCGGCTCGGCCAACTGCATCGTCCGCAACGCCGCCGTTGCCAGATCCGCTTTCGAAGACCACCGCCGGTACATCGTCGGCTTGCTCACTCCCGCCTCGAGCGCAATCCCATCCAGTGACATGCGGCTATAGCCGTTCTCCGCCAAATGGCGCAGTGCAATCTGCAGAATACGAGCTTCGGTTTCGCTATTGCGTGGGCGTCCCGGCGATCGAGTCGGTTTTTGCTGCATCTTTCTTCCATCTTGACAATCAAAATAGATACGGTACAGTATCGTAATTGAAATTGCCATGAGCCTCAAGAACCACAACGTCTCTCGTCCCGCCGCGCCACGCCGCGTCGCCATCGTCATCGCCAACCCCGCCATCTCCACCACCACCGGCTGGCCCGTTGGCTTCTGGTGGAGCGAACTCACCCACCCCTGGTACGAGTTCACCGAAGCCGGCTACGAAGTTGAAATCTTCAGCCCCGCTGGTGGTAAGTGCGAAGCCGATGCCATGAGCGACCCGCGCGACCCCAGCGGTTACTCCTCCAGCGACCTCATCAGCATGGGCTTCCTCTCCACACCCACGCTCGCCGCGCTCATCGAAAACACGCCACCCGTCTCCTCAATCGACGTCACGCGCTTCGACGCCATCGTCGTCGCGGGCGGCCAGGCGCCGATGTTCAACTTCGCCTCCGCCACCGCCCTGCACACAAAGTTCAGCTCCTTCTACGAATCCGGCAAGATCGCCGCCGCCCTCTGCCACGGCGTTGCCATCTTGCGCTACGCCACGCTCTCCTCCGGCGAACCCATCGCCCGCGGCAAAACAGTCACCGGCTTTGCCAACGTCGAAGAAGACTTCGCTGACCAAGCCGTCTGGGGCATGGGCCTGTTACCGCGAGACCGCCATGTCATGCCGTGGCGTATTGAGGATGAGATGAAGTCCCTCGGCGCCAATTACATCCAGGCCGGCCTCTGGCGCGGCTTTGCCTGTCGCGATGGCAACCTCATCACCGGCCAGCAGAATTTCTCGGGCGGAGAGACCGCTCGCCTCATCATCGAAGCACTGGGACGATAGAACAAGGACTCACACATGAACATCGCCATTCTCGGAGCGGGCAGCGTCGGTGGCGCGCTCGCCGATCAACTCGAACGCGCCGGCCACGCCGTCACCATTGCCGCGCGCAACCCCAATTCCGACAGCGTCGCCAAGGCCCTCGCGCGCAACTCGCGGCTCAAGGTCGCCTCCCCTGTCGAGGCGGTTGCCGCCGCGCAGGTCACTCTCCTCGCCACGCCCTTTCAGGCCAACGAACAGGCGCTCAGCGAAGTAGAGGATGCCCTCACCGGCAAGGTGCTCATCGATTGCACCAATCCCGTCGGCCCCGGTCTCACCCACGGCCTCGACAATCGCCAATCGGGCTCTGCCCTCGTGCAGGAGCTAGTGCCCGCGGCCCACGTCGTCAAGGCCTTCACCATCTACGGCTACGAGAACTTCGAAGACAACAGTTTCCCCGCCGCCAACGTCAAGCCCGCCATGCTCTACTGCGGCAACAACCTCCGCGCCAAGGGTATCGTCTCCGGCCTCATCACCGATCTCGGTTGGGACCCCGTCGACGTCGGCAATCTCGATCAGGCCCTCCACCTCGAACACATGACTCTGCTCTGGGTCCGCATGGTTCGCATCAACAAGGCCTCGCCCCACCTCGTCTGGGCCCGGCTGACGAAGTAGAATCCCTTTAAATGCGCCATCTGCTCCTTCTCGTCGCGTCGCTTGCGGCCGCCGCTGATCTGCCCCTGCCCGGCTTCGCCTATCTGCCCGACGGCCGCATCCTGCTCTCGTCCCCGGCCCCTGTGATTCGCTATCACTTCGAAGACCGCG
>CAZBTA010000173.1:0-11364 GCA_964494515.1 uncultured Bryobacter sp.
GCTGCAGGCGGTGGTGCTGCGTTGGGCTGAGGTGAACGCATAGAGTTTGGTTGAGTGAAGAACAAGACATACAGGAGTCATGAGATGGCGACCATCCATGAAACTATGGAGGCGCTTCATGAGGTCGGGGCGATCGATAAGCAGACGATGCGGCGATTTGATGAGGCTTGTCTGACGCCGGTGCGTCCATTGGAGCCTGACGAGATCAGGGCGATTCGGGAGCGGGAACAGGTGAGCCAAGCGGTGTTTGCGACCTACCTGAATGTGACTACCAGCCTGGTGTGCAAGTGGGAACGGGGTGAGAAGAAGCCGTCCGGAGCTTCGCTGAAACTGCTGTCGCTGGTGGCAAAGAACGGGTTGGATGCTGTTGCTTGATCAGGACTCTCACAGCCAACTTGTGTTCCCGCATGCGCGCGTTGAAATCAAGAGTCAGAAAAGGCAATTTGGCCACCAATTCGTGGGGCATGAATTTGAGAAAGTTGATTCGTTGGCCGCAATGCCACTTAGTAGTGGAAGCGGCAGGCACGTGATTTTCAGTTCACCCGGTGTGCGAGAGATCGTATCTGTACCGTCAAAGCGGCCGATCAAGCCCATCTACATCAAGCAATTTCTGGCCCTGGTCGACGCGGCAATCGAGGTGAAGCAAAATGAAAGCCAAAAAGAAGCCGAATCCTGATGCTTATCAGTTCACTGTTCGCCCCCTTTCCAAGGAAGAAGGCGGTGGCTATCTCGTTGAGTACCCCGACATTCCGGGCTGTATGTCCGATGGCGAGACGATCGAAGAGGCGATTGCCAATGGCCGAGAGGCACTGCGCGATTGTTTGGACGTCTTCCGCGAGTCTGGGCGCAAAGCTCCCAAACCTGAAGTTTCGGCCGCCCAGTGGCGTCAGCGTTTGCCTCGCACTCTTTACCTTAAGTTGACCAAACAGGCGGAGCGCGAGGGAGTCAGTATTAACAGCTTGGTAACGGCAATCATTGCCGAGGCGATCGGCGCCAAATCGGGACGGCCACCAGTGACCCGTTGACCTGCCGCCAGTCTCTCGGGGTGTGCGTGGATCGTCGATGCAGAAGTTGGCCTGAAATCGGTGTTCCGGGAGGAGAACTGGTCCTTCGTTATCTCCAACGGGACTTCGGGCTCGCCAACTTGCTGATTGCCTCGAACTGGCCTACGGAGTCCGCTGTCCATCGAATGGACCTCACGATTCGAACAACCGAGAAATGCGTTTAGCTACCTCAGTATGGTCAATCAATTCGCCCCGGTCGGCTTGGGCCATGCCGTTGTTTACTTTGGCAACAAAGAGAGCCTGGCGCTCCAGCATGTGAGCAATCGTGTCCTTTACCAACTGCTCGGCATCTTTGCCGCTAGCGTGCGCCAACTGCTCAAGCCTTGATTCAACTTCTGGCGCGAAACGAACTTCCACGCCATCAGACTAAGTGAACTTGGGCCACTGCGTCAATTGACGCTCTGCCGGGGGGGCGGTTGAACCCTGCTCAATGTCCTCAACGCGCCGTTCGTCGCCAACTGTGTTTTTGGATCGTGTAGGCTTGAGGGCATCATGAGCTTCCGTTTCTCTGCGATGCTGCACATTGCTGGTGATGTGCGTGATGCGATTGAGTTTTATGGAAGGGCGTTTGGGGCTACGATCGGGTGGGCTACTCCGCCGGCTGCTGATATGGTGGCGCAGTTGGTGGTTCATGGGGCCGAATTCTGGGTGCATCCGGCTGGTGGGGAGTTTGGGAATCCTTCACCGATTGAGCTTGGTGGGACGGCTGTGCGGTTGATGCTTGTTGTTGATGATCCGGATGCCGTGTTTGCGCAGGCTGTGGCTGCCGGCGCTGTTGTTCGCTCGCCTCTGCAGGACCACGATTACGGGTGGCGTGATGGCTCGGTTATCGATCCCTTTGGGCATCGGTGGGAGATCGGTAGGCCGCTTTAAGTTGGGATGAGCTTTATGCATCCGGCGGTGGAGGCTGGCTCGAGGGAGCGGGCGACGAAGGCCATGAGGCGGTCGATTTGTTCGCGGGTGACCGGGAATTGTTCGATGACTTCGTCGATGGTCAGGCCGGCTTCGAGGTTTTCGAATAATACCTTTACGGGGGTTCGGGTGCCCTTCAATACCCAGGCACCGCTGACTTTGCCGGGGATGCTTTCCACCACCGGACATTGCGACCAATCCAAGCTTGCCATCACTTGTCTCCTTCCTCTATGGTATGGCCAGTTCGACCCACTCGATGCGGGTGGGGGTGTGGGCGGTGACTTCGATGACGTTGCGGCCGGGGTTGGTGGGGCCCGTCACGAACTCATAGAGGGGGATGTTGGGGCCTGGCTTTTGTGGGGGTATTGGTTGGCCGGGGGGGAGTTCGGTGTTGTTCAGTCTTACTTTTACATTCGCGTTGGTCAGGCCGAGGCGGACTTTGGCGCTCCTGGCCGCGGGGCCGGTGGGGAGGCGGAAGGCGGCCCAACGGTTGACTTCCAGATTGACTGGCAGGCTGTAGTTGGGGGCTTCGCCGGGGGCCCAGGTGTCCTGATATGTGACCGCGTGGCGCCTTGTGGCGTTGGTGTCGAGGAGGTGCTCGAGGAGAGGCTTGTACTCTCCTACGTTGTCCAGCGTGGTGTCGGAATCCATGTAGTTGAAGAGGTAAGTCTTGTCCGCTCCTAACTGCTGGTAGGCGAGGGCGTAGCCGCGGGCTGTTTCTAACGAGTTGGATTGCCAGGCGCGGCCGTCTGTGCCGACCGAGCCTTGAAATGCGTTGCAGCCTAACTCGATGCCGGCGGCCAACGTTACCTGCCTGGGGAGGAGGCGGCGCCAGATGTCGATGGGCATGTTGGAATCGACGGTGCGCCAGAAGTTGGTGACCGTGACGTAGTTGATGAGGCCGAGGTTGGCCCAGGCTTCGGTGTCGTAGCCGAGCGCTAACGCCGTGCGCGGCGTGGAGGGCACACGAACCGCGATGCCGATCTTGTGGCGGCGCTTCTTCTGCCAGGTGTCGAGGAGCTTGCGGACTTCGATGGTGAAGTCGGTGAGGATCTTGGGGTTTTCCTGACCCGGCGGGAAGTTGAAGCCGAAGCGCATCCAGTCGAGCTCGAGCATGTCGAAGTCGTAGCGCTCGCAGACCTCTTCAATGTAGGAGAAGTTGTGGGCGCGGACTTCGGGGTGGGTGTAGTCGAGGGCTTTGTCGCGCTGCTCAAAGCGATGCTGAACGCGGCGGAACTGCTTGTTTTTGCGCCAGAACTCGCTGTGCATGGGGTGGTCTTCTTTGTCGACCTCGTGGAGGTCGTTCATGCGGATGCTGACCCAGGGCGTCATGCCCTGCTTGCGGATCTCGGGCAGCCAGATGGCGAAGAGGTCGAGCTTGTCTTCGTTCATCTGCCAGGCGCAGCGGATCCACTCGAACCAGGTTTGGCGGGCGGATTCGGGGAGGGGCTTGAGGAAGGGCTGGTTGGGGCCGCCTGCGGGGTCGAAGCCGTCCCACCAGGCTTCGCGGTGCCTGGAGGGGAAGCTGGAGCGCATGGCGTTGACGTTGAGGATGAGGTCGGAGACGAGGGTGTTGCGGTATTGATCGACCCAGGAACGGATGGACTCGTGGGTGAGGCGCTGTTTGCGGCGATTGACGAAGAAATGATTGCAGTCTTCGTTGAGCGAAACAGGGCGCGGGGTGGGGCCAGCGGCGGCGAGCAGGGCCGGCGTGGCGAGGAGTTCACGACGAGTCATTCGTTTAGTCTAATGTGCGCTTGGCCCATTGGCGGTCGGGAAGTGGACCGGTGGTGAGATTTTCGAGCGCGGGGTCGGGGGCGGAGAGGCCGAGGGTCCAGATTTGAGCGCCGGGGGCGTGGGCGGGGATGGCGACGGCGCCGGATTGCGCGGGGTTTGCGACAGGCAGAGCCGTGAGCTTGGTGCCTTCGACGAGGTAGATGTAGACGTAGCGCGGGGCGGGGAAGGTGAAGCTGTGGCGCGTGGGGGAGGGAGTTGGAGCGGCGGCGCGGAAGGAGTTGAGCACGGCGCTGTCGGCGACGGACTTGGCGGCTGGTGGGGCTTCGCGCTTGGGCTCTTCACGCTTGAGTTCTTCGCGCGATTCGGCGATGGCTGCTGGCGCGGCTGCGGGGGCCAGAGGCTCCGCAATGGTGACAGGGGCTGGGTTGCGGCGGGCGATTGTTTTGGGTTGTGGTGCTGCTGCTGGTGGTGGGGGTTCGGCTACTTTGGCTTGTTCTGGTGCTGGTGCCGCGGGGGGCGGGGCCGGGAGCTGGCTTACTTCTTCAGGGCGGTAGAGGATGGCCGTGGGGATGATGATGAGCGCGGCAACGAGGCCGAGCCAGCGGAAGGCGCGGCGTGAGGGGGGCTGGGGGGACTCGAGCTTGCTCAAGAGGCGTTCTTTGGTTGCTGGTGAGGCGAGGGCGGCGCGCATCGTTTCGGCTTCGGTAAGTGCATCGAAAAGGGCCTGATCGGTGAGGGCGCGCTCGAAGAGGCGTGATTGTTCTTCGGCTGTCAGTGTGCCGGCGGAGTAGCCGCTGAGGAGGGCTTCGATCTCGGGATCGAACATTAGTTGAGCCTCCCTTCCATGCGTTGCTTGAGTTCCTGGCGGCAGCGTGATTCCCAGGTGTAGACGGTGTTGATGGAGGCGGCGCCGAGTTGCTGCTGGATCTCGGGGAAGGAGAGGCCGGAGAGTTTGAGGCGGAAGATCTCGCGGCAGCGTTCGCCGAGCTGGGGGAGGGCGAGCTCGAGGCGATGGATGAGGTCTTTGTGTTCGAGCTCGTGGATGATGTCGACCTGGGGGGCGGGCAGCGGAGCGGTATCGATGTCGACGAACTCGTGCTCGCCGCGGCGGTGGACCTTGCGGGACCAGGCGGTGAGCTTGAAGCGGGCGATCTGGAGAGCGAGTGGCACGAGTTCGTTGAGGGCCGAGACGTGGGGGTATTTCTGATGGAGCACGAGCAGGACCTCCTGGGTGATGTCTTCGGCGATTTGCCTCCCATAACGAGATGCCGCGAAAGCGAGAATCCTTTCACGCAATAACGCGAGCACGTCCATAATGAGAGAATATAGGAAGCCCCCTATGGAAACGACACGCTCCCTCAAAGAACGCGGCGTACGACTGACGCGGCAGCGACAGGTATTGCTGGAACTGATTGACAAGAGCGGGCAGCATCTCGACGCCGAGACGCTGTATCTGCGGGCCCGGGAAACGGACCCGAAGCTGAACCGCGTGACGGTATACCGGACGCTGAAGATGCTGAAGGAGTCGGGACTGGTGGATGAGCTGGACCTGTTGCACAAGGACGGGGACCAGCACTATTACGAGACGAAGATGAAGCGCGAGCACGCGCATGTGATCTGTCTCAAGTGCGGCAAGGTGGAAGAGTACTTCGGCGAATCGTTGCAGAAGATGCGCAAGGAGATCGCGGACATGTTCGGGTTTGAGATCCGGCTGGTGCGCACGGAAGTGGGCGGGTATTGCTCACACTGCCAGGCATTGCGGGCCGAGGAGATGGAAGCCGCCAAACACTAGTGTTCTACGAACTGACGGTAGTGAATCCTTCGGGAAATGAGATCCAGGTGCCGCTGGACCATTTCCCGTTTTTCATGGGGCGGCATAGCGAGAACCAGCTGATCCTGCGTGACAGCCGGGTATCGCGGCGGCATGCGGCGATCGAGCAGCGGGAAGACGGCGTGTGGGTGAAGGATCTCGAGAGCCTGCATGGGGTGCGGGTAAACGGGAAGAAGGTGGGGGAGCCGCAGCGGTTGGCGGGCGGGGATGTGATCGACTTTGGGCTGGAGGACGGCTACAAGCTGATCGTCGTAGAGAAGAGCGAAGACGAGATCCGCAAGCTGATGGGGCGGATG
Organism: uncultured Bryobacter sp.; assembly: GCA_964494515.1. Classification (GTDB taxonomy): domain Bacteria; phylum Acidobacteriota; class Terriglobia; order Bryobacterales; family Bryobacteraceae; genus Bryobacter. Next base: position 5,841 of record CAZBTA010000173.1, read on the forward strand.
ACGCGGGGCGGGGAATCGGAGCTGGCGAAATTGCGCGCGCTGACGGAGGTGGCGCGCAGCCTTGAGCATGCGATGTCGACGCATGATGTGCTGGCGGCAGTGGTGGAAGCGGCGCTGACGGTGACGGGGTGTGAGCGGGGATTCCTGCTGCTTGAGGACAAGCAGGGGCTGAAGGTGGAACTGGGGCGGGACCGGGCGGGGCGGCCGCTGGGTGAAGAGGCGATGGTGGTGCCGCGGGATCTGGTGCGGCGGGCGCTGAAGGAGCGCAAGGAACTGCTGAGTTTTCAGTTTGACCCGTTGTCGGACTGGTCGTCGCGGTTTAACGATTCGATGGATGGGTTGGACCTGCGCAGTGTGCTGTGTGTGCCGCTGCTGCGGCTGCGGGGCAGCGCGGGGGCGGGCGAGACGATGGCGGCGACGGTGGACGACACCGTGGGGCTGATCTACATGGATTCGCGGGTGGCCGAGGTGGCGCAGACGGCGGGGAATCGCGAGTTGCTGCAGACGCTGGCGCTGGAGGCGTCGACGATTCTTGAGAATGCGCGGCTGCTCGAGGAAGAGCGCAAGCGGCAACGACTGGAGCAGGAGCTGGCGCTGGCGCGGACGATCCAGGCGAATCTGTTGCCGAAGAAGCTGGTGTCGGAGGGGTATCTGAGGGCGGTGGGGAGTTCGATCCCGACGCATCAGGTGGGTGGGGACTTTTATGACGTGTTGCCGCGGCCGGATGGATCGTGGCTGGTGGCGGTGGCGGATGTATCGGGCAAGGGCGTGGGAGCGGCGTTGCTGGCCTCACTGCTGCAAGGAGTGCTGCTGGAGGCGGCGGGGACAGGCGCGGAGATGGAAGACTGGTTGCCGCGGTTGAACCGTTTTCTGCTGGAGCGGACGGCCGGGGAGAAGTATGCGACGTTGTTTGCGTGCACGGTGGAGCGGGATGGGCGGATGCGGTATGTGAACGCTGGTCACTCGCGGCCGTTTTTGCTGCGGGCCGGGGCGCGGGCGCTCGAGGGGCTGGAGCAGGATGGTTTTCCGGTGGGGCTGCTTGAGGTGGCGACGTATGTGGCCGGGGAAACGCGGCTGGGCGTGGGGGACACGCTAGTGTTGTTCAGCGATGGGGTGGAAGAGGCGCGGCGGGCGCCGAATGAATACTTTGGGCGGGAACGGATTGGGGAGGCGGTGATGCGGAACGCGGGGGCGGAACTGCAGGGGCTGCACGATGGACTGCGGCTCGCACTGACCGAGTATCTCGATCATGTCGAGCCGCATGATGATGCCACGCTACTGCTGGCGCGCTACACGGGTTAGCGGCGTACCATTTCGCGAAACATTTGACTATCGACCAGTTCGGTGGCTGCCTCGGTGAGAGTGCGGAGGCCATCGATGGCTGCCTTGCGGCGATTGGTGGGGAGGCGGCCCAGCATGGCGGCAATGAGGTCGGGTTCGAGGACCTTTTGCTTGCGCTTGACTTTGTCCCCATCGAGGGTGAGAAAGATCAGAGTACGGCGACCGTCGTTTGGGTCTTTGCGCCGCTGCACATAACCACCCCGTTCGAGGCGATCGAGAGTCAGCGACATGGTGGAGGGAGCGACACCCATATGACGAGCGAGATCGAGCACGGTAGTGCCTTCCTCGCTGTCCAGGAATTCGAGGACTTTGGCCTGGTGAGTACTGATCGAGGACCGCTTCTTGGGGTCCGATACGCTGCGGGCGTGGCAAGCGAAGTATATGCGAACGTAGCACTCTAAAACTGCATCTACGTCAGATTTCGCAATCATCGCGCCTCTAGTTTTGCGCAGTGGCGGAATCCTTGTCTATTCAAATTTTTGATAGGCAGCGTTATTGAAATTCACCCATTTGGGGTGTAACCGGAGTGAAAGCGGAAAAGAGGTTGACGGTAAAGAAGGGGGTCTGATAGTATTCAGTTGAATAGTTGTTCAAGTGAAAGAGATCGATACCCATACACAACCCTGTTCGCCGAACGACCCGGAGCACCGGAGGCGGCTGCTGCCCCCGGTGGACGACGCCTCGATTGAGGTAGCGGCACGGATCTTTCGGGCGATGGGGGACCCGCCGCGGTTGCGGACGCTGGCGATGCTGGCGCAGGGGGAGGCGTGTGTGAGCGAGATTGCGGCGGCGACGAATGAAGAGTTGTCGACGATTTCGCAGCGGCTGCGTGTGTTGCGGAGCGAGAATCTGCTGGCGCGGCGGAGACAGGGGAAACATATTCTGTATTCGCTGGCCGATCAACATGTGGCGGGATTGATCTTTAACGCGCTGGCCCACTCGACCGAGACGGGGCCGGTAAGGGACACGAAAGGAAAGGGAGGCACGAAATGAGCCATCACGTACACGAAAATCACGAACACGTCCACGGCCCGGGATGCGGCCATACGGCGATCCAGCATGAAGGGCATGTGGATTATCTGCATGACGGGCATTTGCATCATGCGCACGATGGGCATTATGACGAGCACACGCTCGAGGTGAGCGCGAAGAATCCGGGCGATTGCACGAGCGGACACGAGTGTGCCGGGCACGAAGCGGGGCATGTGCACGGAGCGGGCTGCGGGCATGAAGCAGTGCCGCATGGGGATCATGTAGACTACCTTGTAAACGGTCATCTGCACCACTTCCATAACGGACATTGCGACAACCATGGGCCAGTTGAAGTTGCCTAACGAAGCCAAATCACTGCAAAGAAATACGCGGCAAAAAGCGGCGATCCGCGAGGTGTTTATCGCGCTGGGTCGCCCGCTTGGGCCGCAAGAAGTACTCGATCTGGCGAGCGAGAAGATCGAGGGGCTTGGCATTGCGACGGTGTATCGCAATATCAAGTCGCTGGTGGAAGAGGGGTGGCTGTCGACGGTGGAACTGCCGGGCGAGCCGGCGCGCTATGAGGTGGCCGGCAAGGGCCATCACCATCACTTTCACTGCACGCAGTGCAAGGGTGTGTTTGATTTACCGGGGTGCCCGATCGAGGTGAAGCCGAAGCTGCCGACGGGATTTGTCGCGACATCGCACGAGGTGATCCTGTACGGCAAGTGTGTGGGCTGCGCGGCGGTGCACTAGAGCGAGAGGCCTTGTCGATACACTAGTGGCTGACTCATGCTGATTGCGAAAGAATTCATTGGTTATCTGTCGCGGCGCCTTGTACAGAGGCTGACGCCGGTGTATCTGGATACGGCCAATCCGGCGGGCCTGGCCAAGGCGATTGAGGATGTGATCGTGAAAGACCTGTCGGTGGAGGACGCACTGAATGATGAAGTGCGGACGATCCTCGAACAGTACACGGATTACATGCGCAAAGAGGGCGTCTCGTATCAGGAGATGTTCCGCAAGATCAAGAGCACGATGCTGAACCAGCGCAAGATCATCCGGGCGTCGGGCCGCGAGGCCGGCGACAACATGAAGATCTCGCGCGACAAGATTACTGATCTGTCGCATACGCTGAACGCAATGCTGCGCAAGCAGCGGGACGCGCGCCTGAAGAAGGACGCCAATGAGACGCGGCTTGAAATCGTGCGGGCGTTTACCGAGATTCTGCAGGTGGAAGAGAAGGCCGACAAGGATGCGCGCACGAAGGTGCTGTCGCAGAAGAAGGGCATTCTTGAGGGCAGTGAAGAGTACGACATTCTGCACAAGCGCTATTACGGTGAAGAGCTGAAGAAGCTTGGCATCGACCTCGGGGCGTGATCGTCGTTGTTGGAAGTTTGAACCTGGACCTGGTGGTGGAGTGCGAACGCATTCCGCTGCCAGGTGAAACTGTTTTAGGGACGGGGTTTGCGAGCTTGCCGGGGGGCAAGGGGGCGAACCAGGCGTATGCCGCGGCGCGACTGGCGCGGGGACCGGTGAAGATGGTGGGGCGGGTGGGGGATGATGCGTTTGGGAGCGAGCTGCGGGGGAATCTCGAGCGGGTGGGCGTGGATGTGAGTGATGTCGTGACGGTGGCGGGGGTGGCGAGCGGGGTGGCGACGATTACGGTGGATCGCAAGGGGCAGAACTCGATTGTGGTGGCGAGCGGGGCGAATGCGGTGTGGGGGGAATGCGCGGTGGACTGGAGTGGGGTGAGGTATGCGATGTTTCAGTTGGAGACGCCGGGGCATGTGGTGCTACAGATGGCACGCGATGCCAAGAGGGCGGGAGTGGTGACGGTGCTGGATCCGGCGCCGGCGGTGGAACTGAGCCGGGAGATGGTGGAGGTGATGGATCTGATCACGCCGAATGAGCATGAGGCGGCAGTGATTGGAGAGGTGCCGCGGGAGAAGCTGGTGCTGAAGCTGGGGGAGAAGGGAAGCCGCTGGATGGGGGTGAGTGTGCCGGCGATTGCGGTGGAGGCGGTGGATACGACGGCAGCGGGGGACACGTATAACGCGGGGCTGGTGGTGGGGTTGAGCGAAGGGATGGAGATGCGCGAGGCGATGCGGATGGCGAGTGTGGCGGCGGGGATCAGCGTGACGCGGCGCGGGGCGCAGGCGTCAGCACCGGGGCGTGAGGAAGTGGATCGCTATCTGGCGAGCTGGTAGACGCGGTAGGCGTCGTTTGAAAACAGCTGGGGGAGGGGCTCGGCGGGAGTGTCCCTGGTGAAGACGAGGTGGGTGATGCCGCGGCGGCGGAGATCGTTGTAATCGAGCGGGGGATGATTGGGGGCGAGCAGGTGTGACCAGCGCTCGAACCAGGTGGAGGCGTAGGTGGGGAAGTAGTTGACCTGGCCGCCCTGCTTCCAGCAGACGTAGACGGCGCGAGCGGCACGGGCGCGGAAGATGCCGGGTTCCGGGCGGCGGCCGAGATCGGGGAAGAAGAAGACGGCGGGGGTGGGGGTATTGGTGGTGGCCCAGGCGGAGAGCGCGGTGAGGGCGGGAGTTTCAAACGGCTTGTAGGCGCGGGCCTCGAAGGCGACGCCGAGCAGCAGGGCGAGCGTGAAGCTGGTGGCCCAGGCGTATTCGCGACGCGGGAAGCGGGTGGCAATGAAGATGGCGGCGGCAATGAGGGCGAGCAGGATGGCGTGGGCGGGGCCGATGAGGAGGAGATCGCCTTGCAGGGCGAGCGAGAACGGCACGATCAACCAGAGAAACGCGCGGAGGGGAGCGCCGTCTTTGAGCTCGCGCCAGGCGGCGAGCAGGCCAAGCCACTGGCAGAAGAGGTGGCAATAGAGAAGGGCGCGCATGGGCTGGAGCTGGGGCAGGAGCGCCCAGCCGTATTGCTCGAGCAGGAGCCAGGAGGCGGGCATGGTGAGCAGGCCGATGAGCGGCATCCAGCGGAAGTAGGGGCGGGTGGCGGGGGCGAGGAGATCTTCGATGCGACGGAGGGCGAGCCAGGCGAGGGGCGCCGTGATGAGGAACTGGAGGATGTGGCGCGGGGGCCAGAGGGAGATCCAGTTGTAAGGGGCGCGGAGCATCATGATGGCGCGGTGGGCGGGATCGATGAGGCTGAAGAAGGGCTGGGAGGCGATGGCGCCCTGCTGGAGAGACGCGAAGATGGTGAGGAGAGCGGCGGCGCCGGCCGTCCAGGCAAGGGGGCGCCAGTGGCG
>CAZBTA010000174.1:0-11165 GCA_964494515.1 uncultured Bryobacter sp.
GCGACACCATCGACAAGCAGGCTCAGGCCCTGCGGATTGGTGCCCAGTGAGATTGGCGTGAGTGCGGCAAGGTTTAACGTCACCGGAATCTCGAACGGACTGTTGCCCGCCGTTGGAGAAATCACCGTCACGCGCGCATTGTAGGTTTGTGCGGCAAGGCCAGTCGTGTTCACGCTGACAGTAATCTGATTGCCGGCAACAATGGCCGTGAGCCAGGGCGCTGAGGTTGAGGCAGTAATGCTGAACGCAATGCCAGTTGAACTGATCAGAACGTTCTGCGATGCGGGGTTGGTGCCGACCAGACTGTTAAATGTCAGCGAGGTGGGCGCGGCCTGAATCTGCGGCCGATCCCCTGGCGGCAACAAGGCCGTGCAGAAGGTTATATCCGCCGCATTGATCGCGAGGTCCGCGTTGCCATCGCGTGGATCTCCAGCTACGACCGCTTGCCCCAGCGCCGCCTGAATGAGCTCGAGATCCAGCGTCGAGATCGTACCGTTGGCATCGGCATCGCAGGCATTTGCCACCGTCGTCCACACGTTCGCAAAACCCTCTGACAACCGGTCATTGGCGGCGATGCGAACGACGTGGAATCCGGGCTGATTCGGCACAAACGCGCCATTCTGCAACACGGCCGTGGACCCCGCGGGAGTTGAGCTAAACCACGATAACTGCCCCAGCGTACCTGGCCCGTTATCCGGGTCGGTCGTGGAGGATGTATTCACCTGCACGTTCTGGTTGGGGGCAAAGAACGGGCCGACCGCAGCGCCAACCACCGGAGGAGCATTGAACGTGTTCACCGTCACCTTGACCGTGGAATCTGTATTCGTCGTGCCATCTGAGCCACGCAACTGCACCATGTAGTCTCCCGGCACATCGGGCGTAAAGGAGGCGTTCAAGGTGGCGGCCCCACTGATGGCAGCGTTCGTCAGCGTGCTTCCGGCAGGTACGGAGACAAAGGTCCAGGCAAGCGTTAAGGGCGAAGCCGCCGAGGCAACGCCACGCAAAGCAACGGTAGAACCGGTGCGCCCTTCGCGATCCACACCAGCGCTGACATTCGGCGCATTCGCGGTGGACAGAAGGATCACCTGCGGCTGGCTGAGTAAAGATCCATCCGTAACGGTGAGCTGGATCTGATATTGACCCGCGACATCCGGCTTGAGCCAGGCGCGAGCAGCCGTGGTGTTGCGTAGTTGTGCACTCGATCCCTGTGGCGCGCTGATCAGTTGCCACTGGTATTGGATCGAGCCGCCATCGGGGTCGAAGGAATCGACACCGTTCAACCAGGCAATCGAACCCACAGGGGCAAATTGCTTTGGCGAAACGATGGCGACCGGCGCCTGATTCTGCGCCGTGATGGTTACCGTGCTGCTGGCCGGGCCGGCGGTATTGCTGGCCGTCAACTGAAACACATAAGCGCCAGGAAGATCCGGCCTGAAACTGGCCCGCGCCTGCGTGTTGAAGTTGATAGCAACATTCGATCCCTGCGGTGCCGACTGGAGCTGCCAGTTGTAGTTGATCGGCAGGGCGGGCGTGTTTGGATCGCTCGTGCCGGAGCCATCCAGAATTGCGAGGCGATTGAGCGGCACCACGCGATTCGGGCCAGCGCTGACCGTGGGCGGCAGCTGTGGCGTCGGACTTTGAATACTGGCGGTTGTGGTGGCAAATACTGTTGGATCACTCAGCGAAGTGACTTTGACGGTAACCGTCCCGGTGCCGGTGGCATTCAGGCGCGCCGGCGCGGGGAAGGCTGCGTTGCCCAGAGCTGGCAGCGCAAAGGAGGGGATTGCACTGCCACTCGAACCGGGCCCCGACAACGACGCGGTTACGGGCCCTGAGGTGCCCGTAATCACGGCCGAGTAGAGATCGTTCAGGTTTCCTGTCGCGGTGACGCCGAGATTCAGCGTGACGTCCCTGGGTGTGGTGTTGACTTGCTGCGAACCCGGCGTCAGCGTTGCCACGACACCGCGAGCGGCGGGAACGATGAGCAAAGCGCTGCCCACCTGCGTAACGCCGGGCACCGCCTGCGAGGTGGCGCGTAACTGCACTGGGTAAGCGCCTGGCAGATTGAGCGCTACATTGCTGACCACGAGGTTGAACGTCTGTGACGCGCCAGCCGCCAGTGTGACTGAGGACCCGTTGAGCCCGGTGTTCTCCGCAAGCGGACCCACAGGCGCCAGCGCAAAAGTATCGGAGACGCTACCGGTATTGGTAACGGTTGCCTGGTAGATCGTGCCGGGCCCGCCGGTCTGCGGATTGATTGAAATGCTCACGCCATTCGGCGTCACCGTTACAGACAGCGGGACAGTTGCTGTGGAGAAGTTGTAGCGCAGCGGCAAGCTGAATTGGGTGGTTCCGCTTGGCGCATTGGCCGGCACCCGGAAGGTCACCAAAGCCACCTTTGTATTGGCGCCGCCTGGAAGCACAATGAGGTTCGACGGCGATGAACTTACCGTCCAGCCCGCGGGCAGCGGCATGGCGAAGACATCCACAAACACGGACGTCGCGACGTTGCCCGTATTGAGGATGGATACTTCGACATTGCCGCTGCCCCCGCGACCGATCGTGAGATTTGCGGGTGTTGCGGTGCCAGTGATGCCCAGCACATTGGGTGTCGCATCTGCGCCCGTATTACCGCCATCGAGTAGATAAACGCGGGTCGCAGCCGAACCCGTAATGCCCGACTGCGCCGTTGCCGTGATGGCGAAATCGAACAGCCGGCCGAAACCACTTCCGTTGGCATTCAACGGTGGCGTGAGCCCCACGATGAAGCTGGTGCTGGAGCCGGCGTTCAGCGTGATCGGTGGCGGCAGGGTGAACCATGTGGCCGGCAAACCCAGCGAACCAATCGTGAACGTTTGGCTCTGCGCGGTTGGATTGCGCAGGCTGACGGTGAAGTCGACTCGCGATCCCGCCCCCACCGGCACCTGGTCTGGCGTGATGGTCATGATCTGCTCCGTAAGGATGGTGAGCGGCGGCAATTCGAGCGTACCCGGGCCAAAGGCTGGCAGCGTGAAGTTGACTTGTCCGCTTTCCACGATGCGACGCACGTCGCCGGCATTCATGCCGGTGAGCGACATGCTGAAGCGAATCGTGTCGAGACTGGGCTGATCCCAACGATAGGTATCGAATGTCGTGCCGGTGGTGACGGCGGAAGGCGTTTGATTAAAGCTGTTCGCCACAAGACTGGTGTTGCTGTTCTTTGGCAGGCGCAACGTCACCGAGATCTGCGGACCATTGACGGACGAGAGACGGAAAATACCAAGTTCGCTTGTGCCCAACGAGTAGAACAGATCACCACTGGCCAAGACCGGCGTGGAACTGAATGTGGCGCTGTAGGGGACGTAGCGCAAAGCATCGCGATTGGTGGCATCCAGCAACACCAGCACCGGTTGATTGGTGCCAACCTCGGTGCCACCGATAGCAAACGTGTTGTTGGTAAGGGCGACAATGCCGGCGCCATTTTTGGACTTCAACTGGGTGACGACGGTATTGCGCAGGATCGGATTGGAGACATCCGTGATGTCAAACGAGGCAATCACCACCGTACCGGTAAAGCCAGAGTTGATGTCGTACACTCCGGTGCTGTCCCCCACAGCAATCGCGGTATTGCCCTGGACCGCGACGCCGGTAAGGAACGCGGTGCCGGGAACATCCACCCGCCGCACGAGCGAGAGCGCGGCGGGATTGGAGGTGTCGACCACTACGAGTTGGCCATTAAATGGAGGATTGCCCGGGGTCTGCAGATTGCCGCCTTCAGAGCTACTGCTGGCCGCATAGAGACGTGTGGCGCTTACCGGCACCAACGCCCGGATCGTTCGCGGGCCGCCACGATTCCCATCGCCGGCCGGCGGCGGAAACAGCGACGAAGCCAACGTCACCGTCCCGTTGGTGGGCGCTTGCGAAAGATTGAGCGCCACTACATCGCCGTACTGCTGGAAGATGAATCCCGAGAAGGGATTGTAAAGCACCGTCGAGTTGCCCCCAAAAGCAGTAGCTCCCGCCACTGTAAAGCTGAACAGATCAGGCCGTGGCAAGTTGCTTTGCCCGATCAAGCTTGGGCTGAGCGGATTGGCAAGATTAAAGCTGGCAAAGTTGGTGGGGATGATGTCGGCGGTGTTGTTGCCGTTCTCGCGCGAGTAGCTGACGACAAGTGTGGAGCCGGTGATGCCGCATCCCACGCCGCGGTAGCCGATCGGGCCAAGAACATTCGCGCCAAAGCTGCTCAACAAGGTCGGCGTCGCCTCGTTGGTGACGTCAACGATGTTTACAGCGGTATCAGCGCAGACATAGGCAAGCCGTTGCTGGCCGTTCTGATAGAGAACCATTGATTTGGGCACGCCCACGACCGACGTGGTGCCAACAAGCGTTGAGATCGGGTTGGGCAGCGTTTCGCGGGTGAGGTTTAGGCGTGCCTCAACGATGCTCGAACCAGGGACCGTGGTGGAAGGAACGGTCGTCCATTGTGCCGAGAGCGGTGCACCGACGATGAACGGAGTTCTGGCTTGGGCACCGTAAATCGGTGTTCCCGATTCGTCATACCCGGTCATGAGGATGCGATAAACGCCGTTGGTGATCTGTGTTGGCAAGGTGTAGGCGGGAATCGTAAACGTCTGCAATGACGACTGGGTGGTAAGCTGCACCACCGTGGATTGCGAAGGGAACGTGATCACCGCGCCAACTGAGTTTTCAATCACAAAGCTGAAGCGCACCGGACGCGCCTGATTCACCGCGGAGAACACTCGCCCGGCCACCGTGATCGACCCGCCCACGCTGGCCGCAGTGGGTGTGACGACCAGGCCATCGACCGACAACAACTCATTGCGCACCAGCAGTGCCCCCGGCGCCGATCTCGCATATGCCGGCGCGCCACGCGGAGTGGCGACAACAGTGAAGTCAAATGGCGCAACGAGACTCGCCCCCGGAGTGAGCGTCAGCGTGGGCGAGAAGGTTGTGGAGAACGTGCTGCCAGCAGGGCCGAGCGTAACCGTGGGTGTGCTGAAACTCGCGGTAACGCCATTCGGCACGCCGACCACCGACAGGTCATACTGGCGCAGTTGCGGCCCATCGTTGGCCAACACGATCGTGTAGGTGACCGGCAGATTGGGACCGGTTGTCTGCGTGGATGGCGTCAGGAAAATGCGCGTTGAAAAGTTTGAAGCAGTGGCAAGGGTATCGCGCAGGTTGCAGAGACTGCCGTTCAGCGAACTCAAAGCCGTGGCAATCGTTGCCGGATTGCTCGCTGCCACGCCCTGCGTTGCGGTCGTCAAGCCGGCAACAAGAGGAGCAAGAAACGGCGCACTCATCTGGTCATTGAGGATCGAGGTCATCGTTGAGACCACCTGCCTGCGATCCACCTCGCTGCCAGGGTTTGCCAGCGCCTGATTCATGTCGAGCGCCAGTTGATTGAGCAAGGTTGCAAAGTTCGCGCGGCTGATCGACCTGGCATTCGTGGCGGCTTCAAGTGCGCACTGCCCTGCTCCGACCACTGTGACCGGCAAGGTAAACAGAACGCTCTGCGGCGCTCCCCCAGCCGTATAGTTGGCCGCCAGACCGATCTTGAGCGTGGTGCCAAGGGCAGTGCCGGAGGACACATTGATCGTGATGTTCTGCGTGTTGGTGGTGAACACCGGCAGATTCACCGGTGAGGTCAAACCGCTGAGTTGTACACCGGCGGGAACACTGCTCAAGAGGTTTACCGAGCCGGTAGCAGCATTACCCGTTGCGGCGAGGGTCACGCGGGCCGGGATGGAAGCACCCGGTGTTGCCACCAGCACAGGCGGATCCACGGAGAGTTGCAAGCCCGCCACCGCGGGCTGCGAAAAGCTTGTCGTGGCGGTTGAGGTGATGTTGTTGTTCGTGACGCTCGTTGCCGTAAAGCCAACCGGCATGGCGGTGCCCACGGGCCCGAACAGCAAGCTATCCCACGGCCGGACGCATACGCTTACCTCGACGGTCTTACCAGCCGGGATCACAATTCCATCAAGCCCGGTGAAGACGTTGTAGCTGGCATTGGGTGCGCCCTGCAAGCGGAAGGTATCCGTCGTCGGCCCTGTATTGGTGATGCGGCCACGATACAGAATGGGCAACTGCAAACCTCCAATGCCCTGCGTAAAGAGCGTATCCGGAGTGATGCTCGTTTGAACGCCAGCGTTCGCTCCGGGGGCTGTGCCAGTGATGTCGGCTTCAAGCGTGGACCCGAGAAAAGGCAGTACTTCCGGATCGAGGGGCAGATTGGCCTTGAGGAACTTCTGCGCAAACTCGATCCCTTCCTTGAGGCCCGACGCATACGAATCGATCAGGCTGAAACCTTGCTCCACTGGAGCGGGCAGCTCGAGCTTGAGCTTCTCGAGCACTTCCGTTGTTTTCTTCCAGAACTCGTTCACCGTATCAGGGGCCGCCGTGCTGACACCAGCCACTGCTTCCTTGCCAGACTTCAGCACCTGCGCATAGCTGGTCAACGTTGCGACGCCATTCAGGATGCCCGCCGTGAAGGCAATGCCAGCGGCGCCGATGCCTTCCACCCGTCCGATAAACTGCGCGACTTTCTGGTTGTATTTGGTGGCCGACACCTGCACACCGGCATACGAAGCGATTGCCTGATGTCCGCCATCTTCAAACACCGAGATCGTGCGCCCGGTGGCATCTGTCTCAAGCCAGCCCACCGTCGTCTTACCCTGCACCGTCACCATCTGGCGCGGCGTCAGCACGATGCGACCGGCCTGCACCGCTTCGGTAATAAAGGCTTTGGCGTTCGCCGTTAGCGTAGTGCTCTCGAGTGTCTTCAGATTGGCGCTTGAAATAACGGTGAGCTTGGCGGGATCACCAAGCGCGGCAAAAATCTCACTGATGCCAATGGCTGGCCGGCCCGTTACTTGCGCGAGGATCGCGGATTCCAGATGCGATTCGATCAACCCACGATTCACATCGGCATAGACGCTGTAGTTGCGGTTTTGCCCGTAAATACCTGCGTAGCGAATATTGTTCTTGAGCACATCGAGGCGAAACGAAGCTTCGCCATCGGCAAAGCTTGCCACCGCAAGCGTGAGGCGTGGCGAGTTGTAGCTCGCCTGCACACCGTAGCCCTTTTGCAGTTGACTCAGGTAGGCATCCGAGCCCCCGTTAAAGCCCATGGTGATCAGCTCGTTCTGGGCGATGACGATGTTGCGCTGCAGCGTGACGGCTTGCTGGATCAGGTTCTGTTGCACGGCAGAGAGCTCACCCGTCGTCGGAATGGCGGCAACCTGGGATTTAATGGCCGTGTATGCGGCAAGAGCGGCTGACAGCCGCGCCTGCTGGTTGGCAAAGGCAGGCAGGTACTCGAGACCAGCAAGTACATTGACCGTCGTGATGTCAAAATCGGTCAGCACGGGGCTTGGGGTTCCGGCGATGCTCACATCCGTGGGCACAAGCCCCAGTCGGGCCGCCTTGCCAAGCCGGTCATAAATCGTGCGCGTATACGTGCGCAGGGTATTGGTTTCGTCCTGGGCGTCGATCTCGAGGAAAAGCCCCGTCAGCACGGTGCTGCCGACAGGGAAGTTGGTGTACAACTCCTGAAAATTGTCACCCGTCATTACCTGATCCTGTGAGATGTCCGCAGCGCCAGTGCCCAGGAAAATGTAAGGCGTGTATGTGAATGTTGCCGTTGTAAACACAAGGGACCCCAAACCCGTGGCATTCACAAACTGGCCGACCGAGAGTGGCCGGCCCACAAGGTCCGAGACGAAGTAGGTCTTGCTCAAAACGGTGGCCGTGTTGGTGCCCAGCTTGAAAAGCCCATTGGCGAGAGGATATGTTTCGGCCTTCAGCCGCAAGGTCACCTTCTGCCTGAGGTTTTCTGGTATCGCGGCATAGCGCGTTTGCACAGCGACAGGCGCCTGGCCAACTCCGTTGGTCGAGCGGTTGGGGTCGAGCGGTGTGAATGCGGCCCCATACTCCACCCACCAGTAATCCAGCACATCGTTGGCAAAGCGGCCATCAAATATCGGGTTGGAGCTGAACGATGTCGGCGAGAGGCACCCGATCACCCGCGAGCGAAAAGGAAAGAGCCGGTTGATCAATTCAACACTGATGGCATCCTGATAGCCAAGGCGCCCCTGCACATATCTCACCGGTTGCCCTGCGGCCTTGAGCAGCGCCGCCAGCAGGCTGGCACGATCCAGCGAGTTGCCTGACTTCGTCCAAAGCGTCCCTCTTGCGCCTCGAACACTGCCGGCATAGATTTCCCAGCCAATCTGGTCGCGGACGAAGTTGAAGATGTTCGTCGGGTTGTTACCCAGCTGGGTTGCTTGCGCGATGATGTACGGGTCGCTTGCATCGTCCTGTGCCAGCAACGGTAAGCCACTGAGGGCGAGCGTAAGAATCAGAAAAAGCCTGGGCAGAAGTGACGGTTTCAACGGTTCCCTCCGACAGGAGTTTGGTCCTGTCAGTTATGAGTGAGAAAGTTCATCGATCCATCACGCACAATTTGTACTGGAACTTTTGTTTAGTCGTCATCACTTTTTGTGGTCCGCTATATTGAATCCATGCGTGGCGGCGTCCTTGGGCTTTACTTGCTCGTGAGCATAGCTGCGCCTGCGCAGAACATCGTGAGTCCGTTGGAGCAGGCCGATCAATGGCAGCGCTCTTCAAGTGCCGAAAACTGGAAGAAGGCCAGCGAGATCTTCACGCGGCTGCATCGCGAAATGACCGCTGCCACTCCCGCCACCGAACGCTGTCGCATCCTTCTTGGCATGGGCCGAGCGGCCAATCAGACGCAGCGTGGCAATGGCGCTCCGGCTTTTCTCATCGAAGCCGAATCCGTTTGCCAAGCGGCGGGTGACCTGATTGCGACCGCTCGCGCGGCAAGTGCGCTCGGGGTATCTTACACATACCTGGAACGACCAGATGCGTCAGAGCAGGCGCTCTTGCGCGCCGAGGCGACATGGAAGCAGGTTCCCAATGCCGACCCCGCCGAGACCATTCGCGTCACTTCCAATCTCGGCAATGCCCTCTGGCTGCAGGGCAAGCTGGAGGCGGCAGAGATTGTCAACCGCCGTGTGGTTGCGGTCAAGCGTGATTCTCCGGATCGCTTCGGCTACATGCTGGCTTTGCTGAGCCTGGGCAACACGATGCTGTACCAGGGAGAATTCGAAGAAGCTCGCGCGAGCTTTAGTGCAGCTCTTGCCACCGCGCAAACGTTGAACAATCCCGCCGACATTGCCCAAGCCTTGAACAGCGTCGGGTACACCTACTTTCAGCTCGGAAACCACCGCGAAGCGATTCGTCATTACAACGAAGCCCTCGGCTTGTGGCGCAAGGCAAGCAATGCCTATGGCGAACTGATGACGCTGAACAACATCGGCTGGCTCTATGCTTCACAGAAGCGTTGGACACAAGCCTTGCAATCGTACGAAGTTGCGCTTCCCTCCGCGCGCAAGCTCGGCGACAAGCGCAGCGTAAGCTATATCCTTCATGGCATTGGCCGGGCAAAGGCTGAAACAGGCGATCTCAAAGCAGCCCGCGCTGCGTTTGACGAATCCATCACCCTGAAACGCGAGATGAAAGATCGCTACGGCGAGGCGGCAACAACTGCGTTGCTCGGCGAGTTGGAGATTCGCGAGCAACACCCCGCCGAAGCCGAAGCGCTGCTGCAGCAAAGCCTCGCAGTACACATCGAGATCCTCGACCGTGCCGGTGAGGCAACCACCCGGGCTGCGCTCGCCCGTCTCTACAGCTCCCGCGGTGAACTCAAGGCCGCGCGCGATCAAATGCAGCAAGCCATTGCCATCATCGAACAGCAGCGCGCCTCGATCTCGACACCAGATTCACGGGCCTCTTATTTCTCCACGGTGCAAGGCCTTTACCGGCAGTGGCTCGACTACATGCCACAGGATCAGACAAGCGCGGCCGCGACGTGGGCCATTGAGGAACGGCGCATTGCCCGCGCTCTGCTGGACCAATTGGCCACCAACCCCATGCAGAGCGAAAAGCTGCCTGGCGAGTTGCGGACGGTGAACCGGCGGCTTGAGTCAGCTTCGCGACGTTTACAGCAGCTCGCCCTCGATACAACTTCAGCCTCGTTTCGCACGGCGAAGGTGCAGCTGTTGGCACTGCTGACCGAAAAGGAGAATCTCGAGGCCAGGCTCATGCCTCGCCTTCCCGGCACCGACCCATTACCGCTCTCCGCAGTACAGCAGCAGTTGACGCCCAGCACAGCAGTGCTGCAGTTTGCGATCGGCAGCGGTCAGGCACGAGCGTGGCTCATCACGGCACGATCCATCCGCATGTTTGCCCTCGGCAATGCCGCGCAGATTCGCAGCGTGGTAAGCCAGTTCTCAACGACACTTGAGCCGCTGGCGGCGAGCCGTCGTCTGCTGCTTGCTGTGCTGCCGGCGGTTCGCGCTCAGAAACTGGTGCTGATTGGCGATGATGAGTTGCAGAGAGCGCCCTGGGGCGCACTGGTGGATCCCGCCACCGGGCAGTTTTTGATCGAGCGCTTTGAAATCGTCACCGCGCCTTCCGCCAGCGTATGGGCAGTGCTGCAAGCAGGGGCAAAGCAAACAGATCGTCGGCGGGGCCTTGTCGTCGCCGACCCCGACAATGGCATCGATGACCCGCGCTATGCGCCGCTGGCGTTCTCGCGAGAGGAGCTCGCACATCTGTCCACACTGCATCAGGGCGCGATGGATGCTCTTACTGGCAAGGCCGCAACAGCGGCCGCAGTGCAGGCGAAGAAGCTCGACAGTTATGGCTGGCTCCACTTCGCGGCCCATGCTGAAGCAGATAAGGACTCCGGCGAGTTGGGCTCGCTCGTCCTGTCTGGCGGCTCAACGTTGCGCGCCTACGAGATTGCCAACTGGAAGTTGGCCAAGCCGGTTGTGATCCTGAACGCCTGTCAAACCGGAGTTGGCGAAGCCTTGGCGGGCGAAGGCACCATCAGCCTTGCGCGCTCGTTTCTGATCGCCGGCGCGCAAGGCGTCGCCGCAACGCTGTGGCGCATCCCGGATCAATCCGCGGCCTTGCTGATGCGCCGCTTCTACACGCACTTGCGGGAGAAACAGCAGCCACCCGCCACCGCATTGCGTCTGGCCCAGCTCGACCTGTTGCGTGATGCACGATTCCGCTCTCCACGCCATTGGGCAGCCTTTGAATGGATCGGGCCCACCCGATGAGTTCGAAGGCACAGA
>CAZBTA010000175.1:0-11014 GCA_964494515.1 uncultured Bryobacter sp.
CATCATGCGCGGTTTCTTCTCCCGCGATGGCGGCGCGCTTTCTCCCATCGACAAAAGCGGCTGCCCCCTGACACCAATCACATATTTCCCCGGCCGCAATCCCGCCAGACGAAACTCTCCCCGATCATCCGTTTGCGCCGAGCCGGCCGTACCCATCAACTGCTGGCCGACCAGTCGCATCGACTGCATCGCCGCCACCAGCAAACCGCTCACCGGCGCGCCATCTTCGTCGGTGACGCGTCCCGCCACCACACCTTGCGGCGTCAACCGGATGTCCATGCCGCGCAACACCTCACCGCTCTTCACCACCACCATCGCGCCCACCATCGCGTCTTCGGTCGGGTTGAAAGCCTTGCGCAACATGCCCGGCTTCTCCGCCACAATCACATAGCTTCCCGGCGGCACCTCATCAATCACATACCGCCCCTGCTCATCCGTCAGTGCCGAAAGTGCGGTCGCCGGCAAAGATGCTTGTCCACCCGGGCTGATCCCTGCATTGGACGTCCGTAACGACACGGTCACCTTCCGCAGCGGCGCCCCCGTCTGCGCATGCACCACTCTGCCTTCCACGCCGCCCGGCGCCTTATCCTGCGCGAGCGCCACCGCACACACCATCAACATCAAGTACTTCATTACTGCTTCCCTTCCTTCACTACCTGCATCGCCACACTCACGTCCACCTGCCCATCGGCATCCACCTTCACCCGCTGCGCCTTGCCAAGCAACGGCTTCATCTGCTCGGCGTCATACATGTCAATCTGCGCCGCGGCATCCACCGCCACCAGCAGATACTCGCCCACCGGCAGCGTCGGCATCGTAAAGCCGCCCTCCTGATTCGACACCTGCCTCCGAAACCTCTCCATCTGCCACTTCGCAAACGGCTCCGGAACCGCCAGCACCAACACACCCGGCGCCGGCTGCTTCTTCTCATCCACCGCCACTCCCTTCACCGTCCCCACCCCCGTCCCCAGCACCAGATCCACCGTCATCGACCCCGCCATCTGGGCCTCAAAACCCGTCTCAAGCAGATTCTTGCCATCCTGATTTAGCGCCTTCAGCCAGGTTCCCGGCGGCGCGCCGCTCACCATCACCCGGTGCTTGCCCAAGCTCACGTTCTCCACTGTAAAGTTCCCTTCGCTGGTCACCTCACCCATGGCATAAGCCGACGGTCCTGCCTCCGTCCCGCGGAGGTACACCCGCATCGCCTCAAAGCTCAACGCCTTCCCCGCCTTTTGCTCCAGCTGCTGCACATCCCCATCGATCTTCACCTTGCCACGCAGTGTCGCCAGGCCACCCACCGTCAGCTTCAGGTCCAGCACATTCTCCTTGCTCACCTCTACGGCAGTTCGCCCTACCGCCCTTCCATTTGCTCCCATGAGAATCACCGAATACGACCCCGGCCCGATATCAAACAGATCAAACGACCCATCCGCCCGCACCATCGCATTCGGCTGCATCATCACCGAAGTCATAATCGCCGGCTCACGCTGCTGCAGCATCACCCGCATCCCCCGCTCGTGTCCCGCCACCTTGCCACTCAGCTGATACACCGGCGCGCGCCGCAGCTTCAGGTCAATCGCCTCCACCTTTTGCCCCGCCGCCACTTCGATCTGTCGCGCGTTACTCACTTCGCCGACGCCAGGATAGTAAACCGGCAAGAACCCCAACCGCGGCTTTTTCACCCGCACCGCCGGCCCCGTATCAGCTCCAAATCCCATCCCGAAAGTGCGCATCCCCGCCACCACGTAGTAACCTCCCGGCTGCAAAGCCTGCATCCGGAATTCCCCCAGATCATTCGTCATCGCAAACCCGCGTGGCGACAACTGCTGCGCATCACCCGGCATCCCCGCCCCCCGCCGCAGCGCCATCACCTGCACCCCCGCCAGCGGCTCACCATCCTCATCCACCACCTTGCCCGCGATCACGCCCTGCGGCATCATCTTCACTTCATAACCCTTCATCGTCCCGCCGCCCTTCACCACAATGGGCACGCCCACCACGGCCGGCTGCTTCGGATGAAAATTCCCCCGCAAATACCCCGACTTATCCACCGTCAACATATAAGTCCCCTCGGCCACATCCTCGAGCGCAAACTTCCCTTCCGCATCCGTCACCGTCGCGTTCGGTGCCGCCATTCCCGGATTCATCCCAATCGACCCCATCACCGCCCGCAGCGCCACCTGCGCCTTCTGGATCGGCTGCCCAGTCTGCCCATCCACCACCTTCCCCTCAATCACCGCCAGCACCGGCGCCTGCTCCTGCGCCGCACTTACCAGACACACTAACAACAACAAACACTTCATAGCCGCCAATTAAAACACAAACTAAAACAAAAAACCTCCCCCCGTTTCCGGAGGGAGGTTTCAGCTTCTAACCAGTAGCTTCTACTTAGAACGTATACAGCGGCGTGCCTTCAGCCGGCGTGACGCTGCCACCCGCTCCGACCAGTGCTTCCTCGGCATCCTGAACCGGACGCACAAACAAGCCCGTGTCGCTCAGATACACCTCAAGTTCACTCGGCCGCGGCAACGATCCCTGGATCAACGCCTCCGACAGCGGATCTTCGATGTACTTCTGCAGCGCACGGCGCAACGGACGCGCCCCGTAGCTGCGATCCACCAGCGTCTTCTCCAGAATGTACTTCGCCGCATCCGTCGTCAGCCGGATCTTGATCTGCTTGTCCACCAGATTCACGTTCAGCTGATCCACCAGCAGGTTCATGATCTGCAGCAGGTCTTCATCCACCAGCGAGGTGAACAGAATCACTTCGTCCAGACGATTCAGGAATTCCGGGTTGAACGCCCGCTTCACTTCCTGCATCACCTGATCTTCCACCTTCGGCTGCGCGCCCTTGTCCACCGGCGCATCAAACCCGATGCCCTTCTTCTTGTCGAGGAAGCGCGCGCCCAGGTTCGACGTCATGATGATGATCGTGTTCTTGAAGTCGACCGTGTTGCCCAGACCATCCGTCAACTGGCCGTCTTCAAACACCTGCAGCAGGATGTTGTACACATCCGGATGCGCCTTCTCGATTTCGTCGAGCAGGATGATCGAATACGGATTACGCTTCACGCGCTCGGTCAGCTGACCGCCTTCCTCATAACCCACATATCCGGGCGGCGAACCAATCAGCTTCGACACCGAATGCTTCTCCATGAACTCGGACATGTCAAACCGGATCAGCGACTTCTCACTGCCAAACAGGAAGTCCGCCAGCGCGCGCGCCACTTCGGTCTTACCGACACCCGTCGGCCCAAGGAACAGGAAGCTCCCCGCCGGACGCTTCGGCGACTTCAAGCCAGCCCGCGAACGACGAATCGCCCGCGCCAGCGCGCTGATCGCGCGCTCCTGGCTGATCACCCGCTTGTGCAATTCTTCTTCGATCCGCAGCAGCTTCGAGACTTCTTCCTCACGGATCGCCGTCATCGGCACACCCGTCCAGCGCGCTACGACATCTTCGATATCGTCCTTGTTCACCACGCCCGTCGAGGTGTCATCAAGGTTGTACTTCTCGCGCAACTGCCGCAGGTTCTCACGTTCCTTGCGCTCTTCATCCGAATAGAAACGCGCCTTCTCAAACTCATGATTCGCGATCGCATTCTCCATGCGGTGCACGATGAACTTGATCCGCTTCTGGATATCGGCGATATCCGGCGGCAGCGTCGTCTGGCGCAGCTTCACGCGCGCGCCAGCCTCGTCGATCAAATCGATCGCCTTGTCCGGCAGGAAGCGATCCGGGATAAACCGGTTCGACGCATACACGGCCGTCTCAATCGAATCGTCCGTATAAGCCACGGCGTGGAACTTTTCATAGCGTTCCTTGACGCCCATCAGAATCTTGATCGCATCCGATTCATTCGGCGGCGGCACCTTCACGGCCTGGAATCGACGCTCAAGCGACCGATCCTTCTCGATCGACTTGCGATACTCGGCCGGCGTCGTCGCGCCAATGCACTGGATTTCGCCACGCGAGAGCGCCGGCTTCAGAATATTCGCCGCATCGAGCGAACCTTCCGCCGAACCCGCCCCCACCAGCGTGTGCAATTCGTCGATGAAGATGATGGCGTTCTGGTTCTCCATCAACTCCTTCATGATCGTCTTCAGCCGCTCTTCAAACTGGCCACGATACTTCGTGCCCGCCACGATCAGCGACAGGTCCAGCGCCAGAATGCGCTTGTCGGCGAGGAAGCTCGGCACCTCACCATCGGCAATCCGCTGCGCCAGGCCTTCGACGATCGCCGTCTTGCCCACGCCCGGCTCACCGATCAGCACCGGGTTATTCTTTGTGCGCCGGCACAGGATCTGGATCACGCGGTCCAGCTCATGGTCCCGCCCGATCAGCGGATCGAGGCTCCCATCAAGCGCCGCCTGCGTCAGATCCCGCGAAAACTCGTTCAGCAACGACGATTCCTTCGTCCGGCTCGTCGCTACCTTCTCCGAGCTGCTCCGCGCAATTTCTTCCCGCACCTGGCTCAGCCGCAGTCCACGCTCGTGCAACAGCTCGGCGGCGTAGCACTTCTCTTCCCGCAAAATGCCCAGCAACAGATGCTCGGTCCCAATGTGCTTGTGATTCAGCCGCTCGGCTTCCTCAGCGCCATAGGCCAGCACCCGCTTGCATTCATGACTCAGCGGCAGGTCCACCGACGTCGATACCTTCTCGCGGATCGTGGTGTGAGCCTCAATCTGCTTGCGAATCGACTCAATGGCGGCTTGCGAGCGCAGGAAGCGGTTGGCCAGCGCCTTGTCTTCCCGCAATAGACCGAGCAACAGATGTTCGGTCTCGATATACGGGCTGCCAAACTGGCTCGCCTCGTAACGGGCGAAGAAAATCACTCGCCGCGCCTTCTCTGTATAACGCTCAAACATGGCTATTTGCCTCCATTGTAGCTACTCCGTTTCCCGCTCGACTCGGGGCTAAGGTGAAAATACCGCCTTTTGCCAACCTCAAGGTTCGGTCGCAGCGGGCAGCAAGGGTGGGGGAGTGTGTCACGATCACGCTCGTCAAATGCAGCCGTTGCTGCAGTCTCTCAAGCAGATCCAGAATTTGTGTCGCTGTATTCTCGTCCAGATTTCCCGTCGGCTCATCCGCCAGCAGGTACTTCGGCTCGCCTACCAGGGCCCGCGCCAGCACCACACGCTGCTGTTCGCCGCCGCTCAACTCTCCCGCCCGGTGCTCGGCCCGCTCGGCCAGCCCCACTTCACCCAGCATCGCCATCGCCCGCGGCCTCACCGCCTCCGGCGCTTCCCCCCGCACCAGCAATGGCATCATCACATTCTCAAGCGCCGTAAACTCGGGCAGCAACGATTGCACCTGCCACACAAACCCCATCTCCCGATTCCGAAAGTCCGCCATCTGTGCCGGCGTCAGTTTCGTGATGTCGGTTTCCCCAAACCGGATCGCCCCCGCCGTCGGATGATCGAGTCCGCCCAGCAGGTGCAGCAGTGTCGACTTTCCCGCACCTGATTCGCCAATCAGCGCAAGGCGTTCGCCCGGGTTCACCACGAACGTCATATCGGTAAAGATCGTCAGTTCGCTAGCGCCGCGGTAGGTCTTCTCGAGACTTTCCACCCGTATTGAATTTCCCACAGTGTCGTCCCTGCTTGATCTGATTCTCGCAGGTTCTCGCGGGTTGCAAATCTAGCCTATTTGGCAGGTGGAGATATTCTGATACACTCCGCCAATGTCTGCCCCCACCGCTGTCAACGAATACGATGCCATTGCCGCCGTTGTTCAGCACTATATCGACGGCGCCCGTGCCGGCAAATCCGACCTCATTAAGCCCGCCTTCCACCCCCTCGCCACCATCACCGGCTACCTCGGCCCCGACCTCATCGCCGGCCCCATTCAGATCCTCTACGACTTCGTCGACCAGAATCCCGCCGCCACCACCGTCGAAGTCCGCCTCGCCTCCCTCGACATCACCGGCACCACCGCCTCCCTCCGTCTCGAGATCGACGACTGGGGCGGCCACCGCTTCACCGACTACTGGACCCTCGTCAAAATCGACGGCGCCTGGCAGGTACTCTCCAAGGTCTTCCACCTCCACCCCTAACGCCGACCCAACACCCGCGCCACCAGCCACCCAAACACGAAATTCGAACACCCCACCTCCACCATGTGCGGATACCGCACTTCCCGC
The DNA here is from genome assembly GCA_964494515.1 of uncultured Bryobacter sp. Classification (GTDB taxonomy): domain Bacteria; phylum Acidobacteriota; class Terriglobia; order Bryobacterales; family Bryobacteraceae; genus Bryobacter. Next base: position 6,141 of record CAZBTA010000175.1, read on the forward strand.
GGCATGTACGGGTTATCGTCCAGCAACAGTTGCGCCACCCCGCCCACCACCGCAAACACATACCCCAATACCCACGGCCGCCCCGCTCCGGCCCGCGCGAGCCACGGCGCCGCATACCCCGCGTACAGCAATCCCCGCACCACCTGCAGCGGCACCAGCAACCCTATCGACGGCAGCGTCTTCGTCGCGTAGAACTCCCGCACAAACGGAAACACCAGCATCCCCGCCACAAAGTAAAGGACCACATAAATCACCGCCACCACCACCCACCGCCACCACTGCGTTCTCAATCCCCCCGCCCCCGCCTCATCCCGCACCAACCACCACATCCCCAGCGCCCCCACACCCGTCACCACCGCATGCACCCCCAGCGGCATCACCGTATCTCCCGGTTTCATCACCCCAAACACCACCGCCTCGAGCAACGGATTCAGCGCCGCCACTCCATAGAGCAGCCACCACCGCGCCGCCCATCCGGCCCCTCCCCCGAATCGCGCCACCAGCGCCGCTCCCACCAGGTTCAATGCCAGCCACAATCCGGTCATCATGCTGCAATCCCTTTCGCAAACATTCGCATCTGTTCCTTCACCATCCGCCGCGCCGTCTTGCCTGACGGCTCGCCAATCGCCCACAACACCGTCAGCCCCAGGTGCATCGTCTTGAAATTCAGCCGCAGCGTCTCGCGCTCGAGCCCCTGCCTCATCAGCCCCCGCGCCTCCAGCCGGTCAAACAACCCGTCCAGCGTCGCATCGATCGCCACCTGCATCTCCATCACATAGCGGAGAATCGTCTGCCCCGGCGCAATCATCCGCGCCAGAAACATCCGCAGAAAATCCTTGTAATCCTTCTTCAGCTGAATCCAGTGCCACGCAAACCGGTCCAGAATCTCCTCGAGCGGCGCCTCCATCTCCGCATACCGCCGCACCGCCGGCAGCGCCCGCTCCTCAAGCGCGGCCATAAACGCCACCACCACGTCTTCCTTGGCGTCAAAGTAGTTGTAGAACGTCCCCTTCCCTGTCCCCGCCCGCGCCGCAATCTCCTCCACCGTCGCCCCCTCAAACCCCTTCTCCCCGATCACCCGCACCGCCGCCTCGATCAGCGCCTCCCGCGTCGCCTGCTTTTTCTCTTCCCGTCGCTTCGCCATCAGAATTATGACTCCAGTCATTTATGACCATAGTCATCTTTCACCACCGCGTCAATCCCCGCCGTAAAATAAAGTTGATGTCCTTCCCCGTCCACCGCCCCCGCCGCCTCCGCCGCACCGAATCTCTCCGCGCCCTCGTCCGCGAGACCCACCTCCAACCCTCCAACTTCATCTACCCCCTCTTCCTCGTCGAGGGCGAAGGCCGCCGCAAGGAGATCTCCTCCATGCCTGGCAACTACCAGCTCTCCATCGACGAAGCCCTCAAGGAATGCGAGCTCATCCACTCGCTCGCGATCGGCGGCGTCATCCTCTTCGGCATCCCGGCCGAGAAAGACGAAGAAGCCACCGGCGCCTACGATCCCCACGGCATCGTTCAGAAGGGCGTCACCGCCATCAAGCGCGCCTTCCCCGATCTCCTCGTCGTCACCGACGTCTGCAACTGCGAGTACACCTCCCACGGCCACTGCGGCAAGATCATCGACAACGACGTCGACAACGACATCACTCTCGACTGGCTCGCCAAGTCCGCCGTCACCCACGCCCGCGCCGGTGCCGACATCGTCGCCCCCTCCGACATGATGGACGGCCGCGTCGGCGCCATCCGCGATGCCCTCGACGCCGAAGGCTTCTCCAACATCCCCATCATGAGCTACTCCGCCAAGTACGCCTCCGGCTTCTATGGCCCCTTCCGCGAAGCCGCCGAGAGCGCCCCCACCTTCGGCGATCGTCGCTCCTACCAGATGGACCCCGCCAATTCCCGCGAAGCCCTCCTCGAGATGACCCTCGACATCGAAGAAGGCGCCGACATCCTCATGGTCAAACCCGCCCTCGCCTACCTCGACATCATCGCCCTCGCCCGCCAGTCCTTCGACGTCCCCGTCGCCGCCTATCAGGTCTCCGGCGAGTTCTCCATGATCATGGCCGCCGCCCGCAACGGCTGGATTGACAAAGACCGCGTCATGATGGAAACCCTCACCTCCATCAAGCGCGCTGGCGCCTCCATCATCCTCACCTACTTTGCCAAGGACGCCGCAAGGCTGCTCTAATGATCTCTATGCAGTCACTTCGCCGCTCCGCCCTTCTGGTGCTTGCGGTCGGGCTCCTCGTCATGATCCACGACCCTGCCCTGCTGCCCCTGGTAGCCGCCGATACCAAACCCTCGGCCGCCACCACGGTCCAATGGCGTCTCCTCCGCCAACTCGACCTCGCCTCCGGCGAAGCCCCGCCCGAGCTCAAGAAAATCGACAACACCACCGTTCGCATCGCCGGCTACATGGTCCCCCTCGAAAGTGACGACCAGGAAGAAGCCGACGAATATCTGATCGTGCCCATCGCCGGCGGCTGCATCCACACTCCCCCGCCCCCGCCACACCAGATCGTCTATTGCCGCATGGTCGGCAAGAAGAAAGCCAAGGTCCTCATGTTTGAGCCCAACTGGTTTGAAGGCAAGATCCAGATCAACAAGACCGGCTCTCCCTACGGCGCCGTCTCCTATCAAATGACCGTGGCGAATGTCGAACCCTACAAGTCCCGCTAGCGTCCACCTCGCCCAGGTCCAGTTCTCTTACAGCCCCAAATCGCCGCGCGTCATCGACATCCCGTCCTTCACGCTCGCCGCCGGTGAGAGCTGTTTCCTCTACGGCCCCAGCGGCTGCGGCAAGACCACCCTCCTCGGCCTCATCGCCGGCGTCCTCGAGGCCCAGTCCGGCACGGTCACCGTCCTCGGGCAAGACCTCACGCGCCTGTCCCGCTTCCGTCGCGACGCCTTCCGCGGCTCAAACATCGGTTACATCTTCCAGATGTTCAACCTCATCCCCTATCTCAACGTCCGCGACAACATCCTCCTCCCCACCCGGCTCCATTCCACCCGCCGCCCCGATCGCCTCAACGACATCGCCACCGCCCTCGGCATCGACCATCTCCTCTCCCGCGACGTCCTCGCCCTCAGCGTCGGCCAGCAACAACGTGTCGCCGCCGCTCGCGCCCTCATCGGCGCCCCGCCCCTCATCATTGCCGACGAGCCCACCTCCGCTCTCGACGCCGCCCACCGCGAACGTTTCCTCGAGCTCCTCCTCGCCCAATCCCGCGCCTCCGGCTCCGCGCTCCTGTTCGTCTCCCACGATCAGAGCCTCGCCCCCCTGTTCGAAAAACAGCTCAGCCTCCCCGACCTCAATCTCGCCGCGCGCCCGGAGGCTGCCTGATCATGCTCCTGCTCTCCCTCGCCTGGCAGAGCCTCCGCAATCGCCGCGTCACCACGCTGCTCACGGTCATCTCCATCGCCCTCAGCGTCGCGCTCCTGCTCGGCGTCGAGGCCCTCCGCGCCAGCGCCCGCGAGAGCTTCTCCTCCACCATCTCCGGCACCGACCTCATCGTCGGCGCCCGCGGCGGCGGCCTCCAGCTCCTCCTCTACACCGTCTTCCGCATGGGCACGGCCACCAACAACGTCAAGTGGGAGAGCTACGAACACTGGGCCAAACACCCCGCCGTCGCCTGGGCCATTCCCTACTCGCTCGGCGATAGCCACCGCGGCTTCCGCGTCGTCGGCACCAACGAATCGTTCTACAAGGAATACCGCTTCCGCAAAACACGCAAGCCCGACTTCGCCTCCGGCCACGCCCCCAATAACTTCAATGAAGTCGCCCTCGGCAGCGACGTCGCCGCCAAGCTCGGCTACACCCTCGGCCAGAAGATCACCCTCACCCACGGCATCGGCGCCGCCGGCATCATGGACCACGACGACAAGCCCTTCACCGTCGTCGGCATCCTCGCCCGCACGGCCACGCCCATCGATCGCAGCCTCTACATCACCCTCGAAGGCATGTCCGCCATTCACGTCGGCTGGCAGGGCGGCGCGCCCCCCGAGATTGGCGAAGAAGTCCCCGCCACCCAGCTCACCAAAGAGCAGCTCAAGCCCGAAGCCATCACCGCGTTCCTGCTCCGCTCCAAGAGCCGCATCGACACCCTCCGCCTCCAGCGCGACATCAACAACTTCCTCGACGAACCCCTCATGGCCATCATCCCCGGCGTCGCCATGGGCGAGCTCTGGTCCACCGTCAAGTACGCCGAGGTCGCCCTCGAGATCGTTGGCGCCTTCGTGGTCCTGGTCGGTCTACTCGGCATGCTGGTCGCCATCTACACCACGCTCAACGAGCGTCGCCGCGAGATGGCCATCCTCCGCGCCCTCGGCACTGGCCCCCTCAAGATCCTCATCCTGTTCCTGCTCGAGAGCGTCATGCTCGCCACCGCCGGCTGCCTGCTCGGCGTAGGCCTCATGTATGCGGGCATTGCCTCCCTGCAGGGCTTCGTCGAACAGCAGTTCGGCCTCTACCTCCGCTGGCAGGGCTTCGAGCCCATCCACGCCATCTATCTCGGCCTCGTCCTCGCCGCCTCCCTGCTCATCGGCCTCGTCCCCGCCTGGCGCGCCTATCGCAACACCCTCGCCGACGGCCTCAGCATTCGCATCTAGTGCTCGCGACGTCTCGGAGTGCCAATCGCCCCCGGCTCACTCCCCTCAAGCAGAAGAATCCGCTTGGCCGCCGCACGACGCACCAGCGCCTCGAGCGCCATTCGCACCGTCTCCGCTGCGGTCGCCGCTCCACACTCCATCTGCGCCTTCGCAAGCAACGCCGCGTCCACCTGCACTTCTCTCTTCTTCACACTCCCATTCCACCATCCCCCACGCTAAACTAAAAATGAAATGTTCTTCATGCGCCTCTGGGTCCTGATCCTG
>CAZBTA010000176.1:0-10937 GCA_964494515.1 uncultured Bryobacter sp.
CGATGGTGCCGTAGCGGCGCGATTCGGCAAATCCGCCCAGAGCGGAGACGTGCGAAAGGCTGCCGGTTTTGGCGCGAATCAGCTTGGCCTTGGGGGAATTGTTGAAGCGGCGGCGTAGCGTGCCGTCCTCGCCACCGATGGCGAGCATCTCGCGGAATGCTTCAAGCTGGCCCTGCTTGTCGAGCCAGGTGAGCAGCTTGACCACGGCGCGTGGAGTGACGAGATTGAGCCGCGACATGCCGGAGCCATCCTCGAGGCCGACTTCTTTTTCGTCGATGCCGGCTTGCTTGAGAAAGTCCGCGAAGGGCATTTTCTCGAGGGCGGCGCGCAGCATGAGTTCGGCGTGGAGATTCTGGCTGACCTTGTTGACCACCTGCAGCAACTGCGGCAAGGGGGGCGAATCGCGACGGGCAAGCTCGACTGATTCTGGCGTGACTGGTTTGAGGTGGCGTGGGATGGCGATGCCATCGACGCGGATGCCTTCCTCGCGCAGCGCCTGGCGGAAGGCCATGGCGGTAAAGAGCGCGGGGTCGTCAACGGCGAGGTCGTTCTCGTAAGGGTTTGCGGTGGGGGGAAGGTTGCCGCTGAGCGTTACTGTGCGGGCGCCCGGTTGGCGATCGACGCGGATGCGGCGAGGTCCGGCGGGGTCGCTCGAGACCTGGTTGAGAAAGGCGAAGTATTCGATGGCGGGTGTGAATGTGAGGCCGGTTGCGTCGAGCTTGAGGGTGAAGACGTTGTCGTTGAACGTCAGCGCGGAAACAGGCGCGCCATACTCGAAGACGCCATCGTCGGCCGACCAACCGTTGGGGATGGGGTCGAAGCGATAGAGCGAGTCGTCGCCAATGATGTCGCCGGTGATGTGGCGCACGCCCTTGTCGCGGAGTTGGCGCGCGAGCTGCCGCAGCGGCGCGAGGTGGTCGTCTTCAAAGGGCTGCTCTACCTGGTAGGGATACTTGCGGGAGGAGAGGCTCGGGTCGCCGCCACCGAGCAGGACAAGGTTGCCGGAGAGTTTGCCTTCGGCATCGGGGGCGGCTGCGGCAAGAACGCGAGTGGAGAAACGATGCTCGGGCCCGAGGGCGGCGAGCGCAAAGGCCGAGGAGAAGAGCTTCGTGTTGGAGGCAGGGATGAAGAACTGGTCGGCGTTGAAGCTGGCGAGGACTTTACCGGTCTTGAGCTGGATGGCATGAACACCCCAATGCACCGCTTTGTTTTGCGCGAGGATCGTGCGCACGCGCGGGGCGATGAGCTGGGCCGGGAGTAAGCCCGCGCAGAGGAGTAGCATGGTGGTGATGCGTTTCATACGGCGATCTCTTATTTTTACGGTATTCGCGGTGGCTTTGGCGCAGGTGGTGGCGCCCGTTGGGTTGCCGATACGGGCGGCGGCCAAGGACTATGACGTCTCGGGCGTTGTCGGGGCGATCTCGATCGGGGCGACCTATATGGGGCGGACCTTTTCGGCGCAGCATGGGGAGAAGTTGCAGATGCATGATGCGGGCAATTTTGTGGTGGTCGAAGTTGGGGTGTTCGCCACCAAGGATTACAAGGATGGCATTGCGGCGAGTGACTTCCGGCTCATCGTCGATGGAAAGAAAGCGACGCTGTCGGCCACGCCGGGCGGAGTAGTGGCGAACGCATTGCGCAATCGCGATATGGATCCTGAGCGGCCGCGGCTGGTCATGGGAGCTGGCATCAATCAGGCAGGCGTGACGATGGGGCAGCCCCGGCAGAAGCCGCAGTTCCCTGGCGATCCACGCCCGGGGCAGAGCCAACCGATTGGTACGGCAAAGGCTACGGAGGGGGATGCGCGCGATTGGGATGCCGCGCCAGAGAGCGCTCTGGTGGAAGGGCCGCTGGCCAGCGGCCGAGCGGGCAATCTGTTCTTTGCCTACCCCGGAAAGATGAGTAAGGTGAAGAGCCTGATTTTGCAGTACGATGGCGCGGCGGGGCGGCTGGATTTGAAGCTACGTTGAAGTATAATAAGAGTTTGGCCTAATGCCCTCACTCTCTTTCCGTGTCCAACGGCGATTCGCCGCATACAACCGATTGTTTCGCGAGCTCGGCCTGGTGGCAAAGGGGCTCCTCTCCACCGATCATGTGGTGCAAGCCCACATTGTGCCGATCCGTCGCTGCAACATTGACTGTGGATACTGCAACGAATACGACGACTTCTCGAAGCCGGTGCCGACCGACGTCATGCTGGAACGCGTGCGTCATTTGGGCCGCCTCGGGGCGACGCTGATCACCATCAGCGGCGGTGAGCCGTTGTTGCACCCCGATCTTGACGACATCATTCGCGAGATCAAAAAGGTGGGCGCGATTGCGGGCATGATCACCAATGGCTACCTGCTGGTGGAAGAGCGCATCAAGCGTTTGAACGCCGCCGGGCTTGATCACTTGCAGATCTCGATCGACAACATCATGCCGGACGAGATCTCGAAGAAGAGCCTCAAGGTGCTTGACAAGAAGCTGCAGTGGCTGGCTGAGTTTGCGATGTTCCACGTGAACATCAACAGCGTTGTTGGCGCTGGTATCAAGAATCCGGAAGACGCCTACGTGATCGCCACCCGTGCGCATGAGCTTGGCCTGAGCTCAACGGTGGGCATTATTCATGACGGCAGCGGACAGCTGAAGCCGCTGGGCAAGATCGAGCGCGATGTGTTCCACCGGATTCGCGCGTTGTCAAAGAAGAGCTATGCCCGCCTGAATCAGTTTCAAGACAAGATTGCCGATGGCGAGCCGAACGACTGGAAGTGTCGCGCGGGTGCGCGGTACCTGTATGTGTGCGAAGAAGGGTTGGTGCACTACTGCTCGCAGCAGCGTGGCTACCCCGGCGTGCCGATTGGCCAGTACACGATCGATGATGTGCGGCGTGAATACTCGACGAAAAAGGGCTGTGCCCCGCATTGCACGGTGAGCTGTGTCCACCAGACATCGATGATGGACTTCTGGCGCGACCCGCAGACGCTTGAGGCTCCTGCGATGCCGAAGAAGGAATCGGAACTGGTACAGATCCAGGCCGGTGGCCGCTAGGCGTTAAAAGAACGCCGTCGTCTTAATCCCTGAAATCTCAAACGGCCGGCGGCAACGCTGGTTCTTGCAGGTGGCTTTGTCGTCGAGAAGCACCATGTAGCTCATCGACTTTTGAAACTTGGCGCGATCGCGATCGTCGGCATTACCCGGCAGGCGGTCGCGCTTTTTGCGTACCAGCCAGCGGAGGTCGTAGGTCTCCACGGTGCGGCAGAAGGGGCAATTGAGGGTCGCGGGTTTGGTGGTCTGCGATTCCGTGAAAAATTGGCGTTCGTCCATGAGGGTCTACAAGTATTTTTGCAGTTCCTCACGGTAACGGGTGTAAGCCCAGGAGGCGCCGATCAACATTGCGCCCAAAACGATGAAGCTGAAGATGCGCGGCAGCGTGTCGAGTTCGCTCAAATCGTAGACGAAAACCTTGAGGATGCTGAACAGAAACAGGGCGATACCGCCAAGGCGAATCTGGCGGCGATTGAGGTAAAGCCCGGCGGCGACGATGGCGATGGCTTCGAGGGCGAGAACAATCGTTCCCGCGGCTTTGGGGATGGTGAACAGGGTTAACACCGCGACACTGACAAGCGCGGCCCAACTGGGCCACGGCGTGACAACAAGCCATCGCCCGGCAGCAAAGAGGCAAGCGATCAGTACGGCCATATAGGGCAGGCCTTCACGGATGCGCAGCTGGGCATCCCACCAGAGCTTTGAATCGGGGAACGAGACATTGGCACCGAGGGCGACTACGGCCAGCAGGCCTTCGGCGGCAACCACCAGCGCGAGCGTCCGCTGATCCCTGTTGCGCACCAGCGCGAGCATCGCAATGCCGAGCAAGACAATGAGCGCGTGCCACTGATTGGAGGACGCAAAGTGAGTCATGGTCCACATGGATGCGGCCGTTACGGCGATGGCCTCGATGAATGCTTCCGCGCGTACGCCAAGGTAAGTGCGCACCGCGGCGGACGCCAGCGCGGCGATGGTGGCCAGCATGAAGATCGATTCGGCATGCGCCCGGCCACCAAACTGGCTGTTCGCAAACGTGGCCACAATGAAAAAGACGGTATTGAGCGCGATCCAGGCGGCATTGCGCCATTGCGCTTCTCGCATGCGCCAGGAGATCTCATAGGCGTCAAACAGCGCGAGGTTGAACCAGGCAACCGGATGGCCCCAGTATTGGAACTCCCAATCGCGGCTCTCGGCCTGTAGTTCACAGAACCAGGTGTACGTTGCGAGGCCCCACGGCAATTGGCGCCAGCCACAGCGATGGCTGAGCCACAAGCCGCCCAGTGTCAACGGATACACAGCGCCGTAGAGGAAGGGCAGGGAAGGGCCGCTGGTGAGGCCGAGGTAGGCGGCGAGAAAGCCCAGCGAGGCGGCCTTTTCGCTATCAAAAACCACTGCCTGCCAAACGGCGGCAATCGCGATCAGCGTCTGGATGGTGACGCCGATATAGATGTTGTCAAAGATGCGCGCTGCCTCAACCGCGTGGGCGGCATAGGCGGTGGCATAAAGCACCGCAAACCCACCCGCGATTATCGCCAGGCTGAAGGGGCGATAGTTGCCTTTGTTCTCGAGGAAGTAACCCGCCGCAAGCATGAGTGCGCCGGTGGCGGCGCCTATGGCCACCTTGCCCGCCGGACCCAGGTACGTCATCGCGTAGCCAAGAAATGAGGTGATGCCAATCACCAGCAAGATGACGCCAATGCGATTGAGCCAGTTGGTGCCGAGAGTGGCCTCCCAATCCGTCGACGCAGGTGTGGCGGCCCCAGGAGCCGTAACCGGTGGTGTGATGTCGGCCACCGGATGCTCGTCAAGGCGGTGGATCACTGACGGTGGAAGTATCGGGGCGTGGCCGCCTCCTTCGAGCTCAAACACCCGACGCGTCAAGGATGCTAACTGCGCCTGGGTTTGGCGCAGTGCTTCTTCGGTGGCGCGAAGGCGTTGTTCGAGGTCGTCAGTCACGATTCAGCAATTTTACCCGGTAAAAGGGCTTGGTCTTCTCAGCAGGATCCATTAGAAACTCCTGGTGAGTTTGCTTGGGGTCGTACTCGCGCCAGAGCCAGGTGAGGGCTGTGGGGATCTCGGCATTGCCCTGCGCGGTGCTGTGTGGGCCGCTGCCCCACTTGAACAGAAAATCATACTCGCGGAACTTGAGCGAGTTGGCCATCTGGATGTTCTGCAGTGGCCATGAGCCGTGGAGGTTCTCGAGATCCTCGCTGCCGTCCGACAGATAGACGCGGATGTTGCGCCTGGGCTGCTTGCGAATGGCGAAGGGAAAGATATTGCCGCCGTCGAGCTCGCCCGGCTTCCACTGGATCGAAGTGAAGCTGCCGATGCGGGAATACACGCGCGAGAATTCTTCGGGGCGCCACCAGGCGGCGTTGAAGGCACAGATGCCGCCCGAGCTCTCGCCCGCGATGGCGCGCGAATAGCCGTCGGTGCGGAGCTTCCACTTCTTGCTCACCTCGGCGAGGATCTCGTCGAGAACGTAGCGCAGATACTTGTCGGTGTAGGAGTCGTAGAGGATGCTGCGCATGCGGCGCTCACCCACCAGCCCCGGTGAGATGAAGACATGAATGGCGGCGGGGATCCGCTTCTGATGCACAAGGTTGTCGAGCTGGATCAGCAGACGATTGCTGGCGGCGCGATTGGCGTACTTCTCGCCGTCCTGCCAGATCATGACGGGCGCGGGTTGGGCGCCGTCATATTGGGCGGGAGCGTAAACCCAGTAGTCGCTGGTCATGCCCTCGTAGATCTTGCTGTTTGAGGTGAACTTTTCGCTGAGCTTGCCTTGCGGTACGCCGGGCTGCTCGTAGGCTTCCGGCCCGAAAGCGGGCAGATCGAGACGGCCGCCAAAACGTTTGCCATCGACCATGTAGTGATAGGTGTGGGAGGTGTAGATGGCCAGTTTGCTGGTGGCGATGAAGTAGGCGCCAGCCCGCTTCATCGCGGGGCCGAGGGCGTCATCCACCATCAACTGGGGCGCCTTAGCCGCCTTGATCGCAAATAGTGCGTCGGGACCGAAGGTGATGGCGGCTTCGCCCTTTTCGAGCTGAGCCGGCTGGAAGGTGGCTTCGAGCGCCTTGATGAATTCTGGTGCGGCCGGTTTGGCCGCAAGGCGTAACAATTCTGAGGGCTCGGGCTTTTGCGCAAGCAGGGCGCTGGCTGCTGCCAGTAGGAGGACGACGGGTCGCTTCATAAGGACCCTACGATGCTATGGGATGTAGCCCCGTTGTGCAATACGAGTGCCGCTGGCCATGGAGGAGTCTTCCTGCTCCCACTCGACGCCATGGGCGCCTACCCAGCGGTTGTAAAAGTTGAAGAGCGCCGTGACCGTGATGGCGTCATGAATCGCCTCGTCGGCCCAACCCGCCTTGCGCAGCTTCTTGATGTCCTTCTCTTCGATGTCTTGCGATTCGAGATTGACCTGCACGACAAACTCGAGCATGGCCCATTCGGCGTCAGTGAGCTTGGCGTCGCCTTCGAGTACATCGCCAATAAACTGGTGCCCTTTGCCCTTCTTGACGCGGCCCTCGGATTCGAACAGCTGGGCGGCGGCCTCAGCGTGAGAATCACGGCAGAACGCGCAATCGTTGCCCTCACTGACAATCGTGGCAATCAGTTCCCGGAAGGCCGGGCTCAAGGGCGAGGCGCCCCGCATGACCTCGTGGGTGAGTTGGCTGAGCAGGTCGCCAGTCTTTGGCTTAAACGCCAGCAAATGCATGATGCCAGGCACCTCGCGCCCCGCTGCTCGCAATGTTGCTATCGATTTGCCATATTGTCCGCCCGGGGTTTTGTTCGCCTCGAGGTCCGGAAGAAAGGTGCCAGCCATTGCTTCAGTCTAAAGGACTGGCGACGTGTTGGGGGACGGCGGGATGGAAGGTTGTTGATTGGCGAGCTTCATGCCTGCTTCCACCTGCGCGAGGAGAGCGAAGAGGTCTTCTTTTTTAAGTGGCTTGCTGAGATAGGCATCCATGCCGGCGTCGAGGCATCGCTCGGCGTCACCCTTGATGGCAAGGGCCGTCAGGGCGATTACGGGCATGTGGCCACCACGGTTTGACTCACGCTTGCGCAATTCGCGGGTGGCCTCAAGGCCGTCCATGTCCGGCATGTGGACGTCCATCAGCACGGCATCGAAACTCCGATCCTCAAGCGCGGCCAGCGCGGCAAGACCATTGGTAACCGTCATTACGCGATGTCCACTGCGCTCGAGCACCCGCTCGATGAGGACGCGGTTGACTTCGTTGTCTTCGGCGACCAAAATGCGCATGGGCCGCGAGGGCTGGATCGGGCCGGGCACCACGGGGATCTCGCTCGATTGGGCCTCATCGAACTCGAGCATGAACTCAAAGCGGCTGCCTTCGCCCGGTGTCGAATGCACGGTGATGCCGCCGCCCATGAGGCGCACCAGTTGCGACGAGATAGAAAGGCCCAAGCCTGTGCCGCCGAACTTGCGAGTGGTTGAAGAGTCGGCCTGGGTGAAGGCATCGAAGATCTGCTTTTGTTTTTCGGCGGCGATGCCAATGCCGCTATCGGTGACGCGAAAGTAAACCCGATGGCGGTTGCCGAGTAGCGACTCGGAATGGACTTCCAGCTTGACGAAGCCCTTCTCGGTGAACTTGACGGCGTTGCCGACAAGATTGACAAGCACCTGCTGGATACGGCTGGGGTCCCCAAGCACCAACTTGGGGAGCGGGCTCTTGATGACGAATTCGAGGTCGATGCCTTTGGTCTCGGCGGCCATGGCGAGGATCTGAACGGAGCGCTTGGCCGTATCGGCCAGATCGAACGGGATGCGCTCGACCGCCAGCTTGCCGCTCTCGATGCGGCTGAAATCGAGGATGTCGTCGAGGATCTCGAGCAGGCTGCAGGCGGAGTTGCGCGCCATGGTGAGGTAATCGCGCTGTTCGTTGGTGAGGCGAGTTTCCAGTGTTAACTCGGTCATGCCGAGAATGCCGTTCATCGGTGTGCGGATCTCGTGGCTCATGTTGGCGAGAAACTGGCTGCGCGCGCGGGCGCTGACTTCTGCCTGACGGCGGGCATTGGCGAGCCGCTGCGCGATGAAGACGGTGACCACCAGCAGGCCGCAGATTGCCCAGAAGAGATTTTGCAGCGTGGCATGCTTCTCGCGAGTGCGATTGAGCCAAAGCAGAAACGCCGAGTCGTGCTGGTGCAGCAAGCGCCACCTGGTGGCAATCGTCACCATTTCGCCGTCGTCGGAGAGCTCGTCGATGGCCCGGCGAAGCCGCTTGGCCTCCTGCTCGAAGCCGAAGCGCGCCCCGATGGCAAACTTGCGGGCATACAGATCGGTGGTGAGCGAATCGAGCTTCATCGGCGGGCAGGAATCCGGGCGGTTGAGAATTACGCTATCGGCGACGCGAAAGTCGATCATGGCTGCGTCGGCCTTGCCGAGGCACATTTGCTCAAAGGTCTGGGACGGGTTGGAGAAAACTGAAATGCGGGTGGTGGCGGGGAGCAACTCGCTGGGAACGAACTTGCGCTGCGGAGAAGTGATGGCGATGGATTTGTTGGCGAGATCGCTGATGGCACGAATGTTGAGCGATGCAGGGAAGTAGATCACCGTGCCAATGCGCCACCAGTCCTCGGTAAGAAAAATGCTCTTCTCCCGGCCGGGAAACAACGTCACAAAAGGCCAGAGATCGGCCTGGCCCAATTCAAAGGCCCGCTCAGGACCATCCTTGACGACAACCCATTCGAGCTCCATACCAGCCTTCTGCGCGGCGCGATTCATTACGTCGACCGCAAAGCCTTCTGCGGCGCCCTTGCTGTTGACGAAATTGAATGGTGGGCTGTCGTTTGTGCCGATCCGGACACGCTTGGGTGTCACCATCTGGCCACAACCTGCAAGGGTGACCATGAGGGCGACAAAACCGCTTAACTGCCGGAGTTGCAATGACATTACATGGATCCCCGTCTGGGATCTTATCGGTACTTCTCCCAAGTACCTTAGCGCATCGACTTGCGTATTGCACCAGTAAAAATCGATTCAGCTGCTGGACCCACGCGCGAGACGGGCCCCGTCTCGTAACCTTTTTGTGGATAGGCCGCTGCGGTGCCGATGTACATGGGGCCGTAGTCGCCGTAGGCGGCCATGGCTGTCCACTGGTTGGGTTTTTCGCGTTGGGCGGCCAACTGGTATTCGATGAACAGCTCGCCCGGCATATGCACGATCGATGCCCCGTCAAGCAGCAAGGTCTGCAAGGTGATGTTGGGCGATTTGGACTGGCAGGCGTGCCACCACTCGAGGTAGCGGGCATTGCTCGCGCGATCGCGCGGAAGAAGTTTGGTGTCGCCCAGCGCCTTGCGGATGGCCGCTTCGCTGAATTCGGCGCCCTCGCGATGTGGCACATGCACTGGCACCGTGCGCCAGCCCACGCGTGAGACGGCGACAGGCCTGGCTGCGGCGAGAGAAGCCTTCATCGCCCCCGAGATGCGATCGGCGAGAGCAAGACGCGCGGCTGGTTCGCCATTGTTGTACTTGCCGGGGGCAACATTTCCGGCCGCGCCCGTGAAGTAGACATGGAAGCCGGGCATCGACTCACGGGCGATACCGACGAAGTCGGGGTTGACGACGCCTTTGCCGTAGTAGGACATCGGGTGGGTGGCATAGTAATGCAGCGCGGCCAGCAGACGATCGCCGGCGTAGAAGCTCAGCGTCTTCAGCTGCGAGTCGATAACCCCTTCCGGGGCATCGCAGTAGTTGCTGCCCGCGCACTTGGACATGCGCTGGAAGACCAGCGATTGGCCGTCGGCGGCAAGGATGCGGCGGTTGGAGGCGACCTGATTCACGGTGGCCTGTGAGGTGGCCCAATGCGAGACGGAAACGGGTTTGGCGCCGGTGATTGCATCGGCTACCCGGCCGACGGCGGCGGAGCAAAACTCCACCGGCGTGAGTAGCCCTGGCTCGACCAGCCGGGCCGCGCCACGGCTGTCGCCCGGGGCATCGTGCTGGTGAACCGTGTGGACGGCGACCCGATCTGGCGTGGTGCGGGCGGCCCGGGCAAGGCGCACCTGCCAGTCCTTATAAGACTCCCCACCAATGCCCAACCAATCCACCGCGCACAGAACAATCGGCTTGTCGCCCGAAGGATAAAGCACTACGCCCTTGGCCAACAGGGGCGCCTCCACGCGCTCGCTGGGCACAACGAGGGCATAGCAAAGCGCCGAGCCCTGAGGCGGGGTGACATCCACGCTGAAGGTGGCAATTTGGAGCGTGTGACGGGCCGCAAAGGCTGGCGCCGCCATGAGGAGATGCCGTCGGGAAAGCATGCCCTATATGATAGGCTTCAGGGTAAGCACCCGCTATATTTTCCGCTGGAGAATCGCATGAGCCGCACTCAGAATTCCTTACCGTCCTGCCACAACATGCAGCGTCGCCACTTCATGAAGGCCTCGGCGGCTTTGCTCGCGCTGGACCAGTTTCCCCACCATCTCTACGCGGGGACAAAGAAGCAGGCGCAGGACCGCGTGCTGCTGGGCCCGGCGAAAGTCCCGGTGTCGCGTCTCGCGATGGGAACGGGTACCAATGGCGTGGGCGGCAGCTCCAACCAGACGAAGAAGCTTGGCTTCAAAGGCGTCTCCGAGCTCTTCCGCGCGGCTTATGACCAGGGAGTTTTCTTCTGGGATTCGGCTGACCAGTACGGCAGCCATCCGCATCTCAAAGAAGCGCTGAAGACCGTGCCGCGCGACAAGGTGACGATCATGTCGAAGTCTCGCGCCACGACGGCGGCCGACATGCGCGCGGATCTCGATCGCTTTCGCCGCGAGATTGGCACCGATTACATCGACATCGTGCTGCTGCACTGCATGATGGACGCCGATTGGGATGTCCGTCTGAAGGGCGCCATGGATGTGCTGAGCGATGTTCTCCAGCAGGCCGGCCTGCAGCGCCGGCT
>CAZBTA010000177.1:0-10915 GCA_964494515.1 uncultured Bryobacter sp.
GGATAAGCTTTGGCCCGCAGGGTTTCTGAATCATTCGCCGCCTCGCCACGCGCCCGGATCAGGTCGTCGTTGTAAGGCGCCGCGACATATTTGATGCCCAGCTCATCAGCCAGCTTGAACACTACTTCCTGCGTCTCCATGATGCGCAGCGCGCCCAGGCCAAACACCGGGCCATTTGGTGTCAGCGACGTATCGTAGATACGGCCGCCGAGGCGGTTTTCCTTTTCAATCACGCACACCCGCGCACCCATCTTCGGCGCCAGCCGGTAGGCTGTGTGCACGCCAGCGGCGCCTCCACCGAGAATCGCAACGTCGCAGAAAAGAGTTTGCTTCGCAAACGCAACGTTAAAGCTGGCCGCGGCCAGAAGAGTTGTAAAGATGACTTGGAATCGCATTGTCGTTCAGTCGGAATCGCGATGGCGACCCCGACTTTCGATCAACGCGTTCTTATTTTTTGAGTAACCACACTTCGGCCAGCCGCGAACGCTGCCGCCAGTTCAGGTGCTGCTCATCGGTCGGGATCGCGAATGTCAGCTCGAGTTGCCCGTCGGCCAGCGCATCCGCCGGCACGACAAAGGTCCACACGCCATCCTTGCCTGTGCCGTTCACGCGCTTGCCGTCGATGCTCAGCAGGCTTTGCCCCTGGCCGCCAGTTCTTACCGTATAGGCGCCCTTCGGGTCAAGGCCGACATAGCTGAGCCGCTTGGGCCACATCGTCGTCTGTTGCGACAGCCGCAGCCGGCTTTGTCCGTTATCAAGCCACCAGAACAACGGCTCATCGCGCTCGTCCATCTCCGTGTGCGGCGAGCGGCCCTCGTGGCCGATGTCGTCGTAGTAGCTCCCGGGGCCGGGGCTTTCCCAGCGGGCAATCTCCTCAAGACGCTCGATGCGCGCCGTCTCGCTCGCCATCGCACCCACCTTGCGGAACTCATCCTCCAACCAGTAGCGATTGTTCAGCGGCAAATCGATAAAGTCGAGCACCGCTCCGCGCTCCGCTCCACTGGCTCCATACTTACGCACGCTCGTCTGCAACTGCACCGATTGGAATAATCGCTCGCAGATGTCGATGATCTCTTGCCGCAGCGGGTCACCCAGCTGCCAGCGTCCCAGCACCGTCGTTGCCCGGCCGATGCGCTCGGCCGCCGTGCCACCTTTGAGTAACTCGCGATTCATCTCCTGCTCGAGCGCCGTCTCGTGGATCAGCCGCCGTCGCACAAACGCGTCATAGACGGCGCGCAGCTGCAGCATCTGCCAGCGCCAGTTGCCGCTCAGCTGGGGCAGCAAGCCGATCAACCGCCGCCATTCGGTCAGCGTTGCTTCCACATTGCCATTCGTTACCAGCGGGCCATTCCAGTTGCGCTCAAGCGCAAAGATCGCATCGGCGATCGCCGTGGCGTGCGCCGTCGAGAAGTGCAGTCGCGCATAGTCGATCATGATCTCGCGCGGGCTCCGCGACGGGTCCCAGGCCAAAGCGGTAAAGATTGCCTTGTTGAAGTCATCATGCACGCCGTCGGAATAGCTCAAAAAGCCAATGCTCGTCGGCGCCATACGGTTATGAATCAAAGCCATCTCCGCCGGGCGAGGATTTACCGCCTCGCGTCCCAGCGTCAGCGCGATCGCCTGATCGAGATGCGGCACCTGATACTGGCAGATCTTGTTGTGCGTGATGTCCGGGTAAAGTCGCAGTCCATATTGCGGCGGCAGGTTCTCACGGCTGCGCGTCTCCGGCGGGCTCGACGGCCCGGCCACCAATCCACCCAGCCACTGCGGCTGTTTCTCGCGGATCCACTTGTAGCTCCATTCCTCGCGCTCGCGGTTAAAGCCTTGCAGCGAGAGCCAGATCTTCGCCTTTGTCCGTTTGCCCAGATCTTCGAGGAAGGGCATTACGAGTTCGGGCGCATTGTGCCCTGGGTCGCCCCCCGGCACAAACACGCCATCGAGCCGTGCCGCCTCACCCACCATCTGCTCAAAGTTCTCGAGCATCTTGGCCCGCTTGTCCTTCTCGGTCAGCTCAAAGTCCGCTGGCAGCCACACCCAGTATTCGATGTCGTACTTCGCGCAGATGCGGCTGATCTCCTTGTTCATCTGCCGCCGCGGCAGCTTCATCAGCGGCGCGGGCTTGCTGTCCTGCTCCGGGATGTTCTCAATCGCATTGGTTCCGAGCAGCACCAACTCGCGGATGTATTGGTCATACTGCTCCACCGACCAGGCGTCCCAACTGTTTGCCGTCGCCCGGTAGCCGAGCTGATGACCGCGCAAGGGGTAAGCTGGCGCGCTCTGCATGTTCAGCGGTTGGGGCAGCTCCAGCTTTCCAGGCGCCATCTCCAGTCGCATCAGCAGCGCGCCGCTGGCATAGAGCAGGCCGCGCGTCCCGCGAGCTCGCAGCGTAATGCGCTCGGTTGTCGTCTCAATGGCGTAGCCTTCTGCCGTCATCGAAGCATCGGTCTTCAGCTCGATCACCGTGCCTGTCGCTCCTGGCCGCAGCGTGGTCCGCTTGCCGATTTCTTCGGCCAGCACCGTGGCGGCCACCTGGCCTTGTGGTGCGACAATTCGGTAACGGGTCAGGTCAATCGCTCCCTGCGCGGACAGGGCAATCAGGATCAAAATTGGCAGCATGGCTCAGGTTAGTTTCTCAATTGGTGGGTGGGCTTGCAATTGGTCAGGCAAGTTTGCTATCTTGATGATTTCGGAACCCCTCAGTCTGGGAGACCGCTGACAGCTGTACCGTCAAAAGTCGTTCGTACCATTCAGAGCAACCCTTCTTCGGTGAGGCCCTCGCTCACTACCTTTGTAGTATCAAGCAGTAAAACCGTTCGATTTCAAAACGAATCATGGCTCAAAAACAGGGAAAAAAATACCTGGCTGCGGCCAAGCAGGTAGAAGCGCGGGCTTATTCCGTCGCTGAAGCCGTTGGTCTGGCCCAAAAAATCAAATACAGCAAGTTCAACGAAACCGTTGAAGTGCACATGCGCCTTGGTGTTGACCCCAAGCACGCTGACCAAATGGTCCGCGGGACTGTGGTTCTCCCCAACGGCCTCGGAAAATCCAAGAAGGTTCTCGTCATTGCCTCCGGCGAGAAAGTGCGCGAAGCCGAAGCGGCTGGGGCGGACTTCTTCGGTGGCGATGAGATCATCGAAAAGATTATCAAAGAGAATTGGCTTGACTACGATGCGGTCATTGCGACTCCTGACATGATGCGCTCCATGGCGCGTCTTGGTAAGGTCCTCGGCCCGCGTGGTCTTATGCCGAACCCGAAAACGGGTACGGTCACTACGGACGTGGCAACTGCCGTCAATGAAGTGAAGGCCGGTAAGGTCGAATTCCGTGTCGATAAGACCGGCGTCGTCCACGCCCCGGTTGGCAAGATCGAGTTCTCCACGGAGAAGCTGATCGAGAACGCCGAAAGCCTCATTGGTGCTGTTCTTCGCGCCAAACCCGCCGCTGCCAAAGGCAAGTACGTTAAGAGTGCGACGCTGTGCTCCACCATGGGGCCCGGCATCTCCATCGACGTCTCTGAGCTCTCTTCCAAGTTGGCTATCGCGGTATAAGGATCTGACCCATGAAGAATAAAGCCGATAAACAAGTAGATTTCGAAGCGATCAAGAAAGCTCTCCTCGACAGCCCCAACGTCTTCGTTACGGGTTTCGAAAAGCTCACCGTCGCCCAGGACTACGAACTGCGCAAGGCCGTTCGTGGGGCTGGTGGTCGCTATCGCGTTCTCAAGAACACCCTCGCCGAAAAGGCTGCCGAAGGCCATGCCATCGCGCCTGCTGTTACCGGTCTGAAGGGCATGAATTCCATTGCCTACACGACGGGCGACCCGGTCGCTCTCGCTAAGGCTCTCGTCACTTATGCCAAGGCGAATCCCACCTTTACCTTTAAGGCTGGTTTCGTCGAAGGCCGGGTCCTGGAAGTTGCTTCCATCAACGACCTGGCTAGCATGCCGTCGCGTGAAGAGATCTTCTCAAAGCTGCTGTATCTCATCAACGCGCCTGCTCAGCGTTTGGTCACCGCCATGAATGGCGTCGGCCGCAACCTGGCTGTGGTCGTCGACCAGGGCGTCAAAGAAAACAAGTTCAATCAGTAAGAAATTTTTTCCAACGGAGTAGATCAAAATGGCTGACATCAACGCAATTGCGGAACAAATCCAGGGCCTCACCCTTCTCGAGGCTTCTCAACTCGTTAAGCTTCTCGAAGAAAAGCTCGGCGTCTCGGCTGCTGCCGCCGCCGTCGCTGTGGCCGCCCCCGGCGCTGCTGCTGCTGCCGCTCCTGCCGCTGAAGAAAAGACGGAATTCACCGTCGTTCTGACCGGCGCGGGCGCCAACAAGATCAACGTCATCAAGGTGGTTCGCGAAATCACCTCCCTCGGCCTCAAGGAAGCCAAGGACCTCGTCGACGGTGCTCCCAAGACCGTCAAGGAAGGCGTGACCAAGGACGAAGCCGAAGCGATGAAGAAGAAGTTCGTCGAAGCCGGCGCTACGGTCGAAGTAAAGTAGTTTTTTCCTAGCCAAATCGAACGGTTCTTACCAAACAGGGCGGTTGCCATCGTGCAACCGCCCTTTTGCTTTGCCTCTCATTCATCCCTGTGAAATAATTGCCGCAACTCAATGTTCCTGGGATTGCTTCTGCTCGCGGCGGCTCCGTCGTTTCACACCGACGTGCGCCCCCTGCTCGCCCGTCATTGCACCGGGTGCCACCAGCCGGCCATGAAGTCCGCTGGCCTCGACTTGACCTCTTACGACGCCTTCGCCAAAGGCGGTGGCCGCGGCCCTTCCTTTGTCGCTGGCAACGCGGACCAAAGCCTCACCATCCGCTATCTGCTCGGCAGCGTCCAGCCCCGCATGCCCCTCGGCAAGCCCGCCCTGAGTGAGCCCGAGATCAACATCTTTCGTGATTGGATCCTCTCAGGCGCCAAAGACGACACCCCCGCCCCCACCGAGACCCTCGCCCCCGTCACCTACCAGCAGCCCCCGGTCATCATGAGCCTGCGCTTCTCCCCCGACGGTAAGACCCTCGCCGTCGCCGGCAACCGCGAGGTCCTTCTCCATCCGGTCTCCGGTACAAACGAACCCAAACGCCTGCCCGGCCGCGCCGAGCGCATCCTCTCCCTCGCCTGGTCGCCCGACGGCTCACGCCTCATCGCTGGCGGCGGCACCCCCGCCCGCTTCGGCGAGCTCCAGATCTGGGACGTCCCCGCCACCCGCCAGCTCCACGCTGTCCAGCTCACCACCGACACCCTCTTCGGCGCCTCCCTCGCCCCCGATGGCAGCCGCATCGCCGTCGGCGCAGCCGACAACACCGTCCACGTCTTCGACGCCGCGAGCGCCAAAGAGCTCTACAAGATCGGCAACCATGAAGACTGGGTGCTCGGCACCGTCTTCGGCGTCGATTCCAAACGCTTCGTCTCGATCGGTCGCGACCGCGCCGCCAAGATCAACGACTCCTCCTCCGGCGCGTTCCTCGAGAACGCCAACCTCCTCAAGAGCGAACTCTACGCCGTCGCCCGCCACCCTAAAAAGGACGTCATCGTCATCGGTGGTGAAGACCGCTACCCCTACGTCTACCTGCTCGATCGCGCTCGCAACATGAAGATCGCCGACGACACCCTGCTCGTCCGCCGCATCGACCGGCAAGAAGGCCCCATCGCCGCCCTCGACTGGTCGCCCGACGGCAAGTCGATCGCCGTCGCCGGCGGCTACGCGAAGGTCAACCTCTACGACGCCGACTCGGGCAAGCTCACCCTCTCGCTCACCGGTCACCAGGCCGGCATCTACACCGTCTCGTTCTCGCCCGACAGCACACTGATCGCCACCGGCGGCTTCGACGGCAAGGTCCGTATCTACCGCGTCGCCGACGGCTCGCTCGTCCGCGAATTCATCCCCGTCCCCCTCACCCAGAAAGCAGGCCGCCAGTGAAGATACTCCTCCTGCTCATCGCCACCCTCGCCCTCGCCGCCCCACCCACCATCACCACGCTTTCCCCGCGTGGCGCGCAGAAGGGCCGCCCCTTCGAGCTCACCATCACCGGCAAGGACATCGCCGACGGCCCCGCCGTCGTTTCCACTCTCCCGGCCACCTTCACTCCCCTGCTTTCCCCCAAACCAAACGAAGCCAAATACCTCGTCGAGCCCACCGCCGATTGGCCCGTCGGCACCTACACCATCCGCCTCACCGCCCCCAACGGCATCTCGAACATCCTGCTGTTCTCCATCGGCTCCTTCCCCGAGCTCGAAGAAGACGAGACCAAGCCGCAGCAAAACGACTCGATCGAGAAGGCCCAGGTCCTACCCGCCGCCTCCGTTACGGTCAATGGCCGCCTCACCGGCCCCGAGCGCGATGTCTACCGCATCCCCGTCAAGGCCGGCGAGCGCCGCGTCTTTGAAGTCGAAGCGCGCCGCATCGGCAGCGCCATCGACCCCGTCATCGAGCTCTACGACTCCACCGGCAAGCGTATCGCCCGCAGCGAAGACGACCCCCTCTTGAGCCTCGACCCCCGCCTCGAGATGACCTTCCCCCGCGAAGGCGTCGTCTACGCCCAGATCACCGACGCCCGCTACTCCGCCCAGATGCACGACTACTATCGCTTCAAAACCGGCACATACACCTACCCCACCGAAGTCTTTCCCCTCGGTGGCCGCCGCGGCGAGACCGTCGAGCTCACCATCGGCAAGACCCCCATCAAGACCCGCCTCGACACCCGCCTCACCCAGACGACCGTCAACCTCCCCGACTCTCCCGCCCTCGGCCTGCCCTTTGCCGTCGGCGACTACCCGGAAGCCCGCGAGCCCCTCGCCGCTCCACCCACGCTGCCAATCACCATCAATGGCCGCCTCGACAAACCCGGCGAAGTCGATCGCTACCCCCTCGCCGTCAAGCCCGGCCAGCAACTCCTGATCGAGCTCGAGGCCCGCGAACTCGGCACCTCCCGCCTCACCGGCCTGCTCACCCTCTACGACCCGAGCGGCAAAAAGCTCTCCAGCGCAGGTGACGGCCCACTCCCCGTCGACGTCTCCGCCGTCCAGGTCTCAAGCCGCACCCTCGGCGACCCGACGCTCACCTACACCATCCCCACCGGCATCGACCGCGTCGAGCTCGCCGTCGAAGACCTCGCCCGTCGCGGTGGCCCCCTCTACGCCTATCGCCTCAAGATCCGCGAAGCCGCCTCTGACATCCGCCCTCTCATCGTCTCGCCTTACCTCAACATCCCCGCCGGTGGCACCGCCATCGCCGTCGTCGATGTCGAGCGCCGCGGCTACTGGGGCCCCCTCGACATCACCCCCACCAATCTCCCGGCCGGCATCCGTGTCGCCGGTGGCCAGCTTCCGGCCGAGACGCCAGACCCGACTCTGCCCGCCGTCAATCGCCGCGCGCTGCTGTCCTTCACCGCCGAGCCCAACCTCCGCCTGCCGCTCACCGAGATCGGTTTCACCGTCAAGGGGCAGGGAATCGAGCGTGAGGCCTTCGGCTTCGCCTATCTGACTCCCGTCAACGGCGCCACCTCGCAGGGCGTCGTCGATCGCCAGCGAGCCTTGAATGGCCGCCACCTCGGTCTGCGCCTGCCCGCCTCCACCACCACGCCCACGCCGGCCACGCTTGAGCTCACCCTCGCCGAGCAGGTCAAGAAGGCCGAAGGCTTCGAGTACCGCTTCCGCTGGCGCTGGAAGTCCGACTCCAAATCTCTCGCCTGGCCCGACACCGTTAACGTCGACGTGCCCAATCTCGCCTCCATCCGCATCATCGAGATGGAACAGGACAAGACCGACAAGTCCACCGGCACATTCCTCGTCACCACCTCACGCAACTCCGTCCCCGGCGCCTACTGGGTCAGCGTCAACGGCCGCCTCGCCGGCATGATCGACGTCAGCTCGCCCGTCATCAAGATCGACCTGCCAGAGCTCAACAAAGAAGAAGGAAAGTCCGATGCCACGAATCCTGCTGCTCGCTAGCCTCACTGCGGCCCTCGCCGCCGCTGCCGAGCCCGTCAGCTACCTCCGCGACGTCGCGCCAATCTTGAACAAAGCCGGCTGCACCTCCGGCCCCTGCCACGGCGCGGCCAAGGGCAAGAACGGCTTCAAGCTCTCCCTGCGCGGCTACGACCCGCAGTACGACTACCAGTCGCTCCTCTACGATCTCTCCGGTCGCCGCTTCAACCGTAGCGAACCCGGCGCCTCCCTCATGCTCGCCAAGCCCGTCATGCAGGTCCCCCATGGCGGCGGCCTCCGCTTTGAGCCCAACTCGCGCTACTACAAGATCATCTACGACTGGATCGCCCAGGGCGTCCCCTACGGCGACCCTGCCCGCGATGCCGTCACCGCGCTCGAAGTCACCCCCACCGAGATCCTCATGCCACGCCCCGGCGAATCGGCTCAGGTCCGCGTCACCGCCCGCTATGCCGATGGCGCGACGCGCGACGTCACCACCGAGGCCACGGTTGAATCGAACCGCATCGACACTGCTCGTGTCGACACCACCGCCAAAGTCGAAGGCCTCCGCGTCGGCGAAGCCACCCTCCTCGTCCGCTATCAGGGCAAGTTCTCCACCATCCCCATGACCGTGCTCAACCCCAAGCCCGGCTTCACCTGGCAGCCTCTGCCCCAATACAGCTACATCGACCAGCACATTGACGCCAAGCTCCAGAAGCTGCGCATCCAGCCTTCGCCACTTACCGATGACGCTAGCTTCCTCCGCCGCGTCTCGCTTGATCTCACCGGCGCTCTGCCGTCTCCTGCCGACATCCGCGCCTTCCTCGCCGACCCCACTCCTTCCAAGCTCAAGCGCACCCGCAAGATCGACCAGCTCATCGCAAGCTCTGCCTATGCCGACCACTGGACCGTCAAGTGGGGCGACCTCCTGCAATCCACCCGCAAGTTCCTTGGCGAGAAGGGCACTTACGGCTTCCGCGAATGGATCCACTCTTCCATCGCCACCAACAAGCCCTACGACCGCATGGTCCGCGAACTCCTCACCGCGCGCGGCTCCTCCTACGACGAGCCCGCCGCCAACTACTTCCGCGCCACTCGCGACCCCAAGCCCACCATGGAGAAGACCACCCAGGTCTTCCTCGGCGTCCGCATGGTTTGCGCCCAGTGCCACGACCATCCCTTCGAGCGCTGGACGCAGAATCAGTATTACCAGATGTCCGCCTTCTTCTCGGCCGTCGGCCTGCGCCCCGGCTATGAAGTTGGCGAAGAGATCCTCTACGACCAGCGCGCCGACTACGACATGAAGCACCCGCGCGACAGCCGCGTCGTCGCCCCCGAGTTCCTCATCGCCTCGGCCAAGCCGGTCGCCATCCCCTCGGACGAGCGCCGCCGTGATGCCCTTGCCGACTGGCTGGTTTCCGCCGACAATCCGTTCTTCGGCCGCGCCATCGTCAATCGCATCTGGAGCTACTTCTTCGGCCTCGGCATCATCGACCCCGTCGATGACATCCGCGCCTCCAATCCCCCGGTCAACCCCCAACTGCTCGACGCGCTCACCCGCGATTTCATCCAGCACAAGTTCGACCTGCAGCACCTCATGCGCACCATCGCCAATTCGCGCGCCTACCAGACCAGCTTCGTCACCAATGAATGGAACGCCCTCGACACCGAGAACTTCTCCCACGCCATGCCCCGCCGCCTCTCCAGCGAGCAACTCATGGATGCCGTCACCGCCGCCGCGGGCGTGAGGCCCAATTTCCCCGAAGTCCCCGAGGACACCAACGCCGCTCAGCTTCCTGACCCCCACGTCGGCAAGGACGGCTTCCTCGATCTCTTCGGTCGCCCCAATCGCGAATCCGCCTGTGAATGTGAACGCCGCACCGATCTCAGCCTCCCGCAGGCTTTGAACCTCGTCAACGGCGCCACGATTTCCGACGCCGTGGCCGACCCGCGCGGCCGCGTCGCCAAACTCATCCTTTCCGGCAAAACCGACGCCGCCATCGTCGACGAGCTTTACCTCGCCACTCTTTCCCGTCCCCCGGCCAAGCCCGAAGCCGACAGGGCGATCGCTTATCTCACCGGCGGCCCCCGTGCCCAACGCGCGCAGGATCTGCTCTGGGCGCTCTTGAACAGCAAAGGTTTCCTGTACAGCTACTAGGAGGATTTCACCGATATGCTCAATCTCCAGGCCCGTCATCCCGCCTTCACCTGCGAAGGCCCCACCCGCCGCGAACTCCTCCGCATCGGCTCTCTCGGCCTCGCCGGGCTGCATCTGCCGGGCCTCTTCTTAAGCCAGCAGCAAGCCCGCGCCAACGGCAAATACGAGGGCGCCAAGGGCTTCGGCAAAGCCAAGAACGTCATCATGATCTTCCTCCAGGGCGGCCCGAGCCACATCGACATCTGGGACCCCAAGCCCAACGCCCCCTCGAACATCCGCGGTGAGTTCAAACCGATCAAGACCAAAATCCCCGGCACCTGGATCGGCGAGCACATGCCACTCATGGCCAACACGCTCGACAAGGCCACGCTCATCCGCTCGATGAGCTACACGCCCAACGGCCTGTTCAATCACACCGCCGCGATCTACCAGATGCTCACTGGCTACCCGCCCGACAAGGTCTCGCCCTCGGGTCAGCTCGAGCCGCCCAATGCCGCCGACTTTCCCACCGCCGGCAGCCACGTCAGCAAGCTCAAGCCCCTCAAGGACGCCATGCTGCCCTTCATCGAGCTGCCGCGCCCCTTGCAGGAATCGGGCATCATCGGCAAGGGCGGGGCAGCGGGCTTTCTCGGCAAAGCCTACGACCCCTACCGCCTCTATCAGGACCCCGCAGAAAAGGTCACCCTCGAAGATCTCTCCCTTCGCAAGGACGTCCCGCCCGAGCGGCTCCGCAGCCGCTTTGAGCTGCTCAAGGGCATCAACGGCTCGATGCCTGAGCTCGAGAAAGCGCTCAACGCCTCGGCTGTGGATGAATACTACGGCAAGGCCTACGATCT
>CAZBTA010000178.1:0-10903 GCA_964494515.1 uncultured Bryobacter sp.
CCGCCGTCTGGTGGGCACACACGCCTTCATGCCGGAGAGCCCGGCGCAGAACTCAGGCTGGCTCGTGAGCTTCTATCCGGAGGGCGGCTATGGCAACGCGATCCGCTATTACCTGACGCATCCGGCCGTGACGACGCGCGTGTTGTGGGGCGACCTCAAGGATGAAGCGCCGCAGATCCGGGCGATCAACCTCGGCAACTACGAGCGCTCGACGGGCAAGCGGTACTGCACCCTCTCAACCAGCTTTGGCTGGTACAGCGAGGCGAAGGCGTGGCTGTTCCGGCATGCGCCCTGGCATGTGTTTTTGCTCGTGCCGCTTGCGGCGTGGGTGATCGGGCGCAAACCGATCCTCTATGCGGTGCTGGCGGCGGGGGGCTATGAGTTTGCCGTGGCGTCGCTTGCGGACGCGTGCGAGACGTATCGTCACCTGCTTGTATTCCACCTTTCATACGATGTGCTGATCGTGCTCGCTATCATGGAGTATTGGGAACAACGGAGACAGTAACCCCGAAGCTCGGTGGGCGCGGCATCCTGCTTCTGGTGGTCACAAACCTGGCGTCGCTGGCCATCCTGGTATGGGTGTTGCACGACATCAACCTCAATGAGATCTGGACGGAGATCCGCCAGATGCATTGGGGCTGGGTGGCACTGGCTGCCGCGGCCGACATTCTGGTGTACGTGCTGCAGGGCTGGCGCTGGTCGATGCTGCTGAAGCCGGTTTCGGAGATCCCGATGATGCGCAGTGTGCGGGCGATCTATGTTGGCCTCTATGCCAACGAGGTGTTGCCGTTTCGCAGCGGGGAGATCATCCGCTGCTATCTGCAATCCCGCTGGGGGCATTTACCGTTTAGCGTAGTCCTGTCGAGCATCGCGATTGAACGCATCTTTGACGGCATCTGGCTGGTGCTTTATCTGGCGGTGGTGGTGCAGTTTGTGAACCTGCCGCAGGGCGTGCGCGACGGGGGCTTCGTGCTGATCCTGTTTGTGGGCCTGCTGGCCGGGGTGCTCGGGTTTATCCTCGCGTTTCAGAAACGGGCCAAGGAGCTCGCCTCGCAGTGGAAGTGGGGCGAGAAGGCGCGCATCTTCATTGAAGACCTGCAGGCGATGGGGAGCTCGCGCAGCTTTTTCCAATCGTGGTTCGCGAGTTTGCCGCATCTGCTGTCGATGACGGTGCCGATCTATTGTGTGCTGCGGGCGTATGGGTTTGTTGGATTCACGATTCTCGATGCGGCGGTGATCAACGTGATCGTCCGACTGGGCACGGTGGTGCCGGGCGCGCCGGGCAATCTGGGCGTGTATCAGGGGCTGATTGTGTTTGCGCTGGTTTTCTTCGGTATTGACGAAGCAGTGGCCAAGCGCTTTAGCGTGATCATCTGGATCATCGTGACGCTACCGCTGCTATTTGCCGGATTTGTAGCGCTTTCGGTGACGGGATTCAAACTGCGTGAATTGCAGAAAGCCGCGGAAGAGACGCCGCACGTAAAATAGCGTTAATGCGTTTTACCCTACTTTTTCTGCTGGCGTGCCTTGCGATGCCCGCACAGCTGCGTGTGATTGCCATTGGCGCACACCCCGATGATTGCGATATCAATGCCAGCGGGCTTGCCGCGCTCCTGACCTCGATGGGCCACAAGGTGAAGTTTCTCGCGGTGACGAATGGCGACGCGGGGCACCAGTCGATGGGCGGTGGCGCGCTGGCGATGCGCCGGCGGGCGGAGGCCACCGAGTCTGGCCGCCGGCTGGGCATCGAGTATGAGGTGCTGGACAACCACGATGGCGAGCTGATGCCGACGCTCGATGTGCGGCTGCAGATCATCCGCCGCATCCGCCAGTTTCAGGCCGATGTGGTGATCTCCCCACGCACCAACGACTATCATCCGGACCACCGCAACACGGGCATTCTGGTGCAGGACGCCGCCTACATGGTGATGGTGCCGAATGTGGCTCCCGATACGCCGCCGCTCAAGAAGAACCCGATCTTCTTGCACTTCCAGGACCGGTTCAAGTCGCCGGCGCCGTTTCGCCCCGATGTGGCGATCGACATCACGAGTGTGATCGAGAAGAAGCTCGACGCGATGGATGCGCACGTGAGCCAGTTCTACGAGTGGCTGCCCTGGATTGACGGTTATCTCGATCAGGTGCCGAAGGACAAGGTGGAGCGTAAGCAGTGGTTGCGGCGGCGGGTGGAGCGCCCGATCTCGCCAGCGGTGAAGGCCGCGCTTGAGAAGTGGTACGGCAAGGAGCGCGCGGCACAGGTGAAGGCAGCTGAGGCGTTTGAGGTGAGCGAGTATGGCGCACAGCCGGACGAAGCCACGCTGCGCAAGATCTTCCCGATGGTTGGCAAGTAGTGGACCGCGCAGCAATCCCTTCAGTAGACCTGCTGTTGCGCAAGCTGGGCGACACGTACACAGCCGTGTCGCGAGAGCGGCTGACGGCGGTGATCCGTGGCGTGCTCGATGACGCGCGCGAGCTCGAGCTGCCGTTTGAGGAGATCGAGCCGGAGATCGGCCGGCGGGTTCGCCGGCTGACCGAGCCCTCATTGCGGCGCGTGATCAACGCAACCGGGGTGGTGCTGCATACGAATCTTGGACGGGCGCCTTTGCGCCCGTTTCAGCACATTGCCGGTTACTCGAACCTCGAGTATGACCTTGCCACCGGCAAGCGCGGCAAGCGCGATCTGCACTTCACCCCACTGCTGAACGAACTGTTGGGTGTGGCGGCGATCGCGGTGAACAACAACGCGGCGGCCACATACCTGGTGCTGAAGGCGCTGGCCGAGGGCGGCGAGGTGGTGGTGAGCCGCAGCGAGCTGGTGGAGATCGGGGATGGATTTCGGATCCCTGACATCATGGAGCAAAGCGGGGCGCGCCTGCGGGAAGTGGGCGCGACGAATCGCACGCATCTGGCCGACTACGAGCGCGCGATTGGGCCGCAGACGCGGATGCTGATGCGCGTGCACCCGAGCAACTTTCACCAGACGGGATTTGTCGGCAAGCCGAGCCTTGCCGAGCTGGCGCGACTGGGACAGGCGCACCAGTTGCCGGTGTATGAGGACCTGGGGAGCGGGTGTCTGATGGACCTGCGGCCGTATGGCGTCGAAGAGCCGCTGGTGGCCGACAGCCTGAAGGCGGGCGTGGACCTGGTGTCGTTCTCATGCGACAAGTTGCTGGGCGGGCCCCAGGCGGGCATTATCGCGGGCAAGGCCGAACTGGTAGCCAAGATCAGGCAGCACCCGATGTACCGGGCGCTGCGGCTGGACAAGCTGGCGGTGGAGGCGCTGTCGGACGCACTGCGGGCACTGGTGGCGGGTGATTTTCAGAGCCTGCCGGCGCTGCGGATGATGATGCTGAAGCCGGGTGAGATCGAGGAGCGGGCGCGGCGGCTGGCCGCAAAGATACCGAACGCGACAGTGGTGGCGGGAGAGAGCGTGCTGGGTGGGGGATCGACGCCGGATCAAGCGGTGCCGACGTGGCTGGTGGCGATTGCGGGTAATGCGAGAGCGCTGGAAAAACGGCTTCGCGCCAGCAACCCGGCGGTTGTGGCGCGAATCGAGAAGGATCAGTTATTGCTCGACCTGCGCACCGTCTTCGCGGAAGACGATGAGACGCTCGTGCGGCTACTGGGCGCCTAGGCGCGTTCCATGTAGGTGGCTTCGGCGGTGTTGACGCGGATCTTTTCGCCCTGTTCGATGAACTGGGGGACCGTGACAACGAGGCCGGTTTCGAGCTTGGCCTGCTTGCCGACGTTGGAGACGCTGGCGCCCTTGAGGCCGGGCTCGGTTTCGACAATGACGAGGTCAACCGTCGGAGGCGGCGCCACGCTGATGGGGCGGCCTTCGTAGAAGGTGACCGTCACGGGGAGGTTGTCGATCATGTAGTTGGCGGCATCACCGATGAATTCGGCGGACAACTGGACCTGCTCGTAGTTCTCCGTATTCATGAAGTAGAAGAACTCGCCGTCGTTGTACATGTACTCCATCTTGTGCTCGTCCATGATCGCCTTTTCGACCTTGTCTTCGGAGGCGAAGCGATGCTCGTTCATGGAGCCACTGCGGAGGTTGCGCATCTTGACCTGAACGAAACCACGCAGGTTGCCCGGCGTACGGTGGGTCATCGTGAAAACGGAGTAGAGTTCGCCGTTGAACTTAATGACCATGCCAGGGCGAATTTGGGTTGCTGCAATCATAGGTATCCGAACGTATATTTTAGCATCTCTGGATGGGTTTTCCGCGTTTGGCGGCTCGCGGCAAGTGTCGTACCATGGATCAAAATGATCCCAGAGTTCATAGCCGAAGGCCTTACATTCGACGACGTACTCCTCGTTCCCTCGCGCAGCTCCGTTTTGCCCGCGCAAGTCGATACCAAGTCAAAGTTCACCCGCGCGACCAACATCAACATTCCGTTGGTGAGCTCGGCCATGGACACCGTAACGGAAAGTCACCTTGCGATCGCGCTGGCGCAGCAGGGTGGGTTGGGTGTGATCCACAAGAATCTTTCGATTGACCGACAAGCCGAAGAGGTGGACAAGGTCAAGCGTAGTGAAAGCGGCATGATCGTCGACCCGGTGACGATCGAGCCCGATCAGCGCATTCAGGATGCGCTCGAGCTGATGCGGCGCTATCGCATCAGCGGTGTGCCGGTGACGAAGAACGGCAAGCTGGTTGGCATTTTGACCAACCGCGACCTGCGGTTTGAATCGCGCTATGACCTGCCGATTCAGGACCTGATGACGAAGGACAACCTGATCACCGTGCCGGTGGGCACGACGCTCGAGGACGCCGAGTTGATTCTGCACAAGCACCGTGTGGAGAAGCTGCTGGTGGTGGACGACGAGTATTACCTCAAGGGTCTGATCACGGTTAAGGACATCCAGAAGAAGATCAAGTACCCGAACGCGACCAAGGACAAGCAGGGTCGCCTGCGGGTGGCGGGCGCGGTGGGCGCGGGCCGTGATTTTCTGGATCGCGCCAAGGCACTGGTGGACGTGAAGGTGGATGTGCTGGTGATCGACAGCGCGCATGGCCACTCGGAAGGCGTGATGAACGCGCTCAAGACGATCAAAGAAAAGCTGCCGGACATCCAGGTGGTGGTGGGCAATGTGGCGACCTATGAGGGCGCCAAGGACCTGATCGAACTGGGCGCCGATGGCATCAAGGTGGGTATTGGCCCTGGATCGATCTGTACGACACGCGTGGTGAGCGGCGCCGGTGTGCCGCAGATTACGGCGATCAGCGAATGCGCGAAGGCCACACGGCCGGCGGGCGTGCCGCTGATCAGCGATGGCGGCATCAAGTTCTCGGGCGACGTAACGAAGGCGATCGCAGCTGGCGCGGATTGTGTGATGATCGGCAGCCTGTTTGCCGGTTGTGACGAGAGCCCGGGCGAGACGATTCTGTATCAGGGCCGCACGTTCAAGAGCTATCGCGGCATGGGCTCGCAGGGCGCGATGGCCGCTGGCTCAAGCGACCGCTATGGACAGGAAGGCGCGGGCAAGCTGGTGCCGGAAGGCATTGAAGGCCGGGTGGCGAGCAAGGGTCCGCTGAGCGAGCTGGTGTTCCAGTTGGTGGGCGGCTTGCGCGCCGGCATGGGCTACTGTGGCGCGGGCAACATTGCAGAGCTGCAGGAGAAGTCGAAGTTCCTGCGGGTGAGCCCGGCGGGCTTGCGCGAGAGCCACGTGCATGACGTGATCATCACGAAGGAAGCGCCAAACTACCGCATCGAATAGCCGTCAGGCTTCATCGACTTTGACCCCGATTTCGCCCTCGTTCACGCGCACACGCAAGCGCTGACCGGGGGCGACGCTTTTAGCGCTGCGGACGAGCTGATTGTTCTCATCAAAGACGAGCGCAAAGCCGCGCGAGAGAATCTGGGTGGGGTTGAGCTGATGCAACTGGGCGGCGAGAGTGGCGGCGCGCTCGCGCGAGGTGGCAAGGCGGCGGCGCAGCAGTGTATCGAGGGCCGTGCGCAGTGTGGCAAGCCGATCGGAGCTCTTGAGCAATTGCAGACGGCGATCCTGTTTGTGGAGCGCCATGGTGTGGCGCTCGGCGAGCATGCGCAGCCGCCAGAGGCGATCGCGCAGGATCTGGGCGGCACGTGAATCGGCTTCGTCGATTTGTTGCGAGATGCGATTGAGGCGGCGCGAGAGCAGCGTCTGGGCGCGCTCGACGCCATAGCGGAAGACAGCTTCGCGGCGCTGGCTGATGACGTGGCGCACGGAGCGGTGCATGGCGCGATTGGCGGCGGCGATGGCCTCAAGCAACTGGGCGACGTCGGGGGCGATCAGTTCCGCGGCGGCCGAGGGCGTGGGGGCACGCAGGTCGGCGACAAAGTCGGCAATGGTGAAGTCGGTCTCGTGGCCGACGGCTGACACCACCGGGACGCGCGAGGCGGCAATGGCGCGGGCGACGATCTCTTCATTAAAGCCCCAGAGATCTTCGAGCGAGCCACCGCCACGGGCCACAACCACAACATCAGCCCACTCGACGGAGCTGAAATACTCAAGACCGGCGACTACGCCCTCGGCACACCCAGCGCCCTGGACGAGCGTGGGGAAAATGCGAATCTCAAGCCCCGGCGAGCGGCGCGCGAAGATGTTGAGCATGTCCTGAATGACGGCACCGGTGGGCGAGGTGATGATGCCGATGCGACGCGGGAAGCGCGGCAGGGGGCGCTTGCGCTCAGCGGCAAAGAGACCTTCGTCGGCGAGCTTGCGCTTGAGCGCCTCGAAGGCCTGCTGCAGCGCGCCAATGCCGACAGGCGAGGCCGACTCGACCAGGAACTGGTAGGCGCCGCGCGGCTCGTAGATGTCGATCGAACCGCGGACCTCGAGCATGACGCCATCGCGGATGGGGAACTTGAGCAAGCGGGCGGCCTGACGGTACATGACGCAGGGCAGGACGGTGTCTTCTTCTTTGAGATTGAAGTAGAGGTGACCACTGGCGGCGGCTTTGAGGCCGGAGACCTCACCGGTGACGATGAGGTTTGAGAAGCCCTCGCGCATGGCGCGCTTGAGCTTTGAGGTGATCTGCCGGACGGTGAGCTTTTCAGGCTGCCACGGCTTCCATTCCAACCCGATTTGTTCCACTAGTTCGATCTTATCGGACGCTATCATCGTTAAAGCAGCATGAGCACGCCCGAGCGGCACGTCCCGCTACTTGACCTGGTCGCGCAGCACGCGACGATACGCGAGGAGATCCTTGCCGAACTGATTCCGCTGATCGATTCGCAGCGGTTCATCATGGGGCCGGCGGTGGGTGAGCTGGAATGCATGATCGCGGGCTACACGCAATCGCGCTATGCGATCGGGTGTGCGTCGGGCAGCGATGCGTTGCTGCTGGCGTGGATGGCGCTCGAGCTGGGGCCGGGCGACAAGGTGATCACGACGCCGTACTCGTTCTTTGCCACCGCGGGATCGCTCTCGCGCATTGGCGTGGAGCCGGTGTTTGTGGATATTGATCCGGTGACGTTTAACCTCGACCCGAACCAGGTGGAGGACGCCTTCAAGCGGCACACGAACGTGTGGGCCGTGCAGCCGGTGCACCTGTTTGGCGCATGTGCGGATATGGATCCGCTGCTTGAAATTGCCAAGCGGCATGGCGCGGTGGTGGTGGAAGACGCGGCACAGGCGATCGGCGCGGAATACAAGGGCCGGCGCTGTGGGGCGATCGGGGCGATGGGGTGTTTCAGCTTTTATCCGGGCAAGAACCTGGGCGGCTATGGCGACAGCGGCATTCTGACGACGAATGACGAGACGTATGCCGAGGTGCTGAAGAAGCTGCGCGTGCATGGCGGGCACAATCGCTACTATCACGAGGTGGTGGGCATCAACTCGCGCATCGACACGCTACAAGCAGCCGTGCTGAAGGTGAAGATGAAGTACCTCGACGCGTGGACCGAGAAGCGGCAGGCCAATGCGGCGCTCTATACGCGACTTCTGCAGGAAATGGACGTGCCGGTGGGGCTGCCCGAGGTGGCGAGCTATCAGACGCGGCATGTGTTTAACCAGTACACGATCCGCGCGCCGCGGCGCGATGAGCTGAAGGGCTGGCTTGCGGCGCATGGTGTAGGCGCGGAGATCTACTATCCGCTGCCACTGCATCTGCAAGAGTGTTTTGCCGAGCTTGGGTATCTGCCGGGGGATCTGCCGGTGAGTGAGCGACTGGCGCACGAGGCGCTGAGCATCCCGGTGTATCCGGAGCTGGGCGAAGAAGACGTGCACTACGTAGCCGGCAAGATCGCGCAGTTTTACCGCGAAGCGAAGTAATCGCGCACAGCCTGCTCGATACGCTCGCAGGCTTTGCCGTCGCCATAGGGATTGTGGATGCGGGAGCGGCGCTCATACTCGGCCGCATCATCGAGCAGCAGCATGGCCTCGGCGACGATCTTGTCTTCGTCGGTGCCGACCAGACGCACCGTGCCCGCATCGACGGCCTCGGGCCGCTCGGTGACCTCGCGAGTGACGAGGATGGGTTTGCCGAGGGAGGGGCCTTCTTCCTGCACGCCGCCTGAATCGGTGATGATCATGTAGCTGCGCCGCATGAGATCGACGAAGGGCTGGTAATCCTGCGGGGCGATGAGATGGATGCGCGGGTGGTGCATGAGCAGGTTCTCGACGGGGCCGCGGACGTTGGGATTGGGGTGGACGGGATAGACGAGCTCGACGTCCTGCCGCACAGCAAGACGCAGGAGGGCGCGACAGAAACGTTCCATGCCGTCGCCGAAGTTCTCGCGGCGATGACCAGTGACGAGGATCATGCGGCGGCTGGGGTCGAGAAAGGGCCAATCGAAGGCGGGGAGATTGGCGGCGGTGTTGAGCAGCGCGTCGATGACGGTGTTGCCGGTGACGGTGATCCGCGATTCGGCGATGCCCTCACGGCGGAGATTGTCGGCGGCCCAGGGCGTGGCGGCGAGATGGAGCGCGGAGATCTTGCCGACGAGCTGGCGGTTGGCTTCTTCAGGAAAGGGACGCGTGAGATCCCAGGTGCGCAGGCCGGCCTCGACATGCGCGACGGGGACGCCACGATACAGGCCGGCGAGAGCGCCGCAGAGGGTGGTGGTGGTGTCGCCCTGCACGAAGACGAGGTCGGGCTGGGTGTTGATGAAGACCTGCTCGAGCGCGCTCAGGATGCGCGAGGTGGACTGGAACAGCGTCTGCCCGGGCAGCATGAGGTCGAGGTCGGAATCGGGCTTGAGATCAAAGACGGCGAGCGCCTGATGGACGATCTCGCGGTGCTGGCCGGTGAGGCAGAGGTGGACGTTGAACTCCGCGGGATAGCGGCGGAAGTGGAGCACGAGCGGGCTGAGCTTGATGGCCTCAGGGCGCGTGCCGAGGATGACGAGAAGATTCTTCATGGCTTAGTGACATCCGAGGCAACTGAATCGCTTGCCGTGGCAGGAAGCGCAGGTAGTCTTGTCGAGGGCGAGGCGGCCCGTGGTGTGGCGATCGAGAAAGTCGGGAGCGTGGTTAGCGGGCTTGAGTTTCATGCCCGCGGGGTGGCATTGTTCGCAACTGAAGGGAGCGTCGATCTTATTGTGGCAGACGAGGCAATCCTCCATGTTGGGGAAATTCGCTTTGGTGAGCGGGCCGGTGGCCGTGGCAAGGCCACGGTGGCAGGCCTGACAGGGATTGTCGGTGGCGAGGTCGGCGCGCAGGCGTGGCAGGTCGATGCGATTGGGCGAGCCGAGATACTGCTTGTTGTCGAGGGCGGCGATGATGGCGGGGGCGATGTTGCCGAGGCTGAGATGGCGCGCGTGATTGAAGTCTTTGAGGATCTTGCCCTTGTGGCGTTCGCTCAGGGTGGTGGAGTCTTTCTGCGCGGCGTGGCAAGTGAGGCATTTGAGGCCTTTGTCGAGGGCTTCCTTATGCGAGAACTGCGCGAGGGCCACGGCGGACCACAGCAGGGGAATCAGCCTTTGTAGGTGATGTGCCACAGCTTGTTGCCTACGTCATCAGATACGAGGATGCTGCCATCAGGCAACTGGAGGAGGCCAACGGGGCGGCCCCAGACCTCGGGCTTGTCGGGATCGAGCATCCAGCCTTCGAGCAGCACCTTGGGCGGGCCGGCGGGCTTGCCTTTATCGAAGGGGATGAAGACGACGTTGTAGCCAACGCGCTTTGACCGATTCCAGGAGCCATGCTGGGCAAGGAAGGCGCCACCCTGATACTCGCGGGGGAACTGCTTGCCGGTGTAGAAGAGGAAGTCGAGCACGGCGACATGAGCGCCGAGAGGGACATCGGGCGTGATCGTTTTGGCGACGAGATCAGGACGCTCGCCCTTGCGGCGCGGATCTTCATTGGGGCCGATGTAGGCGTAAGGCCAGCCGTAGAAGCCACCGGGCTTGATGGACGTGAAGTAATCGGGGACGAGATCGTCGCCGAGGCCATCGCGCTCCTGCACCGCGGCCCAGAGCTGATCGGTGCCGGGCATGAAGTGAAGGCCGATGGGATTGCGCGTGCCGGAGGCGTAGATCTCGCGCGACTTGCCATCGGGCGTGATGCGGACAATGGCGGCGCGCTGTTCGGGCTCGCCGGAGTCGACATTGGAACGCGAGCCGATGCCGATGTAGATGTGTTCGCCCTTGCGATCGGTGGCGAGGCTGCGTGTCCAGTGGCCGGAGCCGAAATCCTTGAGGCTGAGCACTTCTTCACCAGGGCCCGCGGTGAAGGACCTGGCGTTGTAGCGATAGCGCTTGATGGAGGTGGTCTCGCCGACGTAGAGATAATCGCGGAGCAGCAGCAGGCCGTAGGGGCGATCGAGGCCCTTGAGCAACTGGCGCTTGTCGTCGACCTTGCCATCGTGATTGGTATCGAGCAGGACGTAGACGGAGCCGCTATTCATCGAATCGCTGAGCAGGACTTCTTTGGAGGGGCCGAGCAGCATGTAGCGTGGACGCTCTAAGCCGCT
>CAZBTA010000179.1:0-10766 GCA_964494515.1 uncultured Bryobacter sp.
CATCGCCTCTGGCGCCCTCGGCAAGGTGAACATGATCCGCATGGGCAACCACCGCAACTCGCCCGAAGGCGCTTGGGTATACCCGATTCCGCCCGATGCCAGCGAGAAGACGATCGACTGGCCGCGCTTCCTCGGCAAGACAAAGAAGATCCCGTTCAGCCCCGAGCGCTTCTTCCGCTGGCGCTGCTGGTGGGATTATTCCGGCGGCGTCGCCGGCGATCTGTTTGTTCACCAGTTCACGCAGATGCACGAGATCATGGGCACCAAGGCGCCCAAGAGCGCCGTCTCCCAGGGTGGTATCTTCAAGTTCAATGACGGCCGCACCGTGCCCGACATCATGAACAGCCTGCTCGAATACCCCGAGGGCTTCCTCGTCGATGTCTACGTCACGCAGGCCAATACCTTCCAGCCGCGCGGCATTCTCATCATGGGCGACGAGGGCACGATGCAGCTCGAAGGCCGCCGCCTCACCATCTATCCCGAAGCCAAGGCCGGCCAGGCGCAGCTCTACGGCAGCTTGAACTTCCCCAAGCGCCTCCGCGACGAATACCTTGCCAAATACGCCAACGACCCGCGCCCCGCTCGCCCCGAGCCGCGCGAAGTCACTGTCGAGCCCGGCCCAATCCACAATTGGTTCTTCATCGATTCAATCGTCAACAACAAGCCCAGCCGCGAAAACGCCGAAGAAGGCCACTATGCCGCCGCGGCCGCGCACATGTGCAACATGGCCTTCCGCCGTGGCGCCCGCGTAACGTGGGACAAGGTCGGCGCCTAGTCCTCCACAATCGGCAACAACGCATCCCCCCAGCTGATCTTGCGAGCCCGACGAAACTCGGGCTTGCTCTTTTTGGTGGCTACCATCTTTCGCCGCACGGGCGCCTCGCACAGCTCCATCGTGATCCTGCCGGGTTCCACCAGCGGATGACGAATCACGCGCGGATGCCCCGGCGCCAGCTCACCCCGCCACGCGGCAACATAGGCAAACTTCTCATCCTCATAGCTCAACGTGCCGCCCTTCAGCCGGCGATGTAGCGCCGAACGATTCAGTCGGGCCGCGAAGTGGCACCAATCCTCCCCCCGTGCCGGGCAGGCCGCGTTGCTCGGGCACGGCGCCGCAATCGTCGCCCCCAGGCCGATCAGCTTTTCTCTCGCCTCATGCACCACCTCAAACCCCTTCGGCGTACCCGCCTCGACGATCAGCAACAGCTTGTCGGCCGCCTTCCAAGCCTTCTCCACCAGCGCTGAATCCCCTCGCGCCTCGGCCAGCGCATAGTTCACCACCACCACGTCATGCCCGGCAAACTCGCGCTGGTCCTCCAGCCGCGTCGTCCGCCAGATCGCATTCGGCTGCATCCGCTTCCCGAGCTCCACCATGCCCACGATCTGCTCGACGGCGCTCACCGTGTCGATCGTCGGCCACACCTCGCTCAGGGCCAGCGAGGCCGCCCCGCAGCCCGCACCAAGGTCGAGCACCGAAGTCGGGGCAAAATTTTCAATTCTTTCCGCCACCGCCATTGCCGCCGCCCGTGCCGCTGCTCGCGTCGCCGGAAACCGCACGGCCAGATACGTCGCCACCAGCAATTCTTCGTCGATTCGCGGCGCAAGTGTTGTCTTTTGAGCACGATACGCTTCACTCAGGGCTTCCATCGCCCCACGCATCCGCTCCAGCCCAAACCGGCTTGCCTGCAATTCGGCCTCTTGCTGCCAATCAAACATGAGTTGAAGTTAGCAGGAACTTGCCACGCCCTGCCGGTGTCCAACCACACAGAAGCGGTAAGATCACTGTCAGGAGCCGGTTATGGCTGAGAACAGTTTCGGATTTCGTAACGAGGGCGGGGAACACGCCGCACAAATCTACAAAGACGCACTACTGGTCGAGCGTTTGCGCCAGGGCCAGGATGACGCGTACGAAGAACTGCTGCGTACCTATGAGGACTCCGTCTATAACCTTGTCTACCGACTCGTCAACAACCCGGCCGATTCCTCCGACGTCGTGCAGGAGATTTTCGTGAAAGTCTTCCGGAATCTCAATCACTTCCAGGGC
The DNA here is from genome assembly GCA_964494515.1 of uncultured Bryobacter sp. Classification (GTDB taxonomy): domain Bacteria; phylum Acidobacteriota; class Terriglobia; order Bryobacterales; family Bryobacteraceae; genus Bryobacter. The sequence goes on from CAZBTA010000179.1 coordinate 2,045, forward strand.
AAGTCCACTCTCAAAACGTGGATCTACCGGATCGCCGTCAACGAGGCCTACAACCATCGCCGCTGGTTCAGCCGCCACAAGAAACAGGAAGTCGGTCTCACCTCAAACGAAGACACCACGATCGGGCTGGTGGATATCCTACCCGACCGGTGCCCCTCACCGTTTGACCTCACCTCCGACCACGAAACCCGCGCGCTGATTGAAGAAGCGCTGCTCCGTATCAATCCAGTCTTTCGGTCCGCCGTCGTCCTGCGCGATCTCGAAGACCTCTCGTATGAAGAAATTGCCGACGTGTTGCAGGTATCGCTCGGCACCGTGAAGTCGCGCATACTGCGCGGCCGTGAAGCGCTGCGTGTCGAACTCGAGGCCATGCTCAAGCCCGCCGATGGCTTCGTTTGGTCCACGCAGGCAGCCGCAGGACAGTAAAGAAGGGGGATCAATGCAACAGGAATCCGCACACCACGAAGTTCGCGCCCTGCTCAAGGCCTTGCCGCAACGCAAAGCGCCTCAGGATCTGAAGTTCAATCTGAAGATCATGGCCAGCAAGGAATCTGCCCGTCGCCAGAAGTGGGCCAACGCCCCCGCGTTTCTGGTTCGCATGCGTAATGAGTTTGAACTCTGGAAGATCAACATGGCCCGCCCGCTTGCACTGCCCTGCGCCGGTGGTCTTACAGCCGCGATTCTCGTTTTCGCCATGTTCGTTCAGATCAGCCCGGTTCGCGCTCACAGCCTGAGCGACGATCGTCCCACAGCTCTCTACACCGAGCCAGCCGCCAAGACGCTCGCCCCCTTTGAGCCGCCGACGGCCGACGCCGAAGTGGAAGTTTCCATCGACGAACAGGGCCGCATCGCCGGCTACAGCGTTGTCTCCGGCGATCCACTGATCGACATCGAAGTGCGCCGTAGCGTCGAGCGTACGCTGCTGTTTACCGAATTCACGCCCGCCACCAGCTTTGGCCAGGCCGTGCCGTCCAAGCTGCGCCTCACGCTCCGCCGTGGCGCGCAGGCCATTACCGTAAAGGGCTAATTTGCCGCGCAAGTTTGGCCAGCATTTTCTCCGGGATCAGTCGATCCTCGCCCGTATTGCCGCCGCGGTTTGCCCCGAGGGCGAAACACCACATGTCGTCGAGATCGGCCCTGGTCGAGGCGCGCTCACGCGCTATCTCCTGCCCCTTGCCGCAAAGCTCACCGCCATTGAAGTCGACCCCGCCATGGTGGCCCACCTCGCCCAATTCTTCGGCGCCGAAGAAAAACTCGAAGTCATCCATCAGGACGTGCTGCAGGTGGATCTCACCCGCTTTGCCCCCTGCGTGATCGCCGGCAACCTGCCCTATTACATTTCCTCGCCCATTGCGAGCAAGGTTTTTGATGCCGCTGGCGTCTGGCGGCGCGCCGTCTTCCTGGTCCAAAAGGAGGTTGCCGTCCGCATGGCCGCGCCCCATGGCAGCCGCGATTACGGTTACCTCAGCGTGATGACTCAGGTGTTTTCCGAGCCGAGCATTCTCTTTCAGGTGCCCCCCGGCGCCTTTTCTCCGCCGCCCAAAGTCGATAGCGCCGTCATCCAGCTCGAACCCAAAGTGGTGGATCGCGTCGAGGCCGACCGGTTTCTCAAATTCGCCTCGCGCGCCTTTGCCCAAAAGCGCAAGACCCTGCGCAACAACCTCGCCAGCTACTACGGCAAAGAGCTGATCGAGGCCCAGCCGGAGGCCAATCTCCGCGCCGAACAGCTCTCCCCCGCCCAACTGCGCGATCTCGAGCAACGGCTGTCAAAAACACCCCCGATGCTATCCTGAACTTTTGATGCCTCGCGTTCGTTTTGCTCCCTCGCCTACCGGTTATCTGCACATTGGTTCAGCCCGCACGTTCATCTTCAACTGGCTTTATGCCCGTCGCCACAACGGCACGATGATCCTGCGCATCGATGACACCGATGTCGAACGAAACACCGATGCCAGCCTCAACTCCATCTTTGACGGCCTCAACTGGCTCGGCCTGCCGTGGGATGAGCAGTACCGCCAGTCAGATCGCATCGAACTCCACCAGAAGCTCGCCTGGCAGATCTTCGACAAAGGTTTTGCCTATCGCGATTTCACCCCGGCCCACACCGGTGACGAAGACAAGACCACCGCGGCCGGCCCCGGCGCGGGCCCCTGGTTGTTCAACGCCGACGCCCGCGACATGAGCGCCGAAGAGTCGCAGCGTCGCGCCGACGCGGGTGAGCCGTTCGTGCTGCGCTTCAAGGTGCCGCGCGATCAGGCCCGCTACATCAAGTTCCCCGACGCTGTCTACGCCACGCAATCCAAGAGCGTCAACGATATCGAAGACTTCGCCCTGCTGCGCTCCAATGGCCTGCCGACGTATCACATGGCCAGTTGCGCCGACGACATCGACCTCAAGATCTCCCACATCATCCGTGGCCAGGATCACCTGTCGAATACCTTCAAGCACATCCTCATCTTCGAGGCGCTGGGTGCCGAAGTGCCCACGTTTGCTCACCTGCCCCTGCTGGTGGCTCCCGATGGCGCCAAGCTCTCCAAGCGCAAGCATGGCCCGGTGGTCAGCGTGATGACCTACGAGGGCGCTGGCTTCCTGCCCCACGCCTACATCAACTTCCTCTGCCTGCTCGGCTGGAGCCCCAAGGACAATCGGGAGCAGATGTCGCGCCAGGAGTTGATCGATGTCTTCTCATTCGAGGGCATCAACCGTTCGAACGCCGTCGTCAATTTCTCCGACGCCGACCCGATCGACCCCAAGGCCCTCTGGCTCAACGGTCAGCACCTGCGCACGATGCCGGTCGAAGATCTCGCCCCGATGGTGCGCGAGCGGCTCACCGCCGCTGGCCTCCCCATCCCCTACAGCGAAGCCGAGTTCCCCGGCGTGGTCGACGTGCTGCGTTCGCGCCTGTCGACGCTCAATGATTTCGCCACGCTTTGCCGTGCCTACTTCGTCGACGACTACGAGATGAACGCAACTGCCCTCGAGCGGCTGAATGCGCCTGGCGCTCGCGAAGGTCTTCGTGAGCTTGCCGCCCGCATCGAGGCCTCGAGCGAATTTACCGAAGCCAGCGTCGAAGCCGAGCTGCGCAAGGTAGCCGACGAGCGCGGCCTCAAGGCCGGCATTCTCATCAACGGCTCTCGCGCCGCCCTTACCGGCCAGCCCGTCGGCCCCAGCGCCTTTCACGTCTTTACCGCTGTTGGTCGCGCCCGCTCCATCGAAAGGCTCAAGAAAGTCTAGTCATGAAAGTTCTTGGCATCAGCGGCCTGCTGAACGACGCCGCTTGTTCCCTGGCCATTGACGGCCGTATTGTCGCTGCCGCCGAGCAGAAGAAAGTTGCCCGTCGTCATACGGCCGGCACGCTGCCGGTCGAATCGATCGATACGGTGCTCGAGATCGCTGGCATCAAGCCCACCGACGTCGATTGTGTCGCCCTGGTGCGCCCCCTTAGCGCCCAGCCCGACAGCCTGCTCAGCCTGCGTGTGCGGCAGATCCTGCCCAACGCCCGCCTGCTGATCGTGGATCACCACACGGCGCACGCCGCCAGCGCCTATTACGCCTCCGGCTTTACCGAAGCCACCGTGCTCACGCTGGACCGCGCAGGCGACCTGCGTTGCAGCGCCCGGTTTGCCGCTCGCGCGGGCAAGCTCGAGCTCGAGCGCGAATCTTACTTCCCTGATTCCCTCGGCGACCTTTACGGCCGCGTGACCGAGTTTCTCGGCTTCACCGCCCGCGCCAATGAGCACAAGGTGCAGTGGCTTTCCGCCACTGGCGACAACCGTTTTGTGTCGTTGTTTGAAGAAATCCTCGGCTTCGCCGCCACCGGCTGGCCCACGCTCGATCGCAGCTACTTTGATCGCGATCGGCTCGGCGCGGGTGGCTTCAGCGCCAGGTTCTATGACGCTCTTGGGCTCAAAGAGGGCGCCACACCCGATGCAACCCTCGCCCCGCACATCGCCGCCGGTTTGCAGCGCGCCATCGAGACCTGCGCGCTCCGTATGGCTGGCAAGGGCAAGAATCTCTGCCTTGCTGGTGGGGTGGCCTTCAACGTCCTGCTGGTTCAGGCTTTTGAACGTTCTGGCCAGTTCGAGAATGTCTATGTCCAACCGGCAGCCGGCAATTCCGGCGCGGCGCTTGGCGCCGCCTGGATTGGTAGCGAGTCTGGCACTGCCCCGCTTGCCTCTCTGGCACTCGGCCCGGCCTACAATTCTGAAGCCATCAAGCAGGTGCTCGAGAATTGCAAGCTCAGCCCCAAGTTCCTGCTCACTACCGAAGAGCTGATCCAGTCGGCTCTTGATGAGCTGGCCGAACACCGCATCATCGCCTGGTTTCAGGACCGCATGGAGTTTGGCCCTCGTGCTCTCGGCAATCGCAGCATCCTTGCCTCGCCCCTCGACCCCTACGCCACCGAGAACCTGAACAGCTTCATCAAGCACCGCGAGGCTTTCCGCAAGTTCGCCGCCTCCGTACCCGCTGAAGTCGCCAACGAGTATTTTGAATTCGGCTCCAACGCGCGCAATCTCGCCACGCTTTCCACCGTCAAGCCGCAGTATCGTGAGCGCTTTGCTCCGGCGCTCCTCGGTGAGAGCGGCATTCGGCTGCATGTGGTCGAGCGGGAAGAGAATCCGCTGTTCCACCGCCTGCTGACTGCTGCTGGCAAGTCGACCGGCTTGCCCGTGCTGTACAACACGAGCTTCAATTTGTTCGGTGACGCGCTGGTGTGCAATCCTCGCGATGCCGTCCGCAGCTTCTACTCGTCCGGCATCGACGTCATGTTTGTTGGGCAGTTCCTACTTCGCAAGTAACGCCTCAATCGCCGCCGCGGCGATCGGGTGATAGGCGGTCTTGTTCTTGTCAAAGAGCGCCTTGGCGCGCGTCTTGCCCTCGGGCGTTTTGGCCAGCTCGGCATAGAGCGGCTTGATGAACTTCTGTCGCCCCACGCGGCTCAAAAAGTCCTCAAGCGCCTGATTGGCCGGAGCGTACTTGTGCCGGATCGCCAGAATCAACCACGCATCGAGCACTTCGCTATTGCCCGTCTTGGTGAACTTGTAGTCGGCGTCGAGCTTCGTCATCTGCGCCACGGTCAGGTTCGCCGGCAGTCCACGCAGAAAGTGCAGCCACTGGCCGGCCACCCAATCCTTCGTGTCGATTGGCTTGCCCTGCTTCCAGCTCTCGAGCGCGCCATCGACGTTCTGGAGCAGCGTCGACTCGAGCTGCGGCGTCGAAGCCGGCAGGCCCGGCTGGTAGATCCACTCCTTCACGTTCAGCTTGAGCCCCGGCAGCTTCTCGGCCAGGTACTTCTCAAACATCTCGGTGGTGATGCTCTGGAAGGCGAAGTTGTCAAAATACCCCCGGATGAACGCATCAAACTTTTCCCGGCCCACTTCATTCTCGATCGCGCGCAGCATCAGCGCGCCCTTCACATAAGGCACCAGCGTCACGCCCTCTTCCGGGTCGCGACCGGTCAGATCGACGTGCAGCTTCTGATCCTCCGGCTTGAGCGTCGCCATCTCCTGCTTGAGCTCGCCTACTTCGATGACAAACTCCATGTCGCTGCGCTGGCGACCGTAGAGTTGCTCCTGAATGCGCCGCTCCACATAAACCGTAAAGCCCTCGTTCAGCCAGAAGTCGCTCCACGTTGCGTTTGTCACCAGATTGCCGCTCCAACTATGCGCCAGCTCATGCGATACAAGTGACACGAGGCTCTTGTCCCCGGCGATAATCGTCGGCGTGGCGAACGTCAGCCGCGGGTTTTCCATGCCACCGATCGGAAAGCCCGGGGGGAGGATCAGCAGGTCATAGCGTTCCCAGCGATAGGTGCCGTACAACTGCTCGGCGGCGCGCACCATGTTCTCGAGGTCTTCAAACTCCTTGGCCGCCGCAGCGAGTGTGGATCGCTCGGTGTATACGCCCGTGCGCGCCCCGATCATGCGGAATTGCAACTCGCCCACCGCCAGGGCAATCAGGTAGGGCGGGATCGGCTGCGTCATCTCAAAGCGATAATCCCCCGTGGGCGCCGCCGACTTCTGGTCGTTCGTTGCGCTCATCACCGCAAAGAAATTTGGCTGCGTGTGAATGTGCGCCTTGTAGGTGATGCGCACCGCTGGCGAGTCCTGCAGCGGGATCCAGCTGCGCGTATAGATCGGCTGGCCCTGCGTGTAGAGAAAGGGCGCATTCTTGCCCGCCGTCTGCGAGGCCTCGAGCCACTGCAGCGCAACTGCCGTCGGGCTGGTCTCATAGCTCACACGCACATAACGTGTGCCACTGGTGAGCTCAATCTCAAGCGGCGCGCCGAGAATCTTGTCCGCCGTCCCCAACTGGAACTTGGCCTGCGCAAAGCTCAGCCCATCAGCCGAAAGATCGACGCGCGAAATCTTGAGGTCTTTGGTGTCGAGCACAATTTTGTCCTTGCCCTCGATCTTGTGCGTCACCGACCCGCGCAGTACCTTCTTGTCAAAATCCACCCACAGGTCGAGATCACTCTCAAGCACTCTCGCCTCCGCCGGACGGGCGTAGGAATGAACATCTTTTACATAATTCACCGCGGGCTTTACCTCTTCGATCTTTGGCGCGCAACCAGCCAGCACGATCATCGCCGCGAGCACGTTACGTTCCCAGTGGATTCGCATGATCTTATTATGTAGTTTTATGCCTGATGCGCATGATGGTTTACGCGGCTTTGCCGCGCGCTACACCGCCGCCTGGTGCAGCAAGACACCGGAGAAGGTTGCCGCTTTCTTTTCCGCTACGGGTTCGCTGGCCGTCAATGGCCACCCCCCGGCCGTAGGCCGCGAAGCGATCGCCAGTGTGGCGCGCGAGTTCATGACCACCTTCCCGGATCTCGAAGTGCTGTTCGATGATCTTCATCTGCTCGATGACTACGTCGAATACCATTGGACGTTGCGTGGCACACATGCCACCACGCTTTATCCCGTGCAGGTGTCGGGCTTTGAGGTATGGCGCTTCGCCGATGATGGCCTGATTGCCGAATCGCAAGGCCAGTTTGATGCCACCGATTACCAGCGCCAGGTCGAAGGTCGCTAGCATAAAGGAAAATCCCCGGGCCGCAGCCCGGGGATCCTTTCTGGAACCAGTCTTGCCGCTTACTTGGTGGTCTTGCGCGGCGAATACTTGTTGAGCTCGCTGATCAGAGTCTGCGAGGCCGCCGGCGCCGGCGGTGCCGTCTCGATGATTTCCTTGTTCGTCAGCGTCTTGCCATACAGTTCCTTGTTGGCGTCCAGATCCTGACGCAGCGTTGAGCCTTCGAGCGAGATGCCCGCGAACACCCCACGGCTGCGTGAGTAGCTCAGGATTTCCGCTGTCAACTGCACGTCGGTAGCCGCGGTTGCTGTACGACCCACCGGGCCGGCCGCAACACTGGCTTCGCCGCCCAGCTTGAACTGGTTATTCATCAGACGCGAAGCGCCCTTCTTGTTCATCACCAGCAGCACAACATCGTTCTCGCTGCCGCCGATCTGGAAGCCCACGCTGCCGCCTTCCACGGCAATCGCTCCGGGAGAGCCCCAACCGTCACCATTCGCGTTGCGGCAGGTGAGGAATCCGCGGCCGTACTTGCCGCCAATAATGAAGGCGCCCTTCTTCAGGCTCGGAATCACAATCGTGCACTCGCTCTTGTCGAGCAAGTCCTGCGGAATCGCCTTGTCACGCACCTGCATGATCTCCATCAGGACATCACCAGCTGACTTCAGACGTTTCTCTTCGTTGCTTTGCGCAAACATCGCGCCGGCCAGCAACAGGCCCGTGAATGTAAATCCAATCAGCTTTTTCATACCCTTTTGATTATCGCCGAATGGATTTCGTTACGACGATGATTCGGGTACTACCGGCTCAAGACAAGACCGGTTTCGTCGATCGTTGAGGCTTCCTGATAAACCTCGTAGTCGGTGTTTACCGCCCAGAGGTCATGGACTGCACCCTCATTCACAATCTTCTCGGCCGCAAGAATACCCATCAGTATGCTGTGATCCTGGTTGTTGTACTTGAAGGCGCCATAGCGTCCAATGGCATGGAAACCCCGAATCGTGGACAAATAAGCTTCAATCGGACGCAGATGATCTTTGTAACCGGCTGAGTAAACCGGATAGCTGCGCGGAACGCGGCAGATGTAGCTATCGAGAATGGGAGCGCTCTTGGTCAGCCCCGTTTTCAAAATCTCCTGCTTTGCCAGGCTCGAGAGTTCTTCATCCGTCATCTTCCACATGGCGTCGTCATCATTGCACCAATATTCGAGACAGAGAATGGTGGACTTGCGGCCCCGACGAATACCTTCGCCCCAGTTCTGGAAGTTGGTGATGCGGCCCGTTTGCAGTTCTGGCGAGTGGATGTAAAGCCAGTTGTCCGGAAAGAGCTCTTCGCCGTCCACATGCAGATACACCAGAATCGTGTTGCGGAACTTCAATTGCTTGACGTGTTCCTGCACCGCCTGTGGCGCCTCTTCGATCGCCCGCACCACTGCCGTCAGCGGCATCGTCGAGACAACCTCGTCATAGGCCACAAACTCGCCAGTGGTTCGATGCAAGCCCTTCACTTTGCCGCCCTGGATTTCGACCTTGGCGACTGGTGTACGCAGCATGATGTTGCCGCCCATTTCGCGAATACGCCGCGCCATCTCATCGTAGATCTGTCCGGTGCCTTCATCCGGATAGGCAAAGCGGTCCACGAGCGTCTTGTGCTTCTTGCCGCCAGTCAGACCCAGCGCCGACTTGAT
>CAZBTA010000180.1:0-576 GCA_964494515.1 uncultured Bryobacter sp.
ATCTCCGGCGATGAGTGGTGTGAGAATTGCCCTCCGTTCGATTGCCCAAACGCAAACAATGGCAGGTTCGCGGCGATCAGGTTCTGCGCCCGCATCGCACTGATCACGTTGTTCACCCTCACCACATCCGGGTTCGCCGCCCCTAAAGTTGTCGTGTCCCACTGGCCGGTATCGCGGTTCAGACAATCAAACGCCGCTACCCCAAACCCTGCAGCCACAAAGTCGCGCACAAACGAAAGCAACTCCGCGCTCGCAAACTGCAACGCCCCCGATCCGCCCGTGCCGTGAAAGAAAAACACCAGCCCCACCGGGTCCGGCGGAATGTAGTGGGTCACCGAGATGCCGGCCAGCGTAGTCGTCCTTGCGCTCCAGCTCGGCACCGTGCGGTAGTTCGCCTTCAGCGCCACGTTCGCCTGCGGCATTGTGAAGGTCGTCGTGGGCGCTTGCGGATCCAGCAGATACTGCGTATCGCCCGTCCAGCCGGCAAAGACGCGACCATTCGTGTTCTGTTGGGCAAACACATGCACGGTCGCCCCGGGCGTCCTCGTCCGTGAGGCATAGCCGTCCTCCACGTTC
>CAZBTA010000180.1:586-6369 GCA_964494515.1 uncultured Bryobacter sp.
TCTGGGCCATCAATAGCAGCGGCAGTATTAGCATTACTCACTATTGCGTATTCCGGAGCCAAACTGTGTCACGCTCCCTCTGGAGCAAACGCCCGGCAGAACCATTCCGCCTGCATCTCAAGAAAAGTCTCCACCTGCATCGGGTAGCTCACCCCTCCACCCAAACCATCCTGATGCAGATACAACACCATCACCCCACTCACCAGCTGCAGCGCTGCCATCCGTGCATCCACCCTCGCCATCTCTCCGCGCTCCATGTGTTCTTTGAGGCGCTCCTCCACAGCCGCCAGCGTTGGCTCCAGCACCTCGCTGAGATAAGCTCGGGCCACTTCCCGGTGCCGCAATCCCTCCACCAAGCCAGCGGCATGCAGGTCAGTAAGCCCCCCATATTGAAAGCCCCCCGCCAGATGCGCCAGCAGCTGTCGAATCGACTCCTTGAGGCTACCTTGCGGTCGCCGTGCAACCTCCAACTCCCCAGCTGCTCCTGCGTGACAATCCACAAACAGTGCCTCGAGCACGGCCTCTCGATTGCCAAAGTAATGACGCAGCGTCGGAATGGTCACTCCTGCCGCTTCCGCCAACTCGCGAAAACTCGAGGGGGGCTGCTCGTCGCTCAGGCTCTGGCGCAGCCGCGCGAGCAAGGCCGCTCGCTTTTCGTCATGCTCCGGATTCCTCGTTCCTTTGGGCCGCGCCATATCGGGTCAATTGACAATGTAGCTCCATCTATTTACTATCACAACTGTGATAGTAAATTATTTGACGATCCCTCCGTTCCGCTTCTCACATGCCCTCGGCATCTTTCTGTTGGCCAACCTGTGCAGCAGTCTGCCCGCCGGCATCTATGGCAGCGCCATCTTTTACAACAACTTCCGTCAACCCTGGTTCGCTCCCCCCGACTGGTGCTTCGCCCCCGTCTGGCTATTGCTGAACCTTACTTCGCTCTGGGCTCTTGCACGCGCTCTCAATACCCCGAATCCCTCGCCCGCCAAATCACTTCTGCTGCGCAGTGAATTGCTCGGCTGGCTCCTGTTCGCGCTCTTCAGCCCGCTGTTCTTCGGTCTTCGCAGCCCCGTGCTCGGCGCCCTTGACACCGCACTGGGCTGGCTGGTCGCCTCATGTAGCTTTGTGCTGGCCTGGCGCCTCAGCTCTTTCGCTGCTTTGCTGATTGGCCTGCGCTGGCTCTGGCTCTCGCTTGCTACTGCCGTTTCCGGCTACATCGCTCTCTTCAACGCAAAATAACCCGATCCAGCAGCGGCTGAATCGGGTTATCGTTTTGCCTGGTGTCTTGCTGCCTAGTTCTTCTTGGCCGCGAGGCTCGACATCACCTTCTGCGCAAAGTAGTTCATCACCTTCGCATCATTGCGCGCCGCCTCATAGAATGCCGCCTTCGCCAACTGGTCCTTCCGCGTGATCAACCCCTCGCGGATCCCCTGCTGCACGCGCGGATCGTTCAGATCCCGCTGCCCGGCCGGTTCCTTGCTCAGCACCTTCAGAATCCGGTAACCCTCCGAAGTCTTGATGATGTTCGACACATCACCCGGCTTCAGGCTCATGATCAGCTTGCGCAATTCCGGGTTCGCCTTGTCGAGCGTGCTCTCGCCCATAAACCCAAGGTCGCCGCCATTGGCTGCCGTTTGCGGGTCTTCCGAGTAGTTCGACGCCAGCGCCGCAAAGTCTTCGCCCGCCTTGATGCGCGCCTCGATCATCCGGATCTTCTGCTGTGCCTGCGTGTCATTCTTCGCCTTGTCGTTCTTCAGATTGCGAACTGAAGGGTCTTCCGTCGGCGTTACCAGAATCTGCGCCAGATGCACCTGCTGCTCCGGCAGGTTGAAGTTTGCCTTGTTGGCGTTGTAGTAGTCCTTGATGTCCTGATCCGTGATGTTGATCAGGCTGCGGATTTCCTTGTTGAACAGCTTCTCGATCGACAACTCACGACGGATCTGCCCCTTCAGATCATCCACCGTCATCTTGCGCGCGCCCAACTGCTTCTGGAATTCTTCCTGCGTATAGGGGGCCTTCATCTCGTTTAACTTCGCTTCCACGTCCGCATCCGTCGCGAGCAACCCCAGCTTCTCCGCCTTCTGCAGCATGATCTCGTTGTCAATCAGCACCCGCAGAAACTCGAGCTTCTGAATCGTCACCTGGTCATCGGTCACCCGTGACATCGCCGGACCAAACTGGAATGCGAACTGCTTGTCGAGATCCGCATACGAAATGGGCTTGTCGTTGACTGTTGCCGCCACGTCCGGGGATGCGCTCCGATTGCAGGCCGTAGCGAGCAGTAGTGCGCCGCCAAGGGCACACAGCAATGCGTTTCTCATGGGAAACCTTTATTGTAGTCAATAGACCGGTCTTTCATGCGTATCACCTCTTGCGCCATCCTCACCATCGGCGCCTTCGCCCTCCTGCTCGCCTCCTGCGCGGGTTCCATCCCCTTGCCGCAGAAGGCTTTGAAGCCAGCCCCCAGCCACTACAATGCCGAGTTCTGGGAGACCTGGGGCGATGGATATGCCGAAGTCTCCACCTACGAAATGCTCATGCCCCGCTACGGCGAACCCCGCGAGGGCGAGTCCATCATGATCTTCGTCAGCGAGACGCTCTCCGAGCGCCAGCGCGTCAAGGCCGACCCCGGCAAGAATCCCAAATCCGACGAGTTTCCCGTCATGAAGCTCAACTGGCAGAAGAATTTTCAGACCGGCATCTACGACTACAGCGAAATGCTCTCGAGCTTCCTCGGCCTCGGCCCCATCGCCGGTCGTCCCGAAGGCGTGCTGGCCAAAGCCTCCTTCTCTCGCCAGGAATGGTGCGGTCACATGTTCGCCCAGGCCCTCTACGACGCAAGCCGCATCCGCGTCTCGGGCACCAGCTACTTCGATGGCGATTCCGACCTCACCCAGCAACTCGATCTCCCCAAGGACGCCGTCAGCGAAGATGGCCTCGCCTTCTGGGCCCGCGGCATGGCGCCACCTTTCCTGAAGCCCGGCGAATCAAAAGACGTCCCTTTTCTTACCAGCCTCAAGAGCTCCCGCGATGCCCACCAGCCCATGGCCTGGGCCCGCATCAACCTCACCCGCAACGCCACGCTGCAGAAGATCGAAGTCCCCGCCGGCGAGTTTGAAGTCGAGGTCTACTCGGCGCAGTTGCCCAACGGCAATGGCTTCGTTTTCTTCGTCGAGAAAGAGTCACCCTACCGCATCATCCGCTGGCGCTTCACCTCGGGTGAGACTGCGGATCTCGTCGCCAGCGATCGCGTCAAATACTGGCAACTCAATCAGCCCGGTGGCGAAGAAGCCCTCCGCTCCCTCGGCCTCGAGCCGCGTGTGCCGCGCTTCGCTCCCGAAGAATAAGGCACCCATGTCGCAGCATCGCCATTACTTCACCTACCCGGAAGCGATAGCGCTGCTGCCCATCCTGGCTCCTTTGATCGAGCGTGCCCGCGCCGCCAGGGCCGACCGGCGCAAGTCGAGCGCCGATCTCGCCCACTACCGCGAGCTGTTAATCCTCGCCGGCGGCGCCTTTCCCAATCAAAACCGTATCGCCGCCCTCAATGATCAGGCCCGCCTCTTGCAGGACGACCTGAAAAACGCCCTCTCCACCATCGAGAGCCACGGCGTCGAAGTCCGCGACCTTGAGCGTGGGCTGATCGTGTTTCCCGCCATCTATCAGAGCCGCACCATTTGCCTCTGCCACGAGCTCGGCGAACCCACCATCCAGTGGTGGCACTACGAGGAGGAAGGCTTCGCCTCCCGCCAGCCAATCACCCCCGATCTGATTCACCAGATTGAAATCAAATTGGACTGACATTCACGCAATTGTTACCTGTCTTTCATAGGGTTTTGATGCCCTCTAAGTAGTCTGAGAGGGTCCATGAGAATCGAGAACCGCCTCGCACTCCTTGTGACCCTGTTTGCCGCCATCGGCTACTCCCAGGTCACCTCTCTTGCTGTCATTAACTACTCCGGCTTCAATCCCACAGCGCCTGTCGCCGCCGGCTCCATCGCCAGCGTCTACGGCAGCTTTGGCACTGTCACCACCACCGCCACCTCCACCGCTTCTCCGCTGCCCACCACGCTGGCCGGCCTCAGCGTCCGTGTGGAAGGTGTCACGGCGCCCCTTTATTTTGTTTCGTCAAATCAAATTAACATCGTGATCCCCTGGGCCACCCAGTCGGGTCGCCGCACGGTCGAAGTGCTCAATGGCACGACGGTTGTCTCCCGCGGCTCGGTCAATGTGTGGGATGTCTTCCCGGCCCTAGCCTCGAGCGACACCACACCTGCTTCGCCCGGCATCATCCAGAACCAGAACTTCGCCATCAACACCTCCGCTGCCCGCGCCCGTCGCGGTGAGATCATCCAGCTCTACGCCACCGGCTGCGGCCGCACCAGCCCCGCTTCCGCCGATGGTCTGGCTCCCACTGCGCTGTCGCCCGTCACCGGCAGAACTGAAGCCTTCGTCGGCAACATCTCCGCCACCGTGCAGTTCTCCGGCGCTCATCCGCAGTTCCCCGGCATCTGCCAGGTCAACATCGTTGTCCCTGATCGCAGCTTCATCACCGGTCAGGTCCCCGTCTTCATCACCGTCGACGGTATCGCCTCCAATTCCGTTTCTGTCTGGGTCCAGTAAGTGAAAACGCTCGCTCTCCTCTTGTTTCCCCTGCTCCTCTGGGCGCAGAAGGGCACCGTCTCCGGCGTTGTCTACGACGCTATCAACGGTCGCCCCATCGCTAACGTCCAGATCGCCGTCGACGGCATGGCTGACTCCAAAGTCACCACCGACCCTGACGGCCGCTACCTGATCACGCTCTCGCCTGGTAAGTACAAACTTACTTTTACGGGAGCAAACCATATTGCCTCCTCGATCAACGACGTTGAGGTCAAGGCCGATCAGACGGTCGACGCCTCCACCGTGCTCCAGCAGCAAGGCGCCACCACCACCGTCGAGGTCAACGAGAAGGTCGGCGCTATTGAATCGAACGCCGAATCAATCCTCACCGAGCGCAAGCTCGCCGCCATCGTCTCCGACTCGATCTCGAAGGACGACATCAAGAATTCCACCGCCTCCGACGCCGCCGGCGCCCTCGAGAAGGTCACCGGCATCTCGATCGTCGACAATGGCTTCGTTTTTGTCCGTGGCCTCGGCGAACGCTACTCGGCCACGATGCTCAACAACGCCATCATTCCCACCACCGAGCCCGAGCGCCGCGTGGTGCCGCTCGACCTCTTCCCGGCGAGCCTGATCGACAACATCAAGGTCCTCAAGACCTACTCCGCCGACCTGCCCGGCGAGTTCTCCGGTGGTCTCGTCCAGATGAATACCGTCGAGTTCCCGGCCAAAAAAGTGCTCCAGGTCAGCGTCAACTACGGCTTCAACACGCAAACCACCAACAAACCCTTCAATACCTTCACCGGCGGTACGGCCGACTTCTTCGGCTTCGGCAAGGGCTCACGCGCCCTGCCTTCGATTATTCCCACCGACAACCGCCTCTTCGTCGGCCGCTTTACCGACCAGCAGTTCCAGGATTTCGGTCGCGCCTTCAAGACCGACTACGAGCCCTACCAGACCTCTGGCGCCCGCCCGCAGCAGTCCTACTCGGTCGTCGGTGGCAACACCTATGGCAAGTTCGGCATCATCGGCGCTCTCACCTTCGCCAATACGCCCAGCCGCACGCCGCAGATACAACGCTTCCTCGTCAACTCGGGTGGCGGCCGGCCCGCGATCTTCTCGCAGTACGACAACTTCAACGTCGACAACGAATCCGCCCGCCTCGCCGGCGTGTTGAACAT
>CAZBTA010000180.1:6379-10740 GCA_964494515.1 uncultured Bryobacter sp.
AAGCTGTTGCTGCGCAACACGCTCACCCGCGATGCGGACAAGGAAGTCCGCCAGTTCACCGGCCTCAACGGCGGCATTGGCGTCGAGGTCGAAGACACGCGCTTCCGCTACGTGCAGCGCTCGCTCTACTCGACCAGCCTTGAGGGCGACCATGCCTTCCAGAACCTGCGTAACAGCATCTTCCACTGGCAGTTCACCTTCTCCAACTCGCTGCGTGACGAGCCCGACCTACGCCAGACCATCCGTGGCCGCGAGCCCGGCACGAACAACCCCTACACCTACCTCAACCTCGGTGATTCGGGCTTCCGCTTCTTCAACAACCTCAACGACAAGATCTATGAGCCGCAAGCCGACTGGGGCATCCCCTTCTTCAAGGGCAACATCAGTGGCCTCGTCAAATTCGGCTTCCGTGGCACGGTCCGCCGTCGCGACTTCGACAGCCGCCGTTTTCGGTTCGTTCCGGTTCGTTTGAGCACGATCGACTTCACGGCTTCGAACAACCAGATCCTCGGCGCTGCCAACATCCGCCCCGATGGCTTCGTTTTGCGCGAAGTTACCCGCGCCACCGACAGCTACCAGGCTTCGATGGACGTCTACGGCGGCTATGGCCTCATCGACCTCAACCTGAGCGCCCGCCTGCGTGTGGTCGCCGGGGTCCGCTTTGAGGACGCCAACATCAACGTCACCACGCTCGACGCGCTGATCCCCAACGCCTCCCCCGTGGTCGCCAACCTGCAGAACCGCGACGCGCTGCCCGGCGTCAACGTCATCTACGCCCTCAGCCGGCGCCAGAACATCCGTGGCGGCTACTCGCGTACGGTCAACCGTCCGGACTTCCGTGAGCTGTCACCCTTTGAGTTCACCAACATCGTCGGTGGCTACTCAACGGTCGGCAACCCCGACCTGCAGCGCGCCCTGATCGACAACTTCGACGTCCGCTGGGAGATGTTCCCCGGCGGCAACCAGGTGATCGCCGCCAGCTACTTCTACAAGCGCTTCACCAACCCGATCGAGCAGACCTACCGCCCGACAGCGAGCGAGTTGCGCCAGAGCTTCATCAACGTTGCCGGCGCCAACAACCAGGGCCTCGAGCTTGAGCTCCGCAAGAACCTCCGCAAGGACTTCTCGATCCAGACCAACTTCACCTTCGTCAACAGCGACGTCGTGATCCCGGTCGACCGCTTCCCGCAGTTGACCTCACGCAACCGTCCGCTCGTCGGCCAGAGCCGCTTCATCTACAACGCCATCGCGGAGTGGAACAAACCCAAACTCCGCAGCTCGGCCCGCTTCTACCTCAACTCGGTCTCGCGCCGCATCACCGACGTCGGCACCTTCCGGCTGCCCGACATCTACCAGGAGCGCAACACGTTTCTCGACTTCGTCTACCAGTACGACATCCGCGAGAACGGCAAGTGGACCATGCGCTTCAGCGCCGAGAACCTGTCGAACAACGAGTATCGCTATTCCCAGGCTGACTTCCTGGTGCGCGCCTTCCGCATTGGCCGTACCTACACGATTGGCACCAGCTATTCCTTCTTCTAAATCCATACGGAGTTCCCATGAGAAACGTCCTATTGCTCTTCCTGTCCCTGCTGCAGCTCTCGGCTGCCGACAAGCTGTCGGTGGCTGAAGCAGAGCGTGAACTTGCTGGCGTCAGCCAGATTGATTCGTCGGCATCCATGTGGGTGTGGGCCACCAACGGCAACCGCCGCACGGGTGAGCCCGACTACCTCTTCCGCGCGGGCGACAGCCTGACCATCCGCGCCACCCTCAAGCCGAACAACGACCTCTACCCCTACACGGTGGTCGCCTACCGGCAGAACAACCAGAATGGCCGCAAGTTCTACCTGCCCGGCAACACCGAAGCCGTTACCGACTTCTTCGGCCGGACGGTCGACGAAGGCTTCCAGATCACGCGCCTGCCGGAGTGGAATAAGTTCTCCGTCGCCACGGTAACCGTGCCGAACGAGCTCGGCATGCACACCATCGTCGTCCAACTGCGTGACTACACGGGCACGCGGGTGCTGAAGACGGCTTACTGGAAGTTCTCAGTCGTCAGCGCGGTCGAAGACCTGCCGGCGACGATCACCGCCAACCGCACGCTGACCAATGACAAGGCCTACCGCGTGAGCGGCATCGTGCAGGTGCGCAACAACGCGACTCTCACCATCGACCCCGGCACGATCATCGTCGGCGCCCCCGGCTCACAGCCGCCGAGCGTGCTGCTGATCACCGCCGCCGGTCGCATCAACGCCCAGGGCACCCGCAGCCGCCCGATCATCATGACCAGCTCGCAGCCCGTCGGCAGCCGCCAGCGCGGCGACTGGGGTGGCCTGATCATGCTCGGCCGCGCCGGCATCAACGATACCAGCGGCTCGCTAAACATCGAAGGCCTGCCTGACAACGAAGACACCCGTTACGGTGGCACCAACGACGCCCATGACTGCGGCACGCTGCGCTATGTGCGCGTCGAGTTCGCCGGCGCGCTGCTGCGTCCGAACGAAGAGACCAACTCGTTTACCTGGGGCGCCTGCGGCACGGCCAGCAGGTCAGAATACCTGCAGGCCCACTATGGCTTTGACGACAGCTTCGAGTGGTTTGGCGGCATCAACGACGCCAAGTACCTGGTTGGCACCTACGGCGCTGACGACTACGTCGACGTGCAGATCGGCTATCGTGGCCGCATCCAGCACGGCATCTTCGTCGCCAACGCTGACCGCTCCAACCGCGGCATCGAGAGCGACAACTACGAGCGCGACTTTGCGGCTCGTCCGCTCGGCACTCCGACGATGTACAACTTCACCTTCATTGGCTCGGGAGCTTCGGGCTTTGACGAATCCGACTCGCCCTGCCTGTACTTCCGTCGTGGTTCTGGTGGCAGCTTCAACAACATGCTCTGCTTCAACTGGACGACCCGCACGGTGGGCGGCGCGAACATCGCCGACTCGATCCAGCCGAACATCACCGCCGGCACGTTCAACATGACGGGCATCCTCAGCTTCAACAACGGCGCGGCCAACAACTTTGACGCGCAGGTGGTGGCGGACTTCCGCAGCTACCTGAACAACGCCTCGCGCCAAATGGTGATTGCCGACCCGCTGCTGCGTAACCCGCTCGAGCGCTCCAATCCCGACCTGCGCACCAACATTGGTTCGCCCGTGCATCGCGCCACGTGGAACCAGCCGCCGGATGACGGCTTCTTCGACCAGTGGGCCACCTGGATTGGCGGCATGGGTAACTATGACTGGACCGAAGAGTGGACGGTCTTCATGCAGGAAGAAGACCTCAAGCCGTAGGCTTCATCTTCGAGATCAGGAAGGCGCGGGCGAAAGCCCAATCCCGCTTCATCGTGGTGCGGGACATGCCGAGCAACTCGGCTACCTCGTCTTCCTTGAGACCGGCAAAAAAGCGTAGCTCCACCACCCGGTGGGCCCGCTCATCGACCTTCTCGAGAGCCGTCATGGCCTGCTCGAGAGCCTCGATGTCATCGGGCTTCATGTTGGTGGAACTGGATTCGAGGCCGCTGAGAGTGACGAAGAATCGTTCCTCTCCGCGGCCTTTCTTCTTGCGCGCGTAGTCGACCAGGATGCGGCGCAACTGACGGGCGGCGACAGCAAAGAAGTGGGCCCGGTCCTGATAAGGCACCGAGGAGCCCTTGATCATGCGCATGTAGAGCTCGTTGACGAGCCCGGCCGGCTCGAGCGTGTGGCCGTTGCGCTCGTTGCGGAGGTAGGAGCTTGCCATCCGCTCCAGCTCGCGGTAGAGCAGGGCAATGATCTCGCGGCCCGCCTCTTCGCGACCTTCGCGCCAGTCGATCAGCAATTGAGTTACGTCGCCCATAGCTATTCCTCTTAGGATAGGAGAAGTGCAGTCTGAACTCCGCAAGCTGTTTGACGCCTGTGTGGACCTCCCGCCGATTGAGCGGGCGAAGTTCCTGCGCGAGATTCAGTTCAAATCCCCCATCCAGTATCGTGACCTGCGCGACCTGCTGATCGCGCACGAAGGCCCGAGCGCCTTCTTTGAACAGGACGGCGGCGTGTTTGCCCATATGAAGCCGGTAGACCTCACCGGGCGCCGCTTTGGGGCCTACTCGATCGTACGCGAGATCGGCCAGGGAGGCATGGGCACCGTCTATGAGGCCAACCGGGTGGACGACGCCTTTGACAAGACCGTCGCCATCAAGCTGATCTCGGTGATGGTGTTGTCGGATGCGTTTCGGCGCGAGCGTCAGATTCTCGCCCAGCTCGAGCACCCCAACATTGCCCGCCTGATCGATGGCGGGGCCACCGATGAAGGCATGCCGTATCTCGTCATGGAGTACGTTGACGGGCTGCCACTCGATCAGTACATCGAGCAGCACC
>CAZBTA010000181.1:0-10647 GCA_964494515.1 uncultured Bryobacter sp.
CTGGGAAGCCAAACAGAAGGCCGCCGCCGCTTAACTGACCAAACGAACCCAATCCCACGGGATTACCGCTCTCTGAAAATCGAATACTCCAGCCCAGGCGGGCGCTGATACGATAGCGCCCATGCGTTCGCTCCTCGGCCTGCTGCTCTGCGTCTCCGCGGCTTACCCTCAAGCTGCGTCCATTCGCCCCGTGCCCCCTCCCGGCATCGAGCTCTCGCCCACCGATCGCGCCGAACTCACCAATCGTCTGCGCGCCCTCGAAGCCGCCACCGATAAACTCACGGGCCACCCGCTGCTCCCCGACGTCCTCATCTATCAGAACGCCGTCCGCTATGCGCTCGCCCACAATGAGTTCTTCAAACCCGACGAAATCCTCAAGGCCCATCGCCTCCTCACCAATGGCCTCGAACGCGCCCGCCTGCTCGCCGAGGGCAAACACCCCTGGACCACCGCCACCGGCCTCGTCGTCCGCGGCTATGTCTCCCGCATCGATCGCAGCGTCCAGCCTTATGGCCTCGTAATCCCCCCGTCGTTCACGCCCGCCTCGCCCCACCGCTGGCGCCTCGACGCCTGGTTCCACGGCCGCAACGAAACCCTGAGCGAAATCAACTTCCTCTCCGAACGCGAGTCCCGCCCCGGCGAATTCACCCCGCCCCACACCATTGTTCTTCATCTCTACGGCCGCTATTGCAACGCCAGCCGCTTCGCCGGCGAAATCGACTTCCACGAGGCCCTTGCCGAGACCCGCCGCCTCTACCCGATCGATGACAATCGCATCCTCATCCGCGGCTTCTCGATGGGCGGCGCTTCCGCCTGGGACATCGGCTCGCACTTCGCTGGCCAGTGGGCCGCCGTCGCCCCCGGCGCCGGATTTTCCGAGACAGTCGCCTTCCTCCGCCTCGACCTCACGCGCCCCGATGCTCCCTTCCCCTGGGAACAAAAGCTCTGGCGCATGTACGACGCCACCGACTACGCCCTCAACCTCGCCAACACCTCAACCGTCGCCTATAACGGCGATCAGGACGGGCAAAAACAGGCCGCCGACGCCATGGAATCCGCCCTCGCCCGCGAAGGCATCGCGCTCACTCGCATCACCGGACCCCAGACTGGCCATCGCTACCATCCCCAGTCCAAGCTCGACATCGAATCCAAACTCGCCGCCATCGCAGCCATCGGCGCCAACCCCTATCCCGCCCAGGTCCAATTCACCACCTTCACCCTCGCCTACAACCGCATGAAGTGGCTCGTCGTCGATGGCCTCGAACAACACTGGGAACGCGCCCGCATCGACGCCCTGATCGACTCGCCCACCAGCCTGCGCATCACCACCACCAACACCTCCGCGCTCACGCTCGACTTCGGCCCCGGCGGCGCCCCCTTCGCTGTGACAAACAAACCCAATTTGCGCATCGACAATCAAACCCTCGCCCTCCCCGCCCCGGCCTCCGACCGCTCCTGGCGCGTCCACCTCCGCAAGACCGCCGGCAAGTGGGCCCTCGCCTCCGCGCCCACCCTCCCCGGTCTCCACAAAATCCCCGGCCTCCAGGGCCCCGTCGACCACGCCTTCATGGATAGCTTCCTCGTCGTCCGCCCCACCGGCACGCCCGCTTACCCTGAGCTCGCCGCCTGGACCACCGCCGAGCTCAACCGCTCCCTCACCGAATGGCGCAAGCAGTTCCGCGGCGAAGCCCAGGTCCGCGATGATGCCGCCGTCACCGACGCGGACATCGCCTCCTCCAACCTCATCCTCTGGGGCGACCCCGGCTCCAACGCCATCCTCGCCAGCATCGCCTCCCGCCTCCCCGTCCAGTGGACGGCCAACGGCATCCAGTTCAACGGCAAGACCTGGCCGCGCACCCACGCGCCCATCCTCGTCTTCCCCAACCCGCTCAACCCCGCGCGCTACATCGTCCTCAACTCCGGCTTCACCTTCCGCGAGTTCGACTATCTCAACAACGCCCGCCAGACGCCCAAGCTGCCCGATTGGGCCATCGTCGACACCACCACGCCCCCCGGCCCGCGCTATCCCGGCAAGATTGTCGCCGCCGGATTCTTCAATGAAGACTGGGCCCTCAACCCTTAAGCGATATCATGGAGGTTGGCTTCTGCTTCGTCCACATTTACCTTTGCCATAGCCGCTTCCTTCACCGCCGAACCGGTCGCTTCCGTCATTCATTTTTGGAGTTCCCCGCTCCAGTCGAGCTTCGCTTGCCGCTTCGCTCCGTTTAACCAGCTCCTCCAGACCCTGCTCGATCCCGCCAGCGTTTTCGCCGCCAATACCCACGGCCTCAACGTCCTCTGGTTTCGCCACGAAGACCTCGGCGAACCCGCCCGCCGCGACGACAACCTCCGCGCCCTGCTCGACGCCGTCGCCGTCCGCGCGCCCCAACTCGCCTCGCCCCTCCTGCTGATTGCCGACGTCGAACTGCCCGCCACCATCGACTCTGTCTTTACCCTCTCCCCGGCCCGCATCGACAGTTGGTATCCAGTTATCAATAAGCTCTCCGGCCAGGGCAACTCACTCGGCGCCATCCCCTACACCGCCGACTTCTTCGTCGCCGCCGGCACCGCCATCGTCCGCGCCGCCCACGCCATCCTCAAGGCCCCCCACAAGGTGCTCGCCCTCGACTGCGACAACACGCTCTGGCGCGGCATCTGTGGCGAAGACGGCCCCGACGGTGTCTCCCTCGAGCCCGGCCACCGCGCCCTGCAGCAGTTCGCCCTCGCCCAGCGCCAGGCCGGTATGCTGCTCGTCACCTCCTCGAAGAACAACGAGTCCGACGTCATCGAGACCTTCGCGCGCCACCCCGAGTTCCCGCTGCGCTTCCATGACTTCACGGCCCACCGCATCAACTGGCTGCCCAAGTCCGCCGCCCTCTCCGGCCTCTCAAGCGAACTCTCGCTCGGCCTCGACAGCTTCATCTTCCTCGACGACAACCCCAAAGAGGTCTCCGAGGTCGACGAGCAACTGCCGCAGGTGCTCGCCCTGACGCTCCCGGACGACTCGGCCCGCTTCGAACACTTCCTCAACCACATCTGGGCCTTCGACCGCCTCCGCGTCACCGCCGCCGATGCCGCCCGCGCCGCGAGCTACGAAGGCGTCCAGGAGTTTGGCAAAGCGCTCCATGCCGCCGGCTCCCTCGAACAGTTCCACGCCACCCTCGAGCTCGACGTCACCATCCGGCCCATCGCCGCTGAAGAAGTGCCCCGCGCCGCCCAGCTCACCCAGCGCACCAACCAGTTCAACTTCACCACCATCCGTCGTACCGAGGCCGCCCTCCAGAGCCTGCTCGCCGAGGGTATCGAGATCTTTGGCGTCCACGTCCGCGACCGCTTTGGCGACTATGGCTTCACCGGCCTGCTGATTGGCCGCGCCTTCGAGGGCGAGTACACGCTCGAGAACCTGCTGCTCAGCTGCCGCGTCCTTGGCCGCGGCGTCGAGCACCGCGTCATCTCCTGGCTCGGCCATCATGCCGCCGCACAGCAATGTTCCACGGTGCACATCCCCTTCTCGGCCACCGAGCGCAACGCCCCGGCCCTTGAGTTCCACCGCACGCTGCCCTCCCCGGCCACCGCCGCCGCCCTCGCCGCCATCGAGTTTGTCCCGCGTCGCGAAGCCGCCCCCGCGCCCGCCGCCCAGCCTGCCGCAAAGGCCGCCGCCCACTCGGTCGACTACGCCCACATCGCCGCTCACCTGTCGAGCGTCGCGGCCATCCGCCGGCACATGCGCCGCCACAAGGCCGTCCAGCTTGAGACCCCCACCGAGACGCGCCTCGCCGCCATCTGGCAGGACCTGCTCGACGCCGAAACGGTAACCGGCACCTCGAACTTCTTCGACCTCGGTGGCCATTCCCTCAAGGTCGTCCTGCTGCTGATGCGCGTCACCGAAGAGTTTGGCGTCGACCTCGGCATCGAAGACGTCTATGGCTCCGAGGTCACCCTCGAGCGCATGGCCCGCCGCATCGATGAGCTCGCCGCCTTTGGTGGCGTCGGCCACGAAGACTACCAGCGCCTGCTCGCCGAGATCGAGTCGATGACCGACGACGAAGCTTTGAGCGCCTTATTGGAGGAGTCCGGCACGCATGCGGATCCTGCTCGCCGCTAGCGCGTCGTACGATCCCCCCAAGGGCGGATCGACGCGCAGCAATCTCGTCTGGCTTCGCGCCATGGCCTCGAGTGGCCACGACTGCCTCGTGCTCGCCGGCGGTGATGCAGACCGCGAAACCACCCGCGACGGCCTGCGCATCCGAACCATCGCCGAGTTCCCGCGCAATGCCCATCGCATCCGCGAAGCGGTTGCCGAGTTTGACCCCGACTTCGTCCTCGTATCGAGCGAAGACCTTTCGCACTCGCTGCTGCGCGAGGCCCACTCGGCCGCCCGCCACCGGCTTGTCTACCTCGCCCACACGCCGCAGTGGTTCCCCTTTGGCCCCGAGGCCTGGCATAAGGACGAGGCCGCCTCAAGGCTGCTCGCCGACGCCCTCGCCATCGTCGCCATCGGTCACAGCACCGCCGGCTACATCGCCGAACACCTCGGTCGCCCGGCGGTGGTTGTTCCTCCGGCGATATACGGCACGCCGCCCTGGCCAGCCTATGACAACTTCGCCGCCCAGACGGCCCTGCTGATCAACCCCTGCACGGCCAAGGGCCTGCCAATCCTGCTTGAGCTTGCGCCGCGCTTTCCGGCTGTTCGCTTCCTCGCCCTCAAGGGTTGGGGCACCACCGCGCAAGACATTGTCGCGATGCGCCAGCACCCCAACATCGAGATCCTCGATACCGTGCCCTCGATCGATGAGGTCTTCGCCCGCACGTCGGTGCTGCTGGCTCCCTCGCTCTGGTACGAAGGCTTTGGCCTGGTCGTTACCGAAGCGCTGATCCGCGGCGTGCCCGTGCTCGCGAGCGACCACGGCGGCTTGTCGGAGGCCGCGGCGAGTTCGCGCTTCCGCCTGCCCGTCTCGCCGATCACCCATTGGCAATCAACCTATGACGACACCGGCATGCCCGTCGCCGAGGTGGCGCCGCAGCCGGTGGTGGCCTGGCAGAACGCCCTTGCCGAACTGCTGGGCAACGAGAAGCTCTACGCGAGCGAACGCGCCGCGGGGCTCGAGGCCGCCCGATCGTTTGCCGAACACCTGAGCCCGCACGACCTCGAGACACTGCTCGCCGGGCTCAAGCCCCGGCCCCTGCGCATCCACCTGGTGCACAACTCGACTTACTACCCGAGCACCGGCGGCGGCGACAAGTCGAACCGCATTCTCGTCAAAGCCCTCACCGAACAGGGCCACGACGTGCAGGTCTTCACGCGCCTCGAACAGTTTGGCCCGGAGGCGGAAGCCGCCTTCGTGGCTGACCTGGCCGAGCGCGGGATCTCGACAATGCCCTGGCAGAGCTTTGGCCTGAGCTATGCGCTCGGTGGCGCTCGCGTGCATGTCGTTACCCGCGAGACGAACCTCCGCGCCGCCCTGCAGCAGGACCTGGCCGGCTATGCCCCGGATGTGATCCTCTGCTCGACCGACGACCCGGCCCATCTGTTCTACGAGACGGCACTCAAGCAGGAAGGCGCGCGCGTTGTCTACCTTGTCCGCGCGACCATTGCCCTGCCCTTTGGCCCCGATGCCTCCACCATCAGCGCCGAGCGCACTGCCCGTCTGGCCGAGGCCGACGCCGTGGTGGGCGTCAGCGAGTATGTCGCCCGCTACTGCCGCGAACATGGCAACCTGCCCGAGGCGCTGCATGTGCCGATCTCGCTCGGTGATGACCCGCATCCGCCGCATGTTGGCAGCTACGACAACCCTTATGTGACGCTGGTGAACCCGAGCGCGGTGAAGGGCCTGCCGGTGCTGCTGGGCCTTGCCGATGCGCTGCCCGAGGTACGGTTTGCCGCCGTGCCCAGCTGGGGCACCACCGAGGCCGACTACGCGGCGATGCGCGCCCGGCCGAACATCACGTTGCTCGAGCGGGCCGATGACATTACCGAGATCCTGCGCCAGACGCGGGTGACCCTCGTGCCGAGCCTTTGGGCTGAGGCCCGCAGCCGCATGGTGGTCGAGAGCCTGTCGCGCGGCGTGCCCGTGCTCGCCTCCGACGTGGGTGGCTTGCGCGAGGCGATGTGCGGGGTGGACTATGTACTGCCGGTCAACCCGATCGTGCGCTACGAGAGCAAGGTGAACGACCAGATGGTGCCCGAGGCGGACGTGCCGCCGCAGGACCTGACGCCCTGGGTCGCGACGCTGCGCCACCTGCTGGCTGACCGCGCCACCTGGCAGGCGCTGAGCGACAAGGGTCGCGCCGCGGCGGTGGCTTACCTGGAGAGCCTGAGCGTCAAGCCGCTCGAGCGGGTGATCCGCCGGACCCTCGCGGCCCGGCGTCACCGCAAAGCCATCTCGGTTGAGTATTTGAGCCCGGTCAAGCGACGGCTGCTGGCCTTGCGGCTGGAGCGGCTGAAGCGGGAGCGCGCCACCAAGGTCTTCCCGATCACTCGCGGCGCCGGCACGCGGGTTTACCTGATGCCCTGGGCAGGGGCGGGCGCCCAGTCGTGGGACTTTTTGCCCGATCACGTTGGGTTCGTTTGGCTTCCCGCGCAGTTGCCAAGCCACGAGTCGTTTGCCGAACTGGTGCCGGCGATCGTCGCGCAAATGGCGACCGATGAGCCGTACCTGATCGCGGGCCACTCGATGGGCGGCGGGCTGGCGTTTGAGGTGGCGCGCGAGTTGCGTCGCCAGGGCAAACCGCTACCGCTCGGGCTGCTACTGTCGAGTTGCACGGCGCCGGCGGTGCGCAAGGCCCGCGCCTATAGCCCGGCCTCGGAAGACCAGGTGGAGCTCGACCGCGCGATGTTCAGCGCGCATGTTTACCAAACGGAGCCACCGCTCGATGTGCCGATCACTGTGCTGCGCGGGGATGAAGAGATCCGCGTGGCGGAGTGGCGTGAAGAGACCACAGCGAGCTTTCATTGGGCCGCCCTGCCGGGCGACCATTTCTGGCTAAAAGAGCAGCCAAACGCGTTTATTGAGGCCTTAAGAGGCCTGAATGGGATTCTTTAGCACCCCGAGGCCCTCGATCTCGACCTCGACGGTATCCCCCGGCGCCATCTTCTTTGTCGAACCTGGCGTGCCGGTATAGATGACATCGCCGGGCTCAAGCGTGACGTACTTCGAGATATAGCTGACGATGGTCGGGCAATCGAAGAGCAGGTCGCTCGTGAACTGCTTTTGCACCACTTCGCCATTCAGACGGGTTTGCAGCAGCGCTTTTTCAAACTCACTGCCGCGCACCAGCACCGGCCCGAGCGGGCCAAATGTGTCGCTGCCCTTGGCGCGCCACCACTGCAGGTCTTTCTGCGAGCCATTTTGCCAGTCGCGTTCGCTGACATCATTGCCGCAGGTGGCCCCGAAGATCGCGGCCCGGGCTTCGGCCACCGAGAAATTGCGGCCGCCTTTGCCGAGCACGACGACGAGCTCGCCTTCGTAGTGGACGTTTTTGGCGCCCGCCGGAATCCGGATCGGCGCCCCTGCCGGAATGAGGCAGGTAGTGGGCTTATAAAATATTTCAGGTTCTTTGGGAACGGCTCGAGAACCAATGTGACTTTTGTAGTTCAGACCGACCGCCAACACCTTGGGCGGATCAGCCGGAACGTCAAGCTTGACGTCTTTGAGAGCCTTCTTGCTGCCCAGTGGCTTGCCACCGAGGTAAGGCGCGGCGCTCAGCGGTATCACCTGCTCGCCATCGAGCCGGCCCCATGAAGTACGGCCGTTATGAACGAACCGGACATACCTTTCGAGGGGGCCTGCAGCAGCGGCGGCAACTGCAACCATACTGAAACTCTCTCTGCGCGTCATAGCAGCGATAATGATATCAGCGATGTCAAATTTGAAGCCCTTTCGGGTAGGACTTGTCCAGATGTCCTGCTCCACGGACCCGCAGGAAAACCTGGACAAAGCGATTGTGAAGATTCGGGAGACGGCCGCGGCGGGCGGCCAGGTGATCTGTTTGCAGGAGTTGTTCCGGAGCCAGTACTTCTGCCGTGAGGAGAAGGCCGAGCTGTTCGACCTGGCCGAGACGATTCCGGGGCCCTCGACGCAGACGATCGGCAAGATCGCCAAGGAACTGGGCGTTGTCGTAGTGGCGAGCCTGTTTGAGAAGCGCGCCACGGGGCTGTATCACAACACGGCGGCCATCATCGGGGCCGATGGGGAACTGCAGGGGATCTTCCGCAAAATGCACATTCCGGATGACCCGTTGTTCTTTGAGAAGTTTTACTTTACGCCGGGCGACCTCGGCTTTTTGAACTTTGATTCGGCCTTTGGCCGGATCGGCGTGCTCGTGTGCTGGGACCAGTGGTACCCGGAGGCGGCGCGGCTGACGGCGATGCAGGGGGCGAACATCCTGTTCTACCCGACAGCGATCGGCTGGCACCCGCACGAGAAGGCGCAGTATGGCGCGGCGCAGCTTGACGCGTGGCGCACGATCCAGCGCTCGCACGCGATCGCCAATGGCATCTATGTATGCGCGGTGAACCGCATTGGCTTTGAAGGCACGCCGGACGCGGGCCTTGAGTTCTGGGGCAACTCGTTTGTCTCCGACCCGTTTGGGGTGGTGATTGCTGAAGCCTCGAACGATAAGGAAGAGAACCTGGTGGTGACCGTGGATCCGGCCCGGATGGAAGAAGTGCGGCGCAACTGGCCGTTCTTCCGCGACCGGCGGATCGACTACTACGGCGGCATCACGCAGCGGTGGGCGAAGTAATGTCGCTGCAGATGCCGGCGGAGTGGGCTCCGCATGAAGCAACATGGCTTGCCTGGCCACATGAGAAGTCAGATTGGCCGGGCAAGTTCACACCGATCCCGTACCTGTATGGCGACATCGTGCGGCACCTGTCGCAGGTGGAGCGGGTGCGGATCCTGGTGGATCGCGAAGAGGCCGTCAGTGGCGTCAAGAAGATCCTGAAACAAAGCCACGCGAACCTCGAGGCGGTGGACATCCTAGTGTGTCCGTCGGACCGCAGTTGGGTGCGCGACACGATGGCCATCTACGTCCACAACGGGCGGGGCCAGGTGGAGGCGCTCGACTGGAAGTTTAACGCCTGGGCCAAGTATGACAACTACGCCAAGGACGACGCCGTGCCCGCGTTTGCGGCGGCGCAGTATGGCGTGAAGCGGCATGAGCCGGTGCACAAGAAGCGGCGGGTGGTGCTCGAGGGCGGGTCGATTGAAGTGAATGGCGCGGGCCTGATGCTGACGACAGAGGAATGTCTGTTGAGTGATGTGCAGGCGCGCAACCCGGGGCTGAGCCGCGAGGACATTGAGGCGGTGTTTGCGAAGTACTTCGGCATCCACAAGACGCTGTGGCTCAAGAACGGCATTGTGGGCGACGACACGCACGGGCATATCGACGACCTGGCGCGGTTTACCGATGAGAGCACGATCGTCATCGCGACCGAGAAAGACAGGAACGAAGCCAATTACGAACCCCTGAAGGAGAATCTGGACCTTCTGCGCAAGATTGCGAAGGGGATGCGGATTGTGACGCTGCCGATGCCGGAGCCGGTGTGGTTTGACGGGCAGCGGCTACCGGCGAGCTATGCGAACTTCTACATCGCCAACGACCTGGTGCTGGTGCCGGTGTTCAACGACCCGAACGACCGGGAGGCGCTGAATACGCTGGCGAGGCTGTTTCCGCAGCGGAAAATCGTGCCGATTTACTGCCGGGACCTCGTTTTGGGGCTCGGAACGTTGCATTGTATGACGCAACAGGAACCCCGTAGAATCAAATAAGCTGTGAAGACCCCAGATCAGGTGGCCAAGGAAAAGTTGATCAAAGAGATCAACTCGATTGAAGACGAGAAGAACAAGGTGGGCCGATTTGTGCTGGCCGTGTTTGCCTTTGTGTTCATCATGGCCGCGATTCTGCTGGCGGTGATCCTTTTGAACCCTCAAGGGTCTTGATGCGGTCTTCGAGATAGCGCCAGCTTTGTTCGAGCATGGCGCGGTAGCGGGGATTGCAGGCTTGCTGGAGGTCCCGCAGGACGCGGGTGCGCTGGAGGCAGAGGTCTTCGATCTGCTGATCGATGTCGGACTTGAGGCGCTCGCCGGCGTTACGTTCGGCGCGTGCTTCCTGTTGGTTCTCGACGTCCTTTGATTCCCAGCCGCGAGCCATGATGATCAATACCTCGGTACGGTGGGGTCGATCTCAAGCGACCACTGGTCGATGCCGCCGGCGAGGCTGACGCAGTTTTCAAGCCCCTGACGGCGCAGCCAGGCGACGGTATTGAGGCTGCGGACGCCGTGGTGGCAATAGACGATGAGCTGTTTGTCTTCGGCGATGCCCTCAAGGCGGTTGATGTTGTTGGGGATCGTATTCATCGGGATCAACTCGGAGGGCTCAATGCGAGCGGCGGCGTGCTCGAAGGGTTCGCGGCAATCGATGAGGGCGATGGCGGCGTTCTCGTCCAGCAGTTTTTTGAGTTCGGCGGGTTTGATCTCGTAAGGGGTCATCCATACACAGGATAATTGGAATATGAATCTGGTTGTACTGGGGGCCATGCTTGCGCTGGCGCAGCAGGTCGAAACTTTTGACGCGGTGTGGCAGACGGTGGCCGACAAGCACTGGAACCCGAAGCAACTGGAGGCGCTGCCGGGCGGCGACGCG
>CAZBTA010000182.1:0-562 GCA_964494515.1 uncultured Bryobacter sp.
GTCACGAATGAAGACAACGACGTGATGGACGACGCTGCGGTCGGAGGGACGTGCCTCGACCATGTTGACCCACTTGTCTTCGGTAAAGCCGGTGGGGATGACGATGTACTGGTAGTCGATCTTGGAACCGGCGGGGACGGGGAAGTCCTGCTTCATGCCGAGGACGACGTCGGGCTTGGGGATGTTCCAGCCTTCGGTGAAGGTGCGGAGGGGCCTGCGGGCCTTGATGTTGCCAGCCGGGGCGCCGGCGTCGGCCCAGGCGCTGATGGTATCGATCTCGGTGGCGGACATCGAACGATCGTTGGTGAAGTGGACGCTGCCCTTGTCAGCAAACCAGGGCGGCATCTTCTTGCTCGAGACGGAGGCCTTGATGGCCTTGGCCCAGGGGCGGACCTGTGCGTAATCGAGAAGGGGCATGGGGCCGATCTCGCCGGGGCGGTGGCAGCTCTGGCAGCGGTCCATGAGGATGGGTTCGACGTCTTCGTAGTAAGTGGGCTTCTTGGGCGCGGCGAGCAGTAAGCTCGCGCCCAGGGAAGTGAGCAGTATCAGTTTGTTCAAGCAG
>CAZBTA010000182.1:572-8401 GCA_964494515.1 uncultured Bryobacter sp.
ATTCCTGTGAGCAGCAGAATTTTCTTCAAGCAAGTATCCTCGTTAGTCTCGTCGGGCAATCTCGGCGGCAACCCGATCCATGGCCAGTTGTGCCGCATCGGGAGCTTTGAGCAACTCGTCGACCGGGATGAGTGGCCCAAACCTAATGATAAATCGGCCGTTCTCGCTGACTCCAGCAGGGAGCACCGGCCAACCACGTTTGGCCAGCATGGCGAGAAAGCGATCGACGCCGGGCAGGGGAGGCGTGAGTTGCTCCGCGGTGCCGGCGACGCCTTCGGGAAATAAACCAATCGGCCGCTCGAGCGAGTCGGCTGCCTTGAGAATGCGCTTGATGGTAGACGCAGAATAGGCGGGATTGTTCCCGGCAAAACTGACCGGAAAACAACTGAGCGCGTTGGCTACCTTGGGCAGGAGAATATCGCCGGGTGAGGCGATGCGCCACTTGCCGATGCGGATCGGGGGCCAGTTGGCGGTGACGATCCAGTGGACGGGAGGATCGATCTGGCGGCCATAGCGATCGGCGACGGCCTGCGTAAGAGCGCTGGCGACATGGACGATCCAGAGGCCTTTGCGCTGGTAATGATTGGCGACGAGCACGAAGCGCGGATCGGCGGGCAGATGCTCGAGGCCGAGCAGCAGCGGGCCGGGCTGCATTTTAGCGACGATCTTGCCGGAGAAGTCGTCGACGTTGCGGCGGGTGCCGTTGGCAATGTGGGGCCAGAGGCTGTAGACCTGGTCCCAGGGTACCGGATACTGGATCATCAGGCCTCCGGAATCTTCTTGGTCGTCGGGCCGGAGACGCCGTCGGGGAACAGTGGCTTCTCAACAGAGGCTTGCCACTTTCCCTGGCCGTCGAGGGCGCGGGCTTCGATGAGCTGGCCACCGGCGGGGAGATCGATCTCGCCGCGCCAGCGGGTGAGCGTGTAGGGCGAGAGGGCGGGCTCGAGCTCTGCGGGGACCCAAAGGCCATTGTCGACGCGGAACTCTACCTTTTGAATGCCGCGGACGCCGGCAAAGCTGACGCCGCCGATGCGGGCTTTGGCGCCCTCGCGCACAATGCGATCGACGAAGCTGGCGGTATGGATAACGGGCTCTTTGGTGAAGCCGAGCTTGGGCCAGGTGCCGAAGTAGGGCGTGGAAGTGAATCGGATCTCGTCGAGCCACTTGATGCTCTTGAAGCCGTAGTAGCGCGGGGTGAGCATGCGGATGGGATAGCCGTGATTACGTGTGAGCGTTTCGCCATTCATGCCAAGGGCGAAAAGGGGTTCGCCGGAGAAGGAGTAGTCGATGCGGAGACTGTCGCCGTGGCCATCAAGGCCGATGACGGCCATCTCAACGGCGTTGGACGGAATCTCGGTGCGGCGGACGAGCTGGTCGAGCTGGATGCCGGACCAGGCAGCGGTGCCCATTAGGTCGCTCTTGAGCGTGTTGCTAACGCAGCGCAGCGTGACGAAGCGTTCCTGGCGGGGAAGGCTCAAGAGCTCGGCGTAGGAGAACTCGCGGATGACGCGATCGTCGAACTTGATTTTGAGCCGCCAGGTCTTGGGGTCGACGACGGGGTCCACGGTGTTCTTGCTCATGACGTAGAACTCGCGGACGGTGGTGACGGGCTTGCGGACGAGGCCTTTGCCCCATTCGAGACGTTCGGTGGGAACGGACCAGCGGAAGAGGGGGATGGGGTCGATGGCTTTGGCGGCGAGGCGCTCGTTGCGCCACCAGGCTTCGCCGGCGACGATGACGGTGCCGGAGCTCATGGCAACGCTGGTGAGGAATTCACGCCGGGCGGAGAGGGGAACCGGGGTGGCCGAGCGGGGCCAGAGGAGCCAGGCCATGGCGGGGACCATGAAGGAGATGACGCCGGCGATCGACTGGTAGTCGAGGGCCCAGGCGAGGGCTGCCAGAACGACCGGAGCGAGAAGGCCGCGACGGGGCAGAATGAGCGAGACCCACATGGCGCAACCGAGAGTGGCGAGGCCACCGGTGGCGGCGAAGGGCTTGGCCCAGGCGCCCATGGCCTCCAGCAGCGGCACGGCCCAGGCGGAAGGCGTGCGGGCCATGATCCATTCGGCAATGCTGTCAGTGAAAAAGGGGAAGCCCATGGCATAGCCGGCGGCATAGTGCACGAGCATGCCAATCAAGGTGGCCAGGGAGGCCCTGGTGATGGTTTCTTTCCAGTTCAAGTTCGTTTGTCCCACCACGAGCTCATGATGGCTCGTGCTGTAATCCAGTATTTTTCGAACGGCGAGACGACGGCACGCCGGTTAAAGACGTCGTAGTCGGCCTGCTCGATCTCGCGCAGAATGGCGGCGTAGACCTTGGCGGCGATCTCGACGGCGAAGCGGCCTTCGGGCCGCAACATTAGGATGCCGGGCATGGCGCTCGAGTAGTAGTTTCGTGCACGGGCGGCCTCAAACTGCATGAGGTCGCGAAAGGCCTTGTTGCGGCGGCCGGCCTTGAGGTCGTCTTCGGTGTAGCCGAAGCGATCCATGTCTTCACGCGGGAAGTAGATGCGGCCGAGCTTGAGGTCGGCGCCCACGTCGCGCAGGATGTTGGTGAGCTGCATGGCGAGGCCAAGCTCGATGGCGTGTTGCTTGCCGCGGCCCTCGAGATCGGAGCGGACAAAGCCGATGACGTGGCACATCATGAGGCCCACGCAGGAGGCAACGCGGTAGCAGAACAGGCGCAGGTCTTCGTAGGTCTCATAGCGCTGCTGTTCGAGATCCATGCGGCAGCCGGCAACGAGCTCGAGCGGGTATTCGGACGGGATCGAACACTCGCGGGAGACCTCGAGAAAGAGGCGGAGGACGGGGTTGGAGACTTTGCCGCCACGGAGGCCGAAGCGGAGTTCGGCTTCCCAGGCGTCGAGATCAGCGGCGCCTTTCTCGAGCGAGGGGGCTTCGTCGACGAGGTCGTCGGTGGTGCGGCAGAACCAATAAACGGCATGAGCGCGCCGGGCCAGCTCGGGCGGAAAGAATTTGGTGGCAAAGAAGAAGCTCTTGGACCCGATGGCGGTGATGCGCGCCGCCTCGCGGTACAGGTCTTCGATGGGTGAGGCTGCGCTCAGCGCAGCGGCTGGTGCTGGCATACGAGGTCCTCTACGATTTTGGCCGAACAGAGGACGCCGGGCATGCCTGCGCCCGGGTGTGTCCCCGCCCCGGCAAAGTAAAGATTCTTGATGTCTTCACTCTGATTATGGGGCCGGAACCAGGCGCTTTGGGTGAATATGGGTTCGAAGCTGAAAGCCGCACCGGCGTAGCTGCGTAGCGTGGTCTCGAAGTCGAGCGGGGTGAAATAGCGCTCGGTGGCGAGATTGTCGTTGAGGCCGGGCATGTAGTTGGCGTCGAGCCAGTTCATGACGCGATCGCGGAAGGGCTTGGCTTCCTTCGTCCAGTCGATGCCGCTTTGCTGGTTGGGCACGGGGATGAGGACGTAGAAGCAATCACAACCATCGGGGGCCATCGAGGGATCCGTGGCCGAGGGGCGATGGAGATACATCGAGAAGTCTTCGCTCATGATCTTGCGATCGAAGATGTCGGCGAGGAGTTCCTTATAGCGCTCGCACAGCAGGATGGTGTGGTGGGCGATGTTCTCGTACTTTTTGCGGGTGCCGAAGTAGATGACGAACAGGGACATTGAGTACTTCATGCCCTTGAGCTTGCGATCGGTCCAGCGCTTGCGGTGCTGGGCATCGATCATGCGGCTGTAGGTGGTGGCGATGTCGGCATTGGAGACGACGATGTCGGCGGGAATGGTTTCGCCCGATTCGGTCTCGACGGCCTTGGCGAGGCCATTCTCGACGACGATGCGGCGGACGGCGGTGGAGAGGCGTGTCTTGCCGCCGAGCTCACCAAAGAGCTTGCCCATGGCGGAGACCACTGCGCCGGTGCCGCCCATGGCGTAATGGACGCCCCACTCGCGCTCAAGGTGATGAATGAGGGCGTAGATGGAGGTGGTGCTAAAGGGGTTGCCACCGACCAGCAGCGGATGGAAGCTGAAGACGCGGCGCAGGCGATCGTCTTTGACGAAGCGCGAGGCGAACTGGTAGACGGTGAGGTGGCTGTTGAGTTTGACAAGATCGGGGGCGATCTTGAGCATGTCGGTGAACTTGAGGAAGGGCTTGGCGGAGAGCTCGACGAAACCCTTGCGGAAGATGGCCTCGGCGGCGCGAATCATCTTCTGGTAGCCCTCGACGTCGTCGGGGGCGAACTTGCGGATCTTTTCGATCGTGGCGGCCTCGTCGGCGTTGTAGTCGAAGCTGGTGCCGTCGTGGAACTCGATCTTGTAAAAGGGGTCGACGGGGACGATCTTGACGTAGTCGCTGGTGCGACGGCCGGCGCCTTCGAAGAGCTCGTCGATCAGAAAGGGAGCCGTGATGACGGTGGGGCCGGCATCGAACGTAAAGCCGTCCTGACGGTAGACGTAGGCGCGCCCGCCGAGCATGTCGCGGGATTCGAGAATGGTGACATCGTAGCCACGGGTGGCGAGGCGGATGGCTGAGCCGAGACCGCCGAAACCGCTACCGATGACGACGGCCTTAAGCGCGCGATCGCTGCTCGAGGTATTCGACAAGTTGGAGGAGGGGTTCTGCGGACGCTCCAAAAGGCTGGAGCCGGAGGCGGCATTGCTCATAGCTGTTGTCAAGAATCTTTCGGTCGTTCAATTCGCCATCGAGGAGATCGTCGGTGAGCTGGAAGGCAACACCGAAGTCGCGGCCGAAGCCGGCGAGGCCAGCAGGGGCGGCCTTGGGGTATGACACGCACCCGGCCTCGACGGCAAGTTCAAACAGGGGTACGGTCTTCATGTCGTTGACGGCCGAGCGCATGGCATCGCGTTCGGCGCCAGCCAGATTGAGATCCATCGACTGTCCACCGACGAGGGAGGAGCAATCGAGCGTGCGGAGGAGGGCGAGCTGGTAGCGGCGGAGGCGGAGACAATCGGCCCCGGTCTCGGCGCCTTCCATCACGATGCGGGCGGCGAGGGCCACCATGGAGAAGGCGGCCAGGATGGCCGTAGGTTCACCAAAGGCAATGTGAGTGGCGGGCTTTCCGCGGCGCAGCAGCTCGTTATCCATGCAGGGCAGATCGTCGATGATCAGCGAAGCGCTGTGGATGAGCTCAACGGCGGCAGCGGCGCGGAGGGCGGCATCGGTTTCCGCACCCAGAAGCCGGGCCACGCGGAGAGCGAGGATGGGTCGGATACGCTGGGCCTTGCCGACGACGGCGTATTCCATCGCCAGCGGAACCGGGTTGGAACGTGACGATCCAGCCGGCTTGAGCAAGTCTTCGAGATAGTGTTCGACTCTGGTTCGATCCGTCGCCATGCCGGCGAGCAGATCTGGACACAGAAATTCCGGCAAAACTCCGGTCTTTACATCGAGTTGCATGACGGCTTTGCTCATTCTGACTACATCTCCTGATTCATTCAGGTTGAAGTTGGTTCATAACTTTATTTGGTGCCACTCCAACTGAGAGTTTTGACGTTTTGGTGGCACTACATAGGGTACATGCCGCTTTATCGCACGCGCAGCGCTGCTGTTTATGGAATCGATGCCCACCTGATCGATGTTGAGGTGGATATGGCACAGGGTGGGAGCGCAAGGGACTTTATTACGGTGGGGATGCCGGATACGGCGATCCGGGAGAGCCGGGAGCGGATCAAGAGCGCGTTGCTCAATTCGGGGTTTGGGTACCCGTCGAAATCAGTGACGATCAATCTGGCGCCGGCGAACGTGCGCAAAGAGGGGGCGGGGTTTGATCTGCCGATGGCGATGGGGATTCTGGGGGCGATGGGGATTTTCCACAAGAGCGACAAGCACTTGATCGTGGGGGAGTTGTCACTGGATGGGCAGATCCGGGCGGTGCGCGGGGCGTTGTCGATGGCCGTTTGTGCGCGGAAGATGGGGATCCCGAACCTGATCGTGCCGGAGGAGAACGTGACGGAGGCGGCGGTGGTGGACGGGGTGAATGTGTTTGGGGTGAGACATCTGGGAGAGGCGGTGAGCCTGTTTACGCAGCCGGAGCGGATGGCGCCGGCGCGACCGGTGAGCCCGATGCCGGTGGCGGTGGAGAATGCTTCGGAGCTCGACTTCAAGGATGTGCGGGGGCAGACGATTGCGAAGAGGGCGCTGGAAGTAGCGGCGGCGGGTGGTCATAATCTGCTGATGCTGGGGCCGCCCGGATCGGGCAAGACGATGCTGGCGCGGCGGCTGCCGGGCATCCTGCCGCCGTTGACGTTTGGCGAGGCGCTCGAGACGACGCAGATCCATAGCGTGGCGGGGGTGTTGCCGAAGGGGGAGGGGATCCTGTCGACGCGGCCGTTCCGGGCGCCGCATCATACGGTGAGTGATGCGGGGCTGATCGGTGGGGGCAGTGGAACGCCGAGGCCGGGTGAGGTGTCGCTGGCGCATAACGGGGTGTTGTTTCTGGATGAGTTGCCGGAGTTTAACCGGAACATTCTTGAGCTGTTGCGGCAGCCGCTCGAGGAGGGGAGTGTGTCGCTCGCGCGGACGAATGGGACGCTGACGTTTCCGGCGAGTTTGATGCTGCTGGGGGCGATGAATCCGTGTCCTTGTGGGTATTACGGCGATCGGACGAAGGATTGCCGGTGTACGGGGGCGCAGATCCAGCGGTATATCGGGAAGATCTCGGGGCCGTTGCTGGACCGGATTGATATTCATATCGAGGTGCCGGCGGTGGAATACAAGGAGTTGCGCGGGGAGGGGGATGGCGTGTCGTCAACGGCGATGCGGCAGCGGGTAGCGGCGGCGCGCGCGCTGCAGGATGCGCGGGGGCATATGAATGCGAGGATTCCGGCGTCGTTGTTGAGGCAGTTCTGTGAGCTTGATGCGGCGGCGGAGAGGACGCTCGAGATGGCGGTGCGAAAGCTGAGTTTGTCGGCGCGGGCGCATGACCGGTTGCTCAAGGTGGCGCGGACGATTGCGGATCTGGCGGGGAGCGCGCAGGTGGGGGCGAAGCATCTGGCGGAGGCGGTGCAGTATCGGAGTCTCGACCGGGAGTATTGGACGTAGAATGGAGCTTCGGAAAAAGTTGGCTTGGTCGCCGACTTGGTAAGTTGTCAAGCAGTATTCGGTGTTAGCGGTTGTACATTCAGTTGATGTTTGGCTGATATACTCCTGCAATGCTGCCGATTCTGGTTTTGCTGTCCTTGCCTCTATTCGCTAAAGAAGGCCTATCTTCGTCTCTCCAACCCGAATGCGTCAACCGGCAAATTCTCAACCTTAGAGCGCTCCCGTCAGACTTAAGGCCAGATCCGCTGGTTCTCGTCCTTGCTAACGTGCTGATGGTTGTGACGAGTGTTGCGGCCCAAGGCCTCGTCTTTTGGAGATTGACCAAGCTCGAAGGGCCTCTGTTGAGGGTCGATTCGGGTAGCCGGAGCCCCGATGGCACAGGCAACATTTGACGCCCACTTTATTCTTTAGTTGATCGCTGAGTCTGTGCCATCGAACATAACTGCTCTTGGCCATTCTTGCAGGATGACTTTGTTATGTTCTCGTTTTGCGTAGGGAGTTTATTCGACTTCAAATTGAAAGGCGAACTCGAGGTACTCGCAGTAGCTTCCTTGCTGATGCGGATGTTGCTCCAGGCTTCAGGCGTGGCGTGTCGCTGACGACGATGCGGCGTAGGGCAGCGGCGCGGACGATTGCGGATCTGGCGGGGGCGGTGCAGTATCGGAGTCTCAATCGGGAGTATTGGACGTAGAATGGAGCTTCGACCATGTTCAATCCTGATTCCTTGCGCCGGCACCTTGAAGAATTGAGTGATGAAGAGATCCTGGAAGCCAACCCGGATGAGTTGACCGAGGAGGCGCTC
>CAZBTA010000182.1:8411-10601 GCA_964494515.1 uncultured Bryobacter sp.
CTGGGGGTGGGGATACGCCGCTGCCGAATGCGTTTCCGAAGCCAGAGGATGGGAACCTGGTGCCGATTGACCGGTTTGCCAATTTCGTCGAGGCGCGGTTTGCGTATACCTTGTTGCGGCAGGAGCAGATTCCGGTGTGGCTGGCGGGGCAGAAGATGCCGGGGTCGATGGGGATCGATCCGAATGCGCCGATTGATCTGGTGACGTTGCCGGAGCATCTGGAGGCGGCGCGGGAGTTGCTGAATCCGGAGTTTACGGATGAGGAACTGGCGGCGATGGCGGAGGAGGCAGGGGAGGCGGAGGAGGGGCGGTAAGGCAAACTTTGCTTCCTGTTTGCGGTTATGCTGCTGATAACTGCAGATGGCAAGCATTGGTAAAGTCACGCGGCTGATCCTTCTTGTTGGTGGTCTTACGCAATGGAGCGCGCTTGCGCAGGGGAATTGTGACGCGCGATGTCTGAAGCTGTGGTTTGCGGAGCGCTTTGATGATTTGCGGCTTGCTCCAACTGAGGTGCAGGTCGACTTTTTGTTGCGGGCAGCGAGGGTTGAGACGAGCGTTGAGCGCAAGCGTTATGTTCTCGAGCAAGCGGAGGATCTGATTGGGCTGGTGCCAGAGCTTGCCCCTGTGCTGGCAATTGTGGGGTTTACCGACAGCATCCCTGGGGAGGCGAATCGAGCCACTGATTTGGGGCTGAATCAGATGGATTACCAGATGCGCCTGGTGTCTTTATACTCGACTTTTGATTTTGAGGAAGCAGTGAGTCGTTGGATGGCATATCGACCACCTGCGGAGCGACGGGATCGAGCTTTACAGGGCGAGACAATTGGTTACCTGCCGCTTTATCGCACCGCCCTCGAGTTGTACGACCAATATGTGAACAGTGGAAACCCGGCGGGGGCGGAGGGCTTTCTGGCGCGGGTACTGAATGGGATCGAAACTTACGGCGCGCTTGGTGACCTCAATGAGGTTCTGACATCCCGAAGCAGGGAGGGGCGGTTGCCGCGGGGATTCTTGAAGCTCTACCTGAACCGGCTTGCGACTTTCCAGCCCAACCGGGTGCCGCACGAAGTGGAGTGGTACAAGATTGTCGCGTTCTGGAAGTTGCTGATGGAGAAAGAAGTGGCGGGAGACAAGAAGCCGCTGCTGGGTGCGATTGCGCAGCTGATGCGTAAGACGGCGGAGCTGCCGGCGCTTGATCTATGCATCACCGTGGTAACCGCTGGTGGGGACAAGAAGCTTTGCCGCTATTGGCCGACCGAGGCAGGGCAATGGTGGGAGCGGATGATGGGACGGCTCCAGTTCAGCGCGGACGAAGAAGAATTGCTTCAGCAGATTCGCGATCACCTGAGCCAAGGGGGCAAGGTGACTGGGGGCAAGATTACGGAAGTTTCGATGACAAAATACTGGGCGCGAGGGAAGTCCAAGGCCTTTCTTGAAAGGGTGATCGAGCTGCAAAGGTCGTACCGGGAACTGTATGCGGCGGGGACGTGGGAGCCGATGTTGGGTGGGTTGATTGAGGACCTGAAGCACCATGCCGGTGATAAGCCGACGGAGGCTGAGCGGATGACGGCCTTTATGGAAGTTTGCCGCGTTTATCAGGGGTTTATCGGATTTGCTTATTACGACCGCAGCTTGCCGCTGAACAAGGAGAACGCGGCTGAGGTTCAGAAGCAGTTGGAAACACGATCGCCACACTTTGCCAGAGAGCAGTTGATTGGCTTGATGCTGTCGCACCTCGAATCGGAGGAAGGGCAGTGGGTGTACCGGCAGCGGCGCTTGCTCTGGCTCGGAGTGCTGGCGAGGATGGTGCAAGAGTTGCAAACGGGTCAGCCGGCGATGATGGATGCGTTTCGCAAGCGGGCCCTGGTTTCGAGTCACGAAGTGATTCGAATTTATGGGGCACATATTTAGTGAGTTCGATAGGATAAGCGCCATGAGAATTGTGGCTTTGCTGGTGCTGATTGCCATGGCGGCGTTTGGGGATCCGAGGGTGGACAAGCGGGTGCGGAAGGCGATGAAGCAGATGATCCAGCAGCAGGAGGTGCCGGGGGCGGTGACCGCGGTGGTGACGCGGGAGGGCGTGACTCATCTTGCGTCGGTTGGTTATGCGGAGGTCGGGCGCAAGCGGAAGCTCAGGGAGGATTCGATCTTCTGGATTGCTTCGATGACGAAGCCCATCATTGGCGTTAG
>CAZBTA010000183.1:0-10323 GCA_964494515.1 uncultured Bryobacter sp.
CAGGCGGGGGACATCCTTGGCGGGGAGGGGCTTGGAGAGGAAGTAGCCCTGGAGCGAATCGAAGCCCATGGTGTGGAGCGTGTCGAACTGCTCGCGATTCTCCACGCCTTCGACGACCATGGCGACATTGAGGCCGCGGGCGAGCGTCTGGAGCGAACTCAGGATGACGCGGCACTTTTCTTCTTTGACGCAGTTCTTGACAAGGGACTCGGAGACCTTGATGCCATCGACGGGGAAATTGACAAGGTAGCGGAGGGAGGAATAGCCATCGCCGAAATCGTCGAGCCAGATCTGGGCACCGGCTTCGCGGAGGCGCTTGAGGCCGGCGACGGTATGGGGGTTGGACTCGACGAAGACGCTCTCGGTGATCTCGAGAATGATGCGGGACTGGCGCAGGGCGGGCAGGCGGAGGATGCGATGGAACTGCTTTTCCATCGCGAAGTGGGGAAAGTGGCGGCCGGAGATGTTGATGGAGATGGGGACCTTGGCGAGCAGGGGCTGGGTCTTGTGCCAGTAGTCGAGGTGGCGGGCGAGGCGCTCGAGACCCTGCATGTCGAGACGGAGGACGAGACCGCTGTCTTCGGCGAGGCTGATGAAGCTGGATGGCGAGATGATGCCGAGGCGGGGATGGCGCCAGCGGACGAGGGCTTCGAGGAGCTTGACCTCGCCGGTGGAGGGGTCGAAGGCGGGCTGGAACTCGAAGTAGAACTCGTCGTTATCGATGCCGTGGGCGATGTCGAATTCGAGAGAAGAATGAGTGCTCGAATCGGAGGCGATGACGAGCGGATCGTGGCGCTGCTTGGCGAGCTGGAGGGCGGCGTCGGCATTGCGCAAGAGCTGGTCGGCGGTGGTCTCGATGTTCTCGGGGAAGGCGAGGCCGGCGCGACAGGAGATCTGGATGGAATTGTCGCCGAGGGAGAAGGGCTCGGAGAGTTGTTCGATGGTGGCGCGGAGGAGGACCTCGGCCTGGGTGGGGTCGGAGAAGGAACGGAAGAGGATGCCGAAGCGATCGGCGCCGAGGCTGGCGACGCGATTGCGGGTGGAGAGGGATTGGAGGATCCGGCGAGCGACTTCTTCGAGCAGGAGATCGCCCTGGGAGTAACCGAAGGAATCGTTGACGGCGCGGAAGCGCGCGATATCGAGGATGGCGACGCCGAACAGGGGGGCATCAGTGGAGGAGACCCAGTTGTCGACGGTGTGGCTGAGGAGGCGGCGGAAATCGCCCATGGGGGTGAGGCCGCGGGGGCGAGGCGGGGTCTGGGACTGGGAGGGCTGGTCGGTGATGTCCTCGGTGAGAGAAGCGATGAGGAACTGGCCGGAGGAATTCTCAGTGAAGGGGTGGACCTTGACGCGGATGCGGCGGACATCGCCGGAGGGGTGGATGATGCGGCATTCGTATTCGTGGGGTCCACCGGCGGCATCGGCTTCGAGATTGCGTTGGACGGCTTCGCGGTCTTCGGGGTGGACGCGCGCGAGGAAAGATTCGGTGGAGCCGAAATCCTCTGGCGGGACGCCGTAGACGCGCTGGAAGGCGGGGCTGAGGTATAGATAGCGCGTGCGGGTGCGAATGGCGAGCACGACGGGGAGACTGGCGGAAGCCTTGTCGAGCTCGGGGATGGGCAAGGTGAGCGTGTCGGCGGCGGGGGCGCGAAGGACACGAATCCCTGTGGCTTCACTGAGGCTGCCAACCTGCTTGAGCTTTTCGGTAGCGGCTTTGTTTATGACTGCAATTTCGCCCTCAGCATCGAGGACAATGATCGCGTCATCGAGCTGATCCATCAGATCTCGAATCGCGGGCCACATTTCAGATACTCCCAAAAACTAATCTGGAACGACCAACCTGAAGGCGGTCGTCTCGACGCGATCTTGTCGCGCGAATTGCAGGACGAGCTGATAATCTCCTGACGTGGGAAATCCAAACGGGAAACCAAAGTCCGGTGAGACAGGGCCTCCCCTATCTGAGGCATGGGAGGATACTACCATACTGTCGTTGTAACGCAAGTTATTTGATTGGGCCATCTCGAAGGCGGCCATGGAGATGTTGCCGTTGGGGTGGAGATGGGAAAAGACGGAAAAGTCTTTTTTGATGACCGCGAGGTGAGCGGGCATGCCGAGATAGGGGCGGAGGTTGGCGGCGGGGTTGCCGTCGGGGTCCTGGACGCGGAAGCGGAGGGTGACGGGCTGGCCGGGTTTGAGCGTGCCTGAGACTTCGAGGGTGACGAGGGGATTGGGCTTGAGCTCGGCGCCGGCATCATCGGGATTGGAGGAGGGGCCGGGGGTGGCAGTGGGCAGATCGATGGTGGCGGTGAGGGTTTCGGGGAAGCCCGATTGGTGGACAACATCGGCGAAGAGGCGATAGCGGCCGGCGGGCAGGGCGGGCAAGTCGGTGAGGAAGCGACCGGGGGCTTCGCGACGCGGATGGAGATGCCAGGCGAGACCGAGGTCGGACTCGCGAATGGCATAGAGGTGCATGAGGTGGCCGTGATCGGGAAT
Source organism: uncultured Bryobacter sp. (assembly GCA_964494515.1). GTDB lineage: Bacteria > Acidobacteriota > Terriglobia > Bryobacterales > Bryobacteraceae > Bryobacter. The sequence goes on from CAZBTA010000183.1 coordinate 2,494, forward strand.
GAAGTCATCGGTGGGGCGGGGCGTGCCGCTGGGAGCGATGGCAAGGGCGAGTTGATTGCCGTTGAGGGTGGGCGTGAGGGTGAGCGCTTTGTAGAGGGAGCGGGCGTAGGCGTTGGCCTCGTTTGACCACCAGTTGGCGCCGGCCCAGATGATACCGCCCGAGAGGACGAGACCGACGGCCATGGCGATGTAGCCGCGCGTGCGGAGGCGCGAGTCGGGCAGGGTGCCCGGGGGGAGCTGGGATTCGCGAAGGGCGGCGCCGGCGATACCCACGGCACCGAGGACGAGCAGACCCATGAGGCCGAGGAGGACGGCGCCGGTGGTGGTGTCCATGGTGGAGACCTTTTGGGAGGCGGCGCGAACGGGGACGGAGACCGTGCCTTTGCCACGAGCGCCCGTGACGACGGCGCGGACCTGCCAGGAGCCGGGGGACATGATCCAGAGGCCGCCGGTGAAGGTCTGGGGATCGTCTTTGCTGGCGGTAGCCTGGTCCGGCGTGGGCGGGTATTGCGAGCCGGGCCCAGTGAGCGTCATCGGGGCGATCTCGATGGCGGTGACGTCTTTGGCGGCGGAGCGAATGGTGATGTCGGCAACGCCGGGGATGACGACCGGGGGACGCACGGTGACGTAGAGCGGGTAGGGGCCGGCGAGGCCTTCAAAGAAGACATCGTTAACGCCCACGTGCGCGAAGGCAGTGAGGGCGAGAAACAGTACGAGGAGAGACCTCAACGCTGGACCCTGCGCAACCAGTTGCCAAAGCTTGAACCGGCGGCGGTAAAGACCATGGAGGCGAGGGCGGCCTGACCGAGGATGGCGAGGAAGCCAGACCAGGTTTGTTCGTTTGCCATCTTGGCGAAGAGGCCGAGGCGGAGATTGGACTTGGGGTGGACGTAGTAGCCGAAGTGGTGGGAGCCGAAGAACCAGTTTTTGGCGGCGTCGCTCATAAGGAAGTTGGCGAAGGGCCACTGAACGGCCATGAAGACCGTGAGGAAGGTGAGGCCGAGAATGGCGGACTCGAGCGCGAGGCCGAGATGGCGCGTGCGGCGGCGGAGAAGATCGATGGCGAAGGCCGGGATGACGAGCAGCAGCGGGAACTGCGGGGGGACGAAGTAAGTGGTGGGGTAGAAGACGGGGCCGAGCTTGGGCTCGGCGGGGAAGAGCGGGAGGATCCACTGGAAGCCGAGGAGGAAGACCGTGTAGACGCCGGCGGTGATGGTGGCCGCCCACTTGTGATCGCTCGCGCGCGACATGACGGCGAGGGCGAGGGGTACGAAGAGGCAGACGCTGCGGTAGAAGAAGGCGGTGTGCATGAGCGTGCGCGAGGTGAGCTCAAGCAGGAGGATGGTGAACGTGATGAGGACGAGGCCGCCGAGGTAGAGGAAGAGATTGTCGAGGTGTTTGCGATTGGCGGTGGTGGCGCGATTGCGTTCGCCGAGGGTCATGATGAGGCCGCCGGTCTGGACCATGAGAAAGCCGAAGATGAGGAGGACGTGAGGAGGGGAGATGATCTTGACGTCGAGGCCGTAGGCGTTGTGCCACCAATCATCGAAGGGGGCTGAGGTGAGCATGGCGAGGCCGCCCCAGGCGACGAGGAACGCGCCGAGGGGGGCGCGGAGGCCGAAGATCTCGACGGTGTTGGCGCGGTTGGAATGGGCAGGGAGGAAGGTGTTTGAGAAGATGAGCCAGCCGGAGCTGAGCCCGCCGAAGACACCGCAGAGATAGATGGCGATGTGGGCGGGGGTGAAGAAGGCGTCGCGGCCGATGGAGGAATGCCAGGAGATGTCCCAATGGGCGCCGATGATGGCTGATGTACAGGCGAGGGCCATGAGCCAGAGGGTCCAGGGAATGGAGTGGGCGCGATCGATCGAGAAGGAGCGGGAGGAGATTGCTTCGACCTGGGTGGCCATGATTTGAGTTTAGCGGGATTCGGAGGTGGGGAGATTGTAAGTGGTGCGGCCTTGCCGCACCACACTCAATAACTAGCGCGGGATGGTGATGTTGGCGAGCATCTTCTCGACGTACTTGGCGATGACGTCGGTTTCGAGGTTGATGCGGTCGCCGATGGAGCGACGGTGGAGGTTGGTGTGGGTCCAGGTGTGGGGGATGAGGGTGACGCTTACCTTGCGGCCTTCGACCTGGGCTACCGTGAGGCTGATGCCGTCGATGGCGATGGAGCCCTTGAAGACCACGTAGCGCTCGAGCTCGGCGGGGACTTCCACCGTGATCCACCAGTTGCCTTCGCCGAGTTCGCGGAGATCCGTGATCGTGCCGACACCGTCGACGTGGCCCTGCAGAATATGGCCGCCGAGGCGCGTGGTGGGCAGGAGCGAACGCTCGAGGTTGACGACGTCGCCGGGCTTGAGCGTGGAGAGGTTGGTGCGGGCCAAAGTCTCGGGGGCGAGGTCGGCCGAGAAGGCGCCATCGGCAATGTCGAGAGCGGTGAGGCAGACGCCATTGACGCAGATGCTGTCGCCTGTGTGAGCGTCAGCCAGAGCCGCTGGAGAACTGATGCGGAGACGAGCGCCCGTGGGCTGGGGAGTGAAGGCGACGACTTCGCCGAGAGTTTCAATGAGACCGGTGAACATTAGCTTTTTTCGACCCAACCTTCGACAGCAAATTCTTCGGGGGCGATGGGGTGGAGGCGGATGTCGCGGAACTGGATGGCGTCGATGCGACGGCGCTTGCCCATGCCGCCGGCCACCGGCAGGCTTTGGGTGCCGCCGAGAATCTTGGGCGCGTAGTAGAAGAAGATCTTGTCGACGACTTCGCTATCGAGGGCGGCCCAGTTGACCTTGCTGCCGGCTTCGATCATGGCGGAGAGATACTTGCGGCGGCCGAGTTCCTGAATGAGGAGCTCGAGGCTGACGCGACCACTGGCGGCGTCGAGCACGAGGACCTCGACACCCTTGTCCTCAAGCGCCTTGCGGCGATCGGGAGAGGCGGCCGTGGTGGTGGCGACGATCAGATCTCCGGCGGCACTGGTGACCATGCGAGAGGCGACGGGAGTGCGCAACTGGGAATCGAGAATGACGCGCAGGAGGGGCCGCGAGCGAGGGACGCCGGTGCGGTCGTTGAGTTGGGGATCGTCGGAGAGCACGGTGCCGATGCCGGTGATCATGACGTCGGACCAATGGCGGAGGGTCTGGACGTGACGGCGAGCGAGGTCGCTGGTGATCCAGCCTTCGTTGTCTTCGGGCGCGGCGATCTTGCCATCGAGGGTGACGGCGCTCTTGAGGGTGACGAGGGGGCGCTGGGTGCGCATGAAGTGGATGAACGCCTCGTTGATGCGCATGGCTTCGATCTGGGCGTTGTGATCCATCTCGACGGCGATGCCGGCTTCGCGGAGCTGATGGAGGCCGGTGCCGGAGACGAGCGGATTGGGGTCCTGCATGGCGACGAAGACGCGCTTGACGCCCGCATCGATCAGCGACTTTGCACAGGGGCCCGTCCGGCCAGTGTGGCTGCAGGGCTCGAGCGTGACGTAGACGTCAGCGCCGGCGGCTGCCGCCCCGGCCTGGGCGAGGGCGACGACCTCAGCATGATCGCGCGCTATGTAATAGTGGGCCCCGCGGCCGATGACGACGCCGTCTTTGACGATGACGCAACCGACGCTGGGGTTGGGGCTGGTCTGGCCCATGGCGGCGCGAGCGAGATCGAGCGCTTCGCGCATGTAGGGGTTGAGCGGCTCGATGCGCTCAATTGTCGAATAGGGATGCAACAAACTTGTCGGCCTCGAAGGGGATCAGATCATCAATTTGTTCGCCGATGCCGATGTAGCGGATCGGGAGGTTGAGCTCGCGAGCGATGGCGACCACGACACCACCTTTGGCCGTGCCGTCGAGCTTGGTGAGTACGATGCCGGTGACGCCGGCGGATTCAGTAAACTTCTTGGCCTGTTCGAGGCCGTTCTGGCCGGTTGTCGCGTCGAGGACAAGCCAGACTTCATGCGGGGAATCGGGGACAACGCGGCGGGCGGTGCGCGTCATCTTTTCGAGCTCGGCCATGAGGTGGGCCTTGTTGTGGAGGCGGCCGGCGGTATCGACGAGGACGAGGGTGGACTTGCGGGACTTGGCGGCCTCGAGGGAATCGTAGAGGACGGCGCTGGGGTCAGACCCGGTCTGCTGGCGGATCATGTCGACCTCGCTGCGGTTGGCCCAGACTTCGAGCTGCTCGATGGCGGCGGCGCGGAAGGTGTCAGCCGCGCAGATGAGCACGTGCTGGCCATCGGACTTGAAGCGATTGGCGAGCTTGCCGATGGTGGTGGTCTTGCCGACGCCGTTGACGCCGACGATCATGAGGACGGTGGGGGGCTGGGCGGCCCAGTTGATGGGACGATCGTTGGCCTCGAGGATGTCGAGGAGTTGCTGGCGGATGAGGGCGCGGAGCTCGGAGGAATCGGAGAGCTGCTGGCGATCGACGCGCTGGCGGATGCCTTCGAGGATCTCGGTGGAGGTGCGCACGCCGATGTCGGAGCTGATGAGGTTGTACTCGAGCTCTTCGAGGAGGTCGGGGTCGATCTGCTTGCGACCGTGGATCAGATTGTCGATTGATCCGACCAGGCCCGTCCGCGTCTTTTGGATGCCTTGTTTGAGTCGGTCCAGTAGGCTGCTCATGAGGGGTTAAATCACCAGTGTAACCGTGTGCCAGTGGCTTAGAATAGAGGGTTGGTACCTTCGGAAGTTTCAACGACGAGTGAATACACGCTGCGCGACCAGCAGCGGATGACGCGTGCGGTGAATTATTTTGCCTGGCAGGCGGAGATCGCGATGGCGCCGCTGGGGCAGCGGATTGTGGAAGTAGGCTGTGGGATTGGGAACTTTACGCGGATGATCGCGGACCGGGAAATGGTGGTGGGGGTGGATATCGAGCCGGTGGTGATCGAGCAGCACCAGAAGGCGTTTGCGGGGCGGGGGAATGTGAAGTCGATGGTGCTCGATGCGATGGACCCGGCGTTTTTGGAGCTGAAGCGGGAGCGGCCCGATAGCGTGGTGTGCCTGAATGTGCTGGAGCATATTGAGGATGATCTGGGGACGCTGAAGGCGTTTGGCGAGATTCTGCCGCGCGGGGGAAGAGCGGTGTTGATCGTGCCGGCGTTTATGGCGCTGTACGGGCCGATCGACAAGCATCTGGGGCATTATCGGCGGTATACGAAGCAGAGCTTTGCCGATACGGCGCGGCGGGCGGGATTTGCCGCGCGGGAACTGCGCTACATGAACACGGTGGGATTCTTTGGCTGGTGGGCGAACGCGAAGGTATTCAAGCGCGAAGAGCAGAGCGAAGGGCAGATCGATTTGTTTGACAAGCGGATTGTGCCGGTGCTGCGCGCGGTGGAATCGTGGGTGAGCCCGCCGTTTGGGCAAAGTGTATTCGCGGTGCTCGAAAAACAGTAGAATTGAAGCGGAAAACGTCCCTTGAAGATCTCGATTATCATCCCCGTCTATAACGAAGTGAACGTGCTGCCGATGGTGCTGGACCGGGTGATGAAGGCCGCGCTGCCGGTGGGGTGTGAGAAGGAAATCGTGATTGTCGATGATGGGTCGACGGACGGCACGTCGGAGCTGCTTGAGAAGTATAAGGAGCTCGTAGTGGTGCACCACTCGGTGGAGAACTTTGGCAAGGGCGCGGCGATTCGCATCGGGATCCGCAAGGCGACGGGCGACGTGGTGTTGATCCAGGACGGGGACCTCGAGTATGACCCGAACGACTACATCAAGGTGTTGCAGCCGCTGGTGGATGGCACCGCGACGGTGGTGTACGGCAGCCGATTCAGGGGCAATCTGAAGGGCATGAAATTTGCCAACTGGCTGGCGAACAAGATGCTGACGCTGGCGGCGAATGTGCTGTACGGGGCGCGGATTACTGATGAGGCGACGGCATACAAGGCGTTTCGCGCCGATGTGTTGCGGGGGATGCGGCTCAAGTGTTTGCGGTTTGAATTCTGCCCCGAGGTGACGGCCAAGGCGCGGCGCATGGGGCATGAGATTCATGAGGTGCCGATTCAATACAACGCGCGCGGCATTCTCGAGGGCAAGAAGATCCGGTGGCAGGATGGATTTCACGCGATGTGGACGCTGGTGAAATACCGGTTTACGCCGCTCGAGGCGCCGGTGGCTGAACCCGCCAAACAGGTGGCGCAAGGGACGAGTACGGCGGCGTGATCGAGGCGGGCTGGAACTGGTTTCCGGAGTGGTGGCGGCACAATTATCAAAGCTTGCAGGAACAACTGGCGGACCCGTCGTTTGATGGCGGGTTGATTGTGCGTTATGCGGTGCAGGCGCTGCTGGTGAGCCTGCCGGCGTTTGTGGCGGATTACCTGATTGGGCTGGGGGTGTTGAAGCGGCTGGGGGCGAGGCTGGAGGGTGGATTGCGTCATGCGGCGGCGCTGGGGCTGGGCACGGCGGTGGCGGCGTTGGGGATTTTTCTGCTGGGAACGTTTGGCAGGGTGACGCAGCGCGGGGTGATCGTGCTGACGGTGGTGCAGGGGGTGGTGGGGCTTGTGCTGGCGTGGGGTGAGCTCAAGACTGTTCGACCGCGGTGGCGCTGGCTATGGGCCGTGCCGCTGGTGGTGATGCTGGTGCCGGACTGGATGATGCCGATTGTGGAATACGACAGCACGATGTACCACATGGCGTCGGCGCGCTGGTACATGAGCCAGCACAAGATGACGTACCACGAGGGGATCCGCTTTAACGCGCAGCCGCACATGCCGGTGATGCTGTATCTGCGGCAGTGGTGGATGACGAATGACGGCAACCTAGTGAAGCTGGTGAACCTCGAGTACGTGGTGATGCTGCTCGGGTTGTTTGGGTGGATGGCGCGGCGGTATCGCGTGAAGTGGGGCACGATGGTGGCGCTGGGGCTGGCGCTGGGGGCGCCGATTTTTGGCTATATCGCGCGGCAAGAGTATGCGGATCTGGCGCTGACGGCGTGGCTGAGCGTGGGTGTGGCGGTGATGCTGGCGCATGGGGGAAGGTACAGCATGCCGCGGTTGGTGGCGGCGGGGCTGCTGCTGGGGGCGTGTGGGGCGAGCAAGTTGCAGGGGCTGGTGGTGGTGGGGTGTTTTCTGGTGGCGGATGCAGTGGCGACGCTGGTGCGCGGGCGCGATGTGATGGCGGTGGTGCGCAGGGGGCTGGCGCTGGGGCTGCCAGTGGTGGCGGTGGGGTTGCCGTGGTGGGTGCGCGGGTGGCGCTATACGGGGAGCCCGTTTTATCCATTCTTGAGCGACTCGCTGGATGTGAAGGCGTTGTTCCAGGTGAATGCGAATTATGGTGTGGGGCGGGATGTGATGGCGTTTCTCGCGCTGCCGTGGAACATGATTACGGTGGGGCCGGAGAAGTTTGCGGATCTGTTCAAGTTTGGGCCGTCGTGCCTGATTGTGTTGGTGGTGGGGGTGTTGGCCGTGGTGGTGAAGCGGCGGCGGGTGGATGTGGGGACGTGGGTGGTGATGGGGGGGAGCTTGCTGTTTACGGTGTTCTGGTTCCGGTCGGGCCAGGTGATGCGGTATGAGGCTTGCCTGTTGCCGCTGTGGGGGATGTTGCTGGTGGGGGCGCTGGCGCGATTGGGCGTGCCGGGGCGAGTGGGTGCGGTGATGATGCTGCCGTTGTTTGCCTGGGGGATGCTGCTGGTGGCGAACCCGGTGCGCTATGGGATGTTTCCGCCGGTAACATGGCCGGCGACGCAGGCGTTGCTGAATAACATGCTGCCGTATTACAAGGCGACGGTGGTGGCGGGCAAGGTGATCGGCAAGGACGAGAAGGTGTACACGTGGTTCTGCGATGACATTCGCGCCTATGCGCCGGGGCGGAGCTATGGCGACTGGTTTGGCGGGTA
>CAZBTA010000184.1:0-10198 GCA_964494515.1 uncultured Bryobacter sp.
ACGGGCGATTGGCGATCTTGCGCTCGCTCGATCGGAGGGGAGCTCGCAGCGCTATTACAGCATGTCGGCGCAGATCCGCGTGGAACGGCAAGCTTACTACGACAACCTGGAGCGGACGCAGCGCGGGTCGATGGATGTGACGTTGTGGCTCGACTGGTTTGTGGGGTGTCTGGGGCGGGCGATTGATGTTGCTGAAGCGGGGCTGGTGGCAGTGACGGCGAAGGCGAGGTTCTGGGACCGGCTGCGGCACGTGAGCCTGAATGACAGGCAGAGGCTGGTGTTGAACCGGTTGCTCGATGGGTACGAGGGGAAGCTGAGCAGCGGGAAGTATGCGGGAATGGCGAAGTGTTCGACGGATACGGCGCTGCGCGACATTGAGCAGCTCATGGAGGTGGGGGCCCTTGAGCGGAGCGCGGGACGCGGACGCGGCACGAGCTATGTGCTCAAGGGCCTTGAGAGTTAGGCGAGCATCTTGCGGACGACTTCGCCGTGGATGTCGGTGAGGCGGAAGTCGCGACCCATGAAGCGGTAGGTGAGCTTGGTGTGGTCGAAGCCGAGGGTGTGCAGGATGGTGGCCTGGAGGTCGTGGACGCCGACGGGGTCCTTGGTGATGGTGAAGCCGAGTTCGTCGGTTTCGCCGATGACCGTGCCGGGCTTGATGCCGCCGCCGGCGAGGAACATCGAGTAGGCGTTGGGATGGTGGTCGCGACCGGCGTTGTCGGGGTCGAGAGTGTTGCGGACTTCCTGCATCGGGGTGCGGCCGAATTCGCCGCCCCACACGATCAAGGTGTCTTCGAGAAGGCCGCGCTGCTTGAGGTCCTGAATGAGGGCGGCAGTGCCCTGGTCGGTCTTCTCGCAGTTGGCCTTGAGGGCCTTGTTCAAGTTGGTGTGCTGATCCCAACTGGCGTGCATCATGAGCACGAAGCGCGTGCCACGCTCGATCAAGCGGCGGGCGAGCAGACAGTTGGTGGAGAACTGGTTGGTGGGCTCTTTGCCGATGCCGTACATCTCGAGCGTCTCTTTGGATTCGCCGGAGAAGTCGATCAGCTCGGGGCCGGCGACCTGCATGCGGTAGGCGAGCTCGTAGGCGGCGATGCGGGAGGCGATTTCGGAGTCGCCTGTTTCGGCCAGGTGCTCCCGATTGAGATCGCCGATGGCGTCGATGGTGGAGCGCTGCATTTTGGAGGTGACGCCTTCGGGGCTCGACATGTAGAGGATGGGGTCGCCACCGGAGCGGAACTGCGTGCCCTGGAAGGTGGAGGGCATGAAGCCGGAAGAGAAATTGGAAGCGCCGCCCGAGGTGCCGACGCCGGAGCTCAAGACGACGAAGCCGGGGAGATTTTCGCTCTCGCTGCCGAGGCCGTAGACCGTCCAGGAGCCGAGCGTGGGGCGGCCGGGAACGGTGAAGCCGGTGAACATGAGGAGCTGGCCGGGATGGTGGTTGAAGGCCTCGGTGTGCATGCTGCGGACGAGGCAGATGTTGTCGGCTTGCTTTGAGAGATGGGGGAGATAGTCGCTGAGCTCCATGCCGCACTGGCCGTGTTTGGTGAAGACGCGGGGGCTGCCGAGGACGGCGGCGGTGGGCTTGATGAAGGCGAGCTTGAGGTCTTTGGTGTAGCTGGGTGGGAGGCTTTGGCCGTTCCACTTTTGGAGGGCGGGCTTGGGATCGAAGAGATCCATCTGGCTGGGGCCGCCTTCCATGAACATGTAGATGACGCGCTTGGCCTTGCCGGGGAAGTGGGGCTTCCTGGGCGCGAGGGGATTGAGGTTGTTGGTGGTGGCGGCGTAGCCATCACGGCCGAGGAGGTCGGCAAGGGCCATGGTGCCGATGCCACCGGCGAAGTTGTTGAGGAAATGGCGGCGGTTGAACATGATGGTTACTCTCTGACAATGAATTCGTCGGTGTTGAGCAGCACACGGCCGAGACTGGTCCAGGCGGTGGCGGCGGGTTGTTCGTCGATGAAGCGCTTGAGGCGGGCGACTTCTTTGGCGTTAGCGGGGCGGCCGTAGGCGAGAGAGAAGCCGTACTGGATGCGGGCTTCGGTATCGGCGGGGGCCTCGTTCTCAATGCGCCAGGCGAGGGCGCCGGCGGCCTCGTAGAAGACGGGGTCGTTCAAGAGATTGAGGGCCTGGAGGGGAGTGTCGGAAGTGCGGCGACGGCTGCAGGCGACGGCCATGTCGGGGGCGTCGAAATTGGCCATCATCGGGTAAGGCGCGGTGCGCTGGAAGAAGGTGTAGAGGCCGCGACGGTATTTGTCGGGGCCGGTGGATTCGATCCACTTGGCGCTGTTGCCATAGACGAGCTCGGCGACGCCCTTGGGCTGGGGCGGGCGGACGCTGGGGCCACCGATGGTGGGCGTGAGCAGGCCGGAGACGAGGAGGGCGGAATCGCGGATGGATTCGGCCGGGAGGCGGAGGCGCGACTGGCGCGAGAGGAGGCTGTTGTCAGGATCGATCTCGGCGATGTCGGGGCGGGCCTTGGAGGCCTGGCGATAGGTGGCGCTGGTGACGATGGCGCGGTGGAGCTTCTTGACCGACCAGCCGCTCGCGCGGAACTCGCGGGCGAGGTAATCGAGGAGCTCGGGGTGAGAGGGGCGTTCGCCCTGGGTGCCGAAGTCCTCGCTGGTTTTGACGATGCCGCGGCCGAAGAACTCCTGCCAGTAGCGATTGACGATGACTCGCGGAGTGAGCGGATTGGCATCGCTGACGAGCCAGCGGGCGAAGGCAAGGCGTGCTGGTTCGTCGCCGGGCTTGAACTCGGGGAGGACGGCGAGAGTGCCGGGTTGGACCTCGACGCCGGGGGTCTTCCAATCCCCGCGAACAGCGATGCGCTGGGCGGGGGCGGTGGGGTCTGGAATGATGACGTAGGCCTGGGTGAGCTTGGGCGTCTCGTCGTCGAGCTTCTTGAGGGCGTCGCGGATCTGCTTGAGTTTTTCAGCGTTGTCCTTGTCGCCGCGGAGGGTGTGGCTGGGGTTTGAGAGGAAGTAGTTGAGAAGGCGGGTCTGGTCACGCTCGCTGCGTTGGGCGGCGGGCGTCATGAGGACCTTCTCGGCATGGTCGAACATGACGCGGAAGCTGGTGACGGAGAAGTCCCACTCGATGTCGGTGCCGGGCTTCTCGACGGCGGAGCGCATCTTGGACTGCCACTTATCGAACCACTCCATGACGGGAGCGCTCGAGAGGAGCTCCTGACGCTTCTTGAGATAAGCGGGGCGGGCGGCCAGCCAGGGGCCGAGCTCGCCGGGCATGGGGGCGTCGATCTCGGTATCGAAGGAGCTCGAGAAGAGCGCCATCGCGGCATAGTATTCCTTCTGCGAGATGGGATCGTACTTGTGATCGTGGCACTGGGAGCAGCCCATGGTGAGGCCGAGCCAGGTGGTGGAAGTGGTGTTGACGCGATTGACGAGGGTCTCGAAGCGATCTTCGCTGCGGGTGACGCCGGCTTCGCGATTGATGAGCGTGTTGCGGTGGAAGCCAGTGGCTACCTTCTGCTCGAGGGTTGCGTTGGGGAGGAGATCGCCGGCGAGCTGTTCGATGGTGAATTTGTCGAAGGGCTTGTCGGCATTGAGGCTATCGATGACGTAGTTGCGCCAGCGCCAGACGTAGGGACGGGCGAGGTCTTTCTCAAAGCCGTCGGTGTCGGCAAAGCGGGCGAGGTCGAGCCACTGGCGGGCCCAGCGTTCGCCGTAATGGGGCGAGGCGAGGAGCTCGTCGACGATGCGCTCGTAGGCATCGGGGCGAGAGTCGGCAAGGAAGCGTTTGGTGAGCTCGGGGGTGGGAGGCAGGCCGGTGAGATCGAGAGCGACACGGCGGAGGAGGGTGAGCCTGGTGGCCTCGGGAGAGGGCGCGATGTTCTTGGCCTCAAGCTGGGCGAGGACGAAATTGTCGATGGGGTTGCGGGGCCAGGCGGTGTTCTTGACGGCGGGGGCCTTGGCGTCGAGGAGGGGCTGGAAGGCCCAGTGGTTGGACTTGCGAGTGGTGGCCTTGCCGATTGTGACGCCAGCGGGCCAGGTGGCGCCAGCGTCAACCCAGGCTTTGAAGGCGGCTACCTCAGTAGGGGTGAGCGCGGGGCCGGCGGGAGGCATGCGAAAGCCGTCTTTGGTGGAGGTGATGCGTTCGATCAGCTTGGAGGAAGCGGCTTTGCCGGGGACGATGACAGGGCCGGAATAGCCGCCTTTCATGGCGTCGGTGGCATTGTCGAAACGGAGGCCGGCGATCTGCTGGCCACCGCCGTGGCACATGATGCAGCGCTTGGCGAGGACGGGTTGGATTTCTGTGGCGAAATCGGCAGCAAACGTGGTGCTGACGCCCAAAAGCAACAGAAAGACTTTTCGCATGGATCTATTCTATGTCTGCTGACTTGGTTAAGCTTAGTTTAGAAAGTGAAAATTATTGGGAATTGCAGCTGATTTCGTACTGATCATTTTGGCGGGGCTGGTGGGTGGCATTGTGGCGCAGTTTTTGCGGCTGCCGCTGCTGGTGGGATATGTGGCGGCCGGGGTGCTGGTGGGGCCGCATACGAACGGGCCGACGGTGGTGCAGGTACGGGATATTGAACTGCTGGCCGAGATTGGGGTGGCGTTGCTGTTGTTCTCGTTGGGGCTCGAGATCTCGTTTCGTGATCTGGGGCCAGTGAAGAAGGTGGCGCTGATCGGGGGGCCGCTGCAGATTGCGCTGATTACGAGCGTGACGGCGCTGCTGAGTGTGAAGTTGTTGGGGATGGCGGTGACGGAGGCGATCTGGTTGGGGGCGATGGTGTCGCTGTCGAGCACAATGGTGGTGTTGAAGACGTTGTCGTCGACCGGCATGACCGCGACGCTGGCGAGCCGGGTGATGATCGGGCTGCTGGTGGTGCAGGATCTGGCGGTGATTCCGATCTTGACGATTCTGCCGAGCCTGAATGATCTGAACAACGCGGGGCCGAAGGTGATGAAGGCGGTGGGGATCGCGGCGGTGTCGCTGGTGGCGGTGTATGTGGTGGGGACGCGGGTGTTCCCGATGATTCTGAAGCGGGTGATCTCGTGGGGATCGCGAGAGTTGTTTCTGGTGTCGGTGGTGGCGGTGGGGATTGGCGTGGGGTATGCGGCGCATGCGGTGGGATTGTCGTTTGCGCTGGGGGCGTTTATCGCGGGGATTATCTTGAGCGAGAGCGAGTTTAGCCATCAGGCGTTGAGCGAAGTGGTGCCGCTGCGGGATGTGTTTGGGCTGCTGTTCTTTGTGACGGTGGGCATGCTGTTTGACCCGCGGTATGTGATGGCGAACGCAGGGATGATCGCCGTGGTGGTGGTGGTGATGATGGTGGGCAAGGCGGTGGTGATGGGGGTGACGACGCGGATGTTTGGGTATGTGAACATGGCGCCGTGGGTGGTGGGGCTGGGGTTGTGTCAGATTGGCGAGTTTTCGTTTGTGCTGGCGCGGCAGGGGCTGGCGGCGGAGGCGTTGTCGAAGTCGACGTATGATCTGGCGTTGACGGCGACGGTATTGACGATGGCGGTGTCGCCGATGGTGTCGTCGCTGGCGGTGCCGCTGGGGAAGAGATTCCGCAAGGCGAGCGAGCCGGCGACGCGAGTGCAGGCGCCGCGGAACCCGGAGCAGGGGCATGTGGTGGTGGCGGGGTATGGGCGCAGTGGCAGAGGCGCGGTGGAAGAGCTGAAGGCGCAGGGCGTGAAGGTGTTGGTGGTGGAGAGTGATTATGTGCGCTATGCGGATGTGACGGGCGGGAAGACGCACGCGATCTGGGGAGACCTGACGAGCGCGGAGATCCAGCATGCGGTGCACCTTGAGCGGGCGCGGGCGCTGATCCTGACGATGCCGAATGAGGCGACGGTGAGCAAGGTGATGGAAGAGGCGCGGAAGAGGAACCCGGGGCTGAAGATTGTTGCGCGCGCGGTGAATGAGCCGCACGCGCAACAGTTGCTCGCGATGGGAGCAGACGCCGTGATCCAGCCGGAGCGGCAGGGTGGCATCGCGCTCGCGCAGGCGGCGATTACTTCATTGGGCTGAAATCGGTGGGGTCGATGAAGACGCTTTCGACCTTGGTGGTGAGCTTGCCGTTGACTTCGCTGGCGGTGCGGGCCTTAGTCCATTCGGGGTCGTTGCGGAAGTCGTCCCAGCTCTTCTTGGCGGCTTCGCGGCTGTCGTGCTGGAGGAGATAGATGAGGGTGTTGGAGGAGCCGGGGGCGTCCTGGGGCACGCCGTAGACGACGTTCTTCATGCCGTGCTTCTCGAAGAGCTTGACGGTGTGATTGCGGAAGCGGGCCTTCAAGTCTTCGAGCTTGCCTTCGGGGGTGTAGTAGGTGCGGAGCTCATAGACATGGGCTTTGGGGGCGGCGCCGGCGCCGGTTACGTAGCCGAGGCCAAAGACGGCACAGATGGCGGTGACGGTGAGGATGGTCTTCTTCATACGGTCCTTTCGGTATATTCATCATATTCGTCTCATGCGCGCACTTTTGCGGAGGGGCGAGAGTTGCGCGTGGCTGATATCCTTGGGAAGTTGTCTGTGATTGGAACAGACGAGACTTTTGGAGGATGTTAAGGAAATATGTCTACTCTTACGGGCGCTGAGTTCAAGGCTGAACTGCGCAGTGGCAACCCAAAGTTGGGATTGTTTGTGAACTCGGCTTCGCCGACGGTGGCTGAACAGCTGGCGCATACGGGATATGACTGGTTGCTGGTGGATGCGCAGCACGGCCCGATGGGTTATGAGAAGTTGAGCGCGATGCTGTGCGCGATCTCGAGTGGCGGCGCGAAGTCGCTGGTGCGCGTAGCGGGATATAACGACCGGCAGGGGATCCAGCAGGCGCTGGACCTGGGCGCGGATGGCATTCTGGTGCCCTACATCAACAACGCGGCGGAAGCCAAGGAAGCGGTGAGCGCTTGTCTTTATCCGACGGCGGGGACGCGCAGCGTTTACTTTCCGCAGCGGGCGACCAACAAGGACGGCCTGCTGGGTTATGTAGGCAACGCGAACAAGAACATCATTGTGGCGCTGCAGGTGGAAACGCACGACTGCATCAAGAACATGGCAGAGATCGCCGCGGTGCCGGGCGTGGATGTGCTGTTCCTCGGGCAGAACGACCTGTGCATGTCGATGGGGCTGTTTGAGAAGTACGTGTTCCCGGAGATGTACACGAGCCCCGAGCTGCTTGAGGCGACGAACACGCTGATCACGGAAGCGAAGAAGAACAATGTGATTCTGGGCCTGTTCCTGTTTGGGACCTCGCGCGTGGGCGAGTTTCTCGACAAGGGCTTTACGTTCATCTCAATTGGCAACGACCTGCATCACATCCTGACGCAGGCGGGCGCGCACATTGCGGCGCTCGAGAGCATTGGCGCCGAGAAGGGCAAGCCCTGGACGCGCCGGCCGACCAATCTGCTGTAGTCTGGACAAATGACAACTGGAACGCCACTGCTTGCGGCAACGCTGGGAGCAGTGGCGTTTCTGCTTTTTCTGATCCTTTATCTGAGACTGCATGCGTTTTTGGCGCTGCTGCTGGCGAGCTTTTCGCTGGGGTTGATGACGGGGATGTCGCCGGCGAAGTTGCTCAAGAGTGTGCAGACGGGGTTTGGCGAAGCGCTGGGCTTTATTGCGGTTGTGGTGGCGCTGGGGGCGATCATCGGGAGGTTTCTCGAGGAGAGCGGCGGGGGCAGGCATCTGGCGGATTGGCTGCTTGAAAAGTTTGGGGAGAAGCGGACGCCATGGGCGTTGTTGACGGCGGCTTTTCTGGTGGGGTTGCCGATCTTCTTTGAGGTGGGGTTTATCATCCTGGTGCCGCTGGTGTGGAGCCTGGCGCGGGAGTCGAAGAAGAGTCTGCTGTATTACGGACTGCCGATGGCTTGTGCGTTGACGGTGGTGCATGCGATGGTGCCGCCGCATCCAGCGCCGGCCGCGGCGGCGCAGATGTTTCACGCGGATCTGGGCAAGACGATTCTGTGGGGGATTGCCGTGTCGATCCCGATGGCGGTGAGCGGGGGGATTGTGTATGGGTTGTGGGTCGCCAAGCGGATGTATGTGCCGGTGCCAGAGATTGCGACCGAGGCGAAGACGGTGGAGAACCCGCCGGGAGTCTTGCAGGTGGTGGTGTTGCTGCTGTTGCCGGTGGCGATGATTTTTCTCGCGACGTTTGTGAACCTGGGCGAGGCGAAGGCGGATAACGTGTTTGTGCTGTTGGGGCACCCGTTTGTGGCGCTGCTGGTGACGACGCTGCTCGTGATGGTGTGCTTTGGGGCGCAGCGGGGGATGGACCGGGTGAAGATTGGGGCGATGGCGAATGAGAGTCTGGGGCCGATTGGGGCGTTGCTTGCGATTATGGGTGGGGGCGGGGCATTCAAGCAGGTGATTGTGGATTGTGGAGTGGGGCCTTATGCGGGGCAGTTGCTCGCGTCGTCGGCGATCTCGCCGGTGGTGGTGGCGTATCTGGTGGCGGCGGGGCTGCGAATGGCGCAGGGGTCGGCGACGGTGGCGATCATTACGGCGGCGGGGATTGTGGCGCCGCTGGTGGCGGGGATCCCGGGGCAATCGCCGGAGTTGCTGGTGTTGGCGTTGTGCGCGGGGGGAACGGTGTTATCGCATGTGAATGATGCGGGGTTTTGGGTGGTGAACCAGTATTTTGGGTTGACTGTGCCAGAGACGCTGCGGACGTGGACGGTGATGAAGGTGATTACGTCGGTGGTGGGGATTGGGATTTTGCTGGTGGTGGATGCGTTGCGGTGACTTTGGGGTGTCAGGTGTGGTGTGCCATGGGCGCACAGTGTCACGGCGCAGGAACGGTGTGTCGGGATGACTCAGTACCTGAGTCAGGAGCGGACACGTTATGCTGGAGAATTGGAACCCCTGGTGAAGACCCGGCTGCCGCGGCAGAGGGCGTGTAACGAGAAAAATGACAAGGGCAAGATTTGCGCTGGGCATTTGAAGCGTTGGTATTTTTTTGAGGGGGAGATTGCGGCGAGGTTTGGCAAGGATGCCGAGTTGTACCGCTGCGAGAAGTGCAAAACGATCTATTTGCCGAATCCCGAAGAGGAGCCGCGGACGGCAACTCTGGCGTGGTAATCGGATTGAAATCGTGCTAACGTAATGTATTCTTTGGGTTTGCCGATAGAGGTATCGTCGGCGACGACTACCGTAGGGCGTTTCTCATAGATAGACCGCATCGGATTCGGGTGGGTGGGTTTTTGCTAGACCTCCTCCGATGCGGTCCGCCCTCGGTTACTTCCTGGGCTACGACCGGTGCGCCTGCGACAAGTAGAGTAACGGTTCCCGCCATCTTTGCTGGACAAAGGCCCGCGTCCTAATTCAACCCTTCATCCAACAACTACCTGCACAGCTGGTACTCCGGCCATGGAGAAACACGAATTTAAAGACCTCGGAGAGGGACGCTCCGTTTCAAGAAATCTGATCTTGAGCTTCTTTTAAGAGCAATTGAGATGCCAATGTGAGGAGGGCCCGGTGGGACGGAAAAATGGGCAAAAAAATCCCCTCTGGTGCAATGAACTAAACAGATCGAGTGAGCGGTTCTTAAAATCGATCCCGACTCCCGCAAGCACGCAAGTCTTTTGGACCCGCTCGCTTAAGCCGTCTAGCGAATTGCAACAGAGGGCAGGTTTTTAAAGGTACTCCATCAATTCACTAAACAAGATAGCAAATCTTTGGCCATAAAGGGATAAAAAGATTTTGTTGAAAACATTGGAGTTTTGTGTGCGGCGAGGGGAGTCGCGCGGGGAGATGGGACACGTGGTTGTGGCACTGTGACACACTGATTGACATGCGATGGATGGCGATGGTGCTGGCCGGGGCGCTTGCTGTTTGTGGCCAGACGGGGAACGAGGAGAATTACAAGGCGTATACGGAAGCGCCGCGACTCTTGCTGCGACCGGCACGGCTGAAACTGTTGACGCGGGAGCGGGAGCGGCAGACGATCCGCTACCAGCAGTTTGACAACTACCTGGCCAACGGGATGGCGATGCCCGAAGCGGGGTTTGCGCTGGCGCTGGCCGGACGCATTACGAACGAAGCACGGCACTGCGAGAATGCTTTTGCCTGGGTCACGAAAATGCCAGAGGCAGATGTGCGGCAGAAGGCGCTGGTTTATGACTGGTGCGCCGAGACGCTGGGGGCGGCCAAGAGTGGAACGCTGGCGGGGGCGGTGCGCAAGGCGATGCCGGAGACCAGGGATGTGCGCAGTTTGCGCGACCGGGTGTT
>CAZBTA010000185.1:0-10134 GCA_964494515.1 uncultured Bryobacter sp.
GGATCAGCCCATCCTTGCGCAGGCTCAGAAAGTTATCAATCGCCCGCGCCGCCTCATCATTCTTGCCCCGCGCGAGAAACAATCCCGGCAACGAGATAAACGTATCCCGCCCCCAATCGGTAAACCACGGGTATCCCGCGATCACACTCTTGCGCCCCGCCTGCTCGAACACATAATGCTCGCCCGCATTCGCCAGCCGGTCCTCGATCGTCCGCGGGGCAGGGAATCGCTTCTCCTTCGCCTCCACGGCCTTCATCAACTGCAGCGGATCAAGCGGCCCCGGGTCCTCGCCCAACTGGCACACCAGATACGCCCACGTGTCCGCCCGCAGCTCAAATCGCAACACCCCCGGCGTCCACAGGTCCTCCTCGTAATCAAGCCCCCGCGCGCGATCCACCGCATATTGAAAGCGGAAGTACCAGTCATCCTTCGCCTTGAACTCGCTCGCGTCACTGCGTAAGTGCAACTTCGCCGCCCCGCGCTCGAGCTTCAGATATGCCCCGTCCCCCTCGGCCATCCACCGGTTCCACGGCGCGGCCGCCATCAGCGCATGCTGCGGTCTGCCCGACACAAACGGGCGCAACTCAAGCACCGCGTCCTCCGAGCAGCAATACCGCACCAGCACCGCCGGCTGCCCGTCAATCAGCATCACCTCACGCGTCAGCGTCGCCTCGTCCACCCGGTACAACCAGCTCGGATACGGCGCCATCCGGAATTCCCCCAGCAGCTCATACCCGCGCGGCGCCACCAGCCCCGGATACCGGTGCGTGGCCAGCTCATAGCGCTCGCCGCCCAGCGTCAGCACGTCTTCCAGTGCATTCAGCCAGACCTGTGTGGGTTGTCCTGTGTTGAGAAGGCTGTGATACCGGCGCGTGCGCACGCCCGCAACGGTGCCCATCGCATAGGCCCCCGCCCCGTTCGTGTCCAGCCACTCGAGCGTACTCGCGGTGGCAAAGTCACGGCACCGATCTGAATCTACAAAGTAGTCCGCGCGCAAATATCGTTAGTGACCGCCACCGCTCGTCTGCTCTTCCACCACCAGTGGCTTGAAGTCCGCCGGCAGTTCCGTCAGCAACTGCTCCTTGCGGTACACCAGGGTCGAAGTGTTGTAGCTGGCAATCTCAAACTTGTGACCGTGCGTGATCGCGTCCGTTGGGCAAGCTTCAACACAGTAGCCACAGAAAATGCAGCGCGAGTAGTCGATGTTGTATACGCTTGCGTAGCGCTCGCCGCCACTGATCCGGCCCTCTTCGGTGTTCTCATCCGCTTCGATATAGATGCAGTTCGACGGGCACGCCGCCGCGCACAAAAAGCAGGCCACACACTTTTCAAGACCGTTCTCGTCGCGCTGCAGTACATGCACGCCGCGATAACGTTCCTGGAATACGGGCGGCCCATCCGGATAGGCTTCAGTGATCGTCGGTTGGAGCATCTCTCCAAAGGTGACGGTCATGCCCTTGGCTACGGCGGCCGCGTTATTCAGGATTTTGGTGATCAGTGCCATTGTTGGTCTACTACCAGTCTACTAATTTGGCAGCAGCGATGAGCCCATCAGCCGCTCATCAATGGCGCGCGCCGCGCGGCGCCCTTCGGCGATGGCCCAAACAATGAGCGATGCCCCACGACGCGCGTCGCCTGCGGCAAACACGTTCTCAAGGCTCGTTTCATAGTTCTCGCCCGTGATCAGATTGCCGCGTGCGTCCAGCCGCGCCCCGATCTTCTCGATCAGCCCCGGCCGGTGCACACCCGCAAATCCGATCGCGATCAACACCAGATCGGCATCCAGCGTAAACTCGCTGCCCGCCACCGGTTCAAACCGCGGCGACGGCCCCACGCGCACGCCATGCAGCTTGCGCACATTGCCATCCTCATCACCAGAGAACGAAGTCGTCGCCACCGCAAACTCACGCTGGCCATTCTCTTCATGCGCCGGCTCTTCGCGATACATCACCGGCCACAGCGGCCACGGCGTCGTCTCGGCGCGCTGATCCGGCGGACGCTGGTGAATCATGAACTGATGCACGCTCTTGGCCCCCTGGCGCGTTGCCGTGCCCAGGCAGTCAGCCCCCGTGTCGCCACCACCAATGATGATCACGCTCTTGCCGGTGGCCATGATCTGGCCCTCTACGCTATCGCCCGCCACCACACGGTTGGCCTGCGGCAGATATTCCATCGCAAAGTGAATGCCCTTCAGATGCCGCCCCGGCACATTCACATCACGATGCTGCTCGGCGCCAATGCCCAGCAACACCGCGTCAAATTCCTTGCGCAGATCTTCAAACTCCACATCCACGCCAATGTTCGTGTTCAGCCGGAAGTGAATCCCTTCAGCCTCCATCTGCGCCACGCGGCGATCAATGTGGTGCTTCTCCATCTTGAAGTCCGGAATGCCATACCGCAGCAATCCGCCCAACCGGTTCTCGCGCTCGATCACCGTCACCGTGTGGCCCGCGCGGTTCAACTGCTGCGCCGCGGCCAGCCCCGCCGGCCCCGACCCGATCACCGCCACCTTCTTGCCCGTGCGCATCGCCGGCGGCTCCGGCTTGATCCACCCTTCGGCAAACGCGTGATCAATGATCGCCTTCTCCACCTGCTTGATCGACACGGCCGGAGCATTGATCCCCAGCACACACGCCGATTCGCAAGGCGCCGGACACAACCGTCCCGTAAACTCCGGAAAGTTGTTCGTCGCATGCAGCTGCCGGATCGCATCCTGCCACCGGTCCCGGTACACCAGGTCATTCCAGTCCGGGATCAGGTTGTGCAACGGGCAACCCGTATGGCAGAACGGCACGCCGCAATCCATACAACGCGCGCCCTGCTCGCGCACCTTCTCGGCCGGAAACGGCTGATACACCTCAAACCAGTCCTTGACGCGTTCCTCTACCGGACGCTTCTTGGCGATCTCGCGCTCAATTTCAAGAAAACCCGTAATCTTACCCATGGATCACCTCTCGCTTGGCTGACTTGGCTGTTTTCGGAGTGGAGACTTCCTTCTTCGCGCTCGCGCCGAGCCCAAGCACACGCTTGAATTCATGCGGGAACACCTTCACAAACTGCGGCAGATACTCGCCAAAGTTCGCGAGCACCCGCGCCGCCTTCGGGCTGCCCGTCAGCTTCAGGTGCCGCTCCAGCAGCTCCTTCAGCGTGTTCAGGTCTTCGGCCGATTCCACCGGGTCCAGATCCACGCTCGCCTTGTTGCACAGCGTCGAACGGAACTTGCCACTCTCATCGAGCACATAGGCGATACCGCCCGACATGCCCGCGGCAAAGTTGCGCCCGGTTGACCCAAGCACCACCACCAGGCCCTTCGTCATGTATTCGCAGCCGTGGTCGCCCACGCCTTCCACCACCGCCGTCGCGCCCGAGTTGCGCACGCAGAAGCGTTCGCCCGCGCGGCCATTAAAGTAAGCCTCGCCACTCGTTGCGCCATACAGCGCCGTGTTGCCGATGATGATGTTCTCGTCCGGCTCAAAGCTCGACTTCTTCGGCGGGTACACAATGATGCGTCCGCCCGACAGGCCCTTGCCCGTGTAATCGTTCGAGTCGCCCTCAAGCCGCAGCGTCACGCCCTTGGCGAGAAACGCCCCAAAGCTCTGGCCTGCACTGCCTTCAAACTTGAAGTCGATCGTGTCATGCGGCAGCCCTTCAATTCCGTACCGCTTGGCCACTTCGCCCGACAGCATCGCGCCCACCGTGCGGTGCACGTTGCGGATCTCAAAGCTGCCTTCCACCTTCTTGCCGCTGTC
The DNA here is from genome assembly GCA_964494515.1 of uncultured Bryobacter sp. GTDB lineage: Bacteria > Acidobacteriota > Terriglobia > Bryobacterales > Bryobacteraceae > Bryobacter. Next base: position 3,750 of record CAZBTA010000185.1, read on the forward strand.
AATGGCGGCCTTGGCGTGGCTGATCAACTTGAAGTCCAGCGCTTCTTCAAGCCCATGGTCCTGCGTCGTCGTGTTCGCGCGCGACACGCGCTGCGGCACCGGCGGGTTGTAGAACAACGTCGAGAAGTTCAACGACTTCGCCTTCCAGTGGTTCACGGCCTTGCGCGTGCACAACAGGTCCACCCGGCCCACCATCTCCGCCACCGTCCGAATGCCCAGCTTCGCCATGATCTGGCGCAACTGCTCGGCGATGAAGAAGAAGAAATTGATCACGTTCTCCGGCGTGCCTTCAAACTTCTTGCGCAACTCCGGATTCTGCGTCGCAATGCCCACCGGGCAGGTGTTCAGATGGCACTTGCGCATCATGATGCACCCCATCGCGATCAGCGGCGCCGTCGAGAAGCCAAACTCTTCGGCCCCCAGCAAAGCGGCGATCGCCACGTCACGGCCCGTCTGCATCTTGCCGTCCACCTGGATGCGTACCCGGCTGCGCAGGTCGTTCATCACCAGCGTCTGCTGCGTTTCCGCCAGACCCAGCTCCCACGGCGATCCCGCGTGCTTCAGCGAGGTCAGCGGGCTCGCGCCCGTCCCACCCGTGTCGCCCGAGATCAGAATCACGTCGGCATGCGCCTTCGTCACACCCGCGGCCACCGTGCCCACGCCCACTTCGCTCACCAGCTTCACGCTGATGCGGGCCTTCGGGTTCACGTTCTTCAGGTCATAGATCAGCTGCGCCAGATCTTCGATCGAGTAGATGTCATGGTGCGGCGGCGGCGAGATCAGCGTCACGCCCGGCACGGCAAACCGCACCCGCGCAATGTTCTCATCCACCTTGTGGCCCGGCAACTGGCCGCCTTCGCCCGGCTTGGCCCCCTGCGCCACCTTGATCTGCAACTCATCGGCGTTCACCAGATATTCCGTCGTCACGCCAAAGCGCCCCGACGCAATCTGCTTGATCGAGCTGCGCTTGCTGTCGCCATTCTCAAGCGGCTTGTAGCGCACGGCGTCTTCGCCGCCTTCGCCCGTGTTCGAGCGCCCGCCAATGCGGTTCATCGCGATCGCCAGCGTCTCATGCGCTTCCTGCGAGATGCTGCCAAAGCTCATCGCGCCCGTCGCAAAACGCTTCACGATCTCCACGGCCGGTTCCACTTCCTCAATCGGCAGTGGCTTGTCGGCATACTTGAATTCCATCAACCCGCGCAGCGTGCACAGGTTCTTGTTCTGCTGGTCGATCTGCTTGGCGTACTCTTCATACGTCGCAAAGCTGTTCTGCTTCACGGCATGCTGCAGCTTCGCCACTGAATCCGGGTTGATCGAGTGGAATTCGCCATGCACGCGGAAGTGATAGTTCCCGCCAATGTCGAGATCGGTCGAGTAGCTGCTCACCGGGCGGAACGCAAAGTCGTGCTTCATCTTCGCTTCCCGCGCGATCACATCAAGGCCCACGCCTTCAATGCGCGAGCTCGTCCCCGTGAAGTACTTCTGCACAAACTCACGGTTCAACCCGATCGCCTCAAAGATCTGCGCGCCACGATACGACTGCAGCGTCGAGATGCCCATCTTCGAGAACACCTTCAGCAATCCCTTGCCAATCGCCTTCTTGTAATTCTTCAGCGCCTTGTCAAAGGTCACGCCCTCCGGCAGCATCTTCTTTTGCGCCAGGTCTTCCAGCGTTTCCAGCGCCAGATACGGATTGATCGCGCTCGCCCCGTAGCCGATCAGCAACGCAAAGTGCATGATCTCGCGCGGTTCGCCCGACTCCACAATCAGCGCCACCTGCGATCGCGTGCCTTCACGCACCAGATGGTTGTGCACCGCCGTCAAGGCGAGCAACGACGGGATCGGCGCCGAGTTGTGATCCACGCCGCGGTCCGACAGAATAATCAGCCGGAACCCGCGCTGGATCGCCGTCGACGCTCTCCGGCATAACCGGTCCAGCGCCTCTTCGAGATCCTGCTCCGTCCCCGAGGCGTCAAACAGCGTCGGCAACGTCGTCGCCTGGAATTCACCCCACTTCACATTCCGCAGCTGCTCCAGCCGGTGGTTTGTGATGATCGGGTGATTCAGCTTCAGCGTGTGGCAGTGCTCGGGCGTCTCCTCGAGAATGTTGCGCTCCGAGCCGATATAGCTCGTCAGCGACATCACCAGCTCTTCACGAATCGGGTCGATCGGCGGGTTCGTCACCTGCGCGAACAACTGCTTGAAGTAATGGAACAACGGCTGCGGCTTGTCGCTCAAACACGCGAGCGGCGTATCCGTGCCCATCGATCCCACCGGTTCTTCACCCGTGCTCGCCATCGGCACCATGATCATGCGCAGGTCTTCTTCGGTATAACCGAACGCCCGCTGCCGCTCGAGAATCGTGTGGAAGTCCGTCTCATGCCAGCGCGGCGGCGCCGGCAGACGATCGAGCGTAATCTGCTGCTTGTCGAGCCACTCCTGATACGGCTGCTTGCCCGACAGGCGCGCCTTGATTTCCGCATCCGGCACAATCCGGCCCTCGGTCAAATCCGCCAGCAACATCTTGCCCGGCTGCAGGCGGCCCTTCTCCACAATCTGTTCCGGGTCCACCGGCAACACACCGGTTTCCGACGCCATGATCAGCAACCCATCCTTGGTCACCATGTAGCGCGCCGGCCGCAGACCATTCCGGTCCAGCGTCGCGCCGATCATGCGCCCATCGGTAAACGCCACCGCCGCCGGGCCGTCCCACGGCTCCATCAGCGACGCATGGTATTCATAAAACGCCTTCTTCGACGGGTCCATCGCCGCGTCCTGATCCCACGCCTCGGGCATCAGCATCGCCATCACATGCGGCAGCTCGCGCCCACCCAGCGTCAGGAATTCCACCACGTTGTCGAGCGAGCTCGAGTCGCTCCCCTGCGCCGTCACAATGGGGAACAGCCGCTTCACATCGCCAAACCGGTCACTCGCCAGCACCGCCTGCCGCGCGTGCATCCAGTTCACATTGCCGCGCACCGTGTTGATTTCCCCGTTGTGGCACATATAGCGGAACGGGTGCGCCAGCTGCCAGGTCGGAAACGTATTCGTCGAGAACCGTTGGTGCACCAGGCACACCGCGCTCTCCACATCCGGGTCCGCCAGTTCCTTGTAAAAGTTCTCGATCTGCGGCGCCAGCAGCAAGCCCTTGTAGATAATCGTCCGGCACGACATCGACGGCACATAGAAAAAGTCGCGATCGCGGATCTCCGAGTTCGCAATCTCGTTCTCGGCGCGCTTGCGCACACAGAACAGCCGCCGCTCCAGTTCATCCTCGTTCATCCCCGGCGCCCGGCCAATGAAGATCTGCTGGATGTACGGCTGCGAATCGCGCGCCAGTCGCCCGATCGCGTTCGAGTCGATCGGCGTGTCGCGCCAGCCCAGCACCGTCAGCCCCTCTTCACGCACAATGCGCTCGAGAATGCCTTCACACTGCAGGCGCGGCGTCCGCCGCACCGGCAGAAACACCATGCCCACCCCATACTCACCCGGCGCCGGTAGCTTGAAGCCCAGCGCCTCCGTCTCACGCACAAAAAACTTGTGCGGAATCTGGATCAGCAGCCCCGCGCCGTCGCCCGTATCCGGGTCACTCCCCGCCGCACCACGGTGCGTCAGGTTGATGAGGATCTGGATCCCCTTTTGAATGATGTCGTGGGATTTCTCCCCTTTGATGTTTGCGACAAACCCCAGGCCACAAGCGTCGCGCTCACGCGCCGGATCATACAATCCCTGCTTGTCGGGGAGTCCGCGTAGCATGGCGGAATTCGGGACATCGTTCATAGATACACCTCGGATTTCATTGAGTATAGCGATCACCCCCTCATTAGGCAACCTGAAAATAACAAGTTTGAACTATTAGAACCGGTTATGATAAGCTCGTTTGCGTGCAACTGGAACACATGCGCCTTTTTCGCGATATTGCTCAAAGTCGGAGCGTCAGTCGCGGTGCCCAGCTCAATAAAGTAAGCCAGAGCGCCGCCAGCCAGCACCTCCAGGAACTCGAACGCAATTTCGGCATCGAACTCGTCGATCGCTCCACCCGCCCCATCCGCGTCACCCCCGCCGGCCAGGCCTACCTCGAGTTCTGTCGCGAGGTCCTCCGCAAGAAGACCGAGTTCGAATCCGAGCTCGCCGAGCTCAAGCGCTCCACCAGTGGCGAAGTCCGCGTCGCCTCCATCTATTCCGTCGGCCTCTCCAAGATGCACCGCCTCGAGGACCAGTTCCGCCACCGCTATCGCGACGCCCAGCTCAAGGTCGAATACCTCCGCCCCGAAAAAGTCTACGAAGCCGTCCGCGAAGAGCGCGCCGACATCGGCCTGGTCAGCTATCCCGTCAGCAACCGCGAAATCAACGCCCTCCCCTGGCGCAAAGAACGCATGGTCCTTGCCATCCCCCCGGGCCACTCGCTCGAAGGCCTCAAACGCGTCACCCCCGCCCGCCTCGACGGCGCCACGTTCGTCGCCTTCGATGAGGATCTGCCCATCCGCAAGGACATTGACGCCTACCTCAAAGAGAACGGCGCCGAAGTCGACGTCGTCATGCACTTCGACAATCTCCAGATGATCAAAGAAGCCGTCCTCCTCGGCAGTGGCGTCAGCATCGTCCCCTTGCCGGTAGTCGAGAAGGAAGTCGAAGAAGGCAAACTCAAGATCGCCGAGCTCAGCCCCAGCCTCATCCGCCCCCTCGGCATCATCCACCGCCGCAATGCCAAGATGAGCCGCGCCGTCAAAGCCTTCCTCACCATGCTGCAGGAAGATCATGACTAGCCTGCTGCTCCTGCTCGCTGCCATCGAGCTCACCAATGTCGAGTTCAAGCCCGGCCTCACTCTCGATGCCTCGCTGCCCGACAAAGGCAAACCCCGCTCCGCCGTGGTGCTCGTTCATGGCGGGGGTTGGGAGGCCGGCGACAAACGCACCTACATCAAGCCCTGGTTCACCACTCTCACCGCCGCCGGCATCCCCTGGTTCACCATCAACTACCGCCTCGCCCCCAACCATCCCCACCCCGCCGCCGTCGAAGACATCGAAGACGCCGTCCGCTACATCCGCAAGCACTACACCAAACACCTCATCCTCATGGGCGAATCCGCCGGTGGCCACCTCGCCGCCCTCGCCGCCGTCCGCGGCAAGATCAAGGTCGACGGCCTTGTCAGCTTCTACGGCATCCACGACATCCCCGCCTGGCGCACCCAGCGCGGCTCGCTGCCCCGCAACATCTCGCTCTACTTGCCCCGCGCCACCGATGCCCAGCTCCGCGAGGCCTCCCCCACCACTTACCTCCGCCCTGGCCAGCCGCCCATGCTGCTCGTCCACGGCAAAGCCGATTCCGGCGTCCCCTTCGCCCAATCCACTGAGTTTTGCGCCGCGGCACAGCAGCAAAAGGTCCCCTGCGAGCTTCTCCTCATCGAAGGCGCCCCCCATGGCGTCGAAAACTGGGAACCGAATCCGGCTTTCCAGATCTGGAAGACTCCCACCGTCGACTGGCTCCGCCGCCACCTCCGCTAAAGTTTGAGCCGGTTCATGTCGATTCATCGGCCATGAACCGCCGCAGTCTCTTTCTGCTCGCGCTCCCCCTCTTCGGTGCCGGTCCTGTCCCCTTTGCGGGCCGCTGGCGCTCGGTATCGGTCACCCGCGGCGGCATTGGCGGCGTCTATGACATCGACGCCCGCGGCACGGTCAAATACAGTTCCGCCGCCATCGTCGAATTGCCTTACGCTGTCGATGCCAACCAGCTTCGGATTGACAAGCAGTCGGTCGGTTTCGGTTTCCACCCCGACGGCCGCCTCCAGCTCAACTACGGCTCAAACCACCTCGAAGACTACACGCGCCACGGCTCCGCTCCCAATCCCGCCGTACCCCTCGAAGGCGAATGGCGCGGCACGCGCGTCATGGCCGGCCAATCCTTGCCAGTCATCTTCCAGTTCCACCCCGGCGGCAAAGCCCAGATGGTCATCCTGCTCAAAACAGTCAAGGGCCGCGCCCAGGGCGAATCGATCGCCTACTCTGACCGCCCCGCCAGCTCCCTGCGCTACGACGCCTCTGCGGACAAACTCTACATCGCCACCAACAACGGCCAGCCCTACGAATTCATCAGGTTCTAGACGGGCTTCCCGTTCTGGGCTTTGTCGATATCCGCGAGGTCGTGTTCAATGTCTTCTAGCGTCAAATCGTGGAAGACCCCATGGGCCTTTAACACCCCGTCGAGCTCTAGTCGGCCGATCCCGAGTATCTCGCCCATCTCCACTTCTGCTAGCCGCCCGGCCCGCACCTCCACGGCCAGCAGTGCTTCGAGCATCCGCCGCGCAATGCCATCTGGAGTTTCGTCGCTGATCGTCACCGTTTTGCAGTCCCTACTCTCTTATAGCGCCACCACCAACCACCACCC
>CAZBTA010000186.1:0-10131 GCA_964494515.1 uncultured Bryobacter sp.
GGAACAGCATCCATTGCTCGGCGTTGCGGTCGGCGGGCTTCATCGTCAGGATCGCCTGGATGTCTTCAGGAAACCGCTCGAGCCGCTCCTTGTAGAAACTCTCGCGAGCGGGGGCGAGCAATTGCTGCATCTCACCGCGGATCGCTGCCGTAGCCTCTTCCCATCGCGCTTGTTGCTGCTTGAATTCTTGTTGCCGCTCTGGCGAGTCGAGCACGACATTGTCGTGGATCATCGTGTTCGCAAAGAAGCTCTGCAGCCGGTAATAATCCTTGTGCAGGATCGGATCAAACTTGTGGTCATGGCAGCGCGCGCAAGCCACCGTGACGCCGAGAAACGCATAGCCGACCGCATCCGTAATGTCGTTCAACATCTCCTGCCGGCGCAGCCGGATATGGGCGGCGTTGTACTCATCCGGAAAGTGCCGGTTGAACGAGACCCCCACCAGCGCTTCCGTATTGCCAGGAAACATCTCGTCTCCGGCGATCTGCTCTTTCACAAAGCGGTCATAGGGCTTGTCGGCGTTTAGGCTCTGGATCACATAGTCGCGGTAGCGCCACACGTGCGGCCGCGTGTCGTCAGCCTTGAAGCCATCGGAATCCGCATAACGCGCGACGTCCATCCAGTGCCGTGCCCAGCGTTCTCCGTAGCGAGGTGAGGCGAGCAGGCGATCCACCACCCGGGTCCAGGCCTCGGGTGAGGTGTCATCGAGAAAAGCCTGTAGTTCTTCTGGCGTTGGCGGCAACCCCGTCATGTCGAGGGTCGCCCGGCGCAGCAGCGTCGCTTTGTCGGCGCGTGGATTGGGCGCCAGCCCCTTGGCCTGCAGCTTGGCGAAGACGAAAGCGTCGATCTCGTTGTTGCCCCAGCCGGCACGCGGCGGCACTGCCGGCGCAACAACCGGCTGTATCGCCCACCAGCGCTTCTGCACGGGCGTAAAGGATCGATTTTCATCGGCGCTCACGAGTGAGGTGAGAGCGAGCAATGCAAAAAGAGCGCGCGTTTGCACGCCGTTATCTTATAGAAATTTTCAGCCGGCGAATACGGTGCGCTTCGCTGTCGGCGATATAGAGGATGCCCTTCTTGTCGACAAAGACTCCGTGCGGGCGATTCATCTTGCAGCCCAGCGGATCGCCGTCCGGCCCGTCGCCGCGCTCGCCGCTGCCTGCAATGCGCGTGATGGCGCTCGTCTTGAGATCGAATCGCTGCACGGCATGCGCTTCGGTGTCAGCAATGTAGAGCGTACGCTTGGGCCCTGCGGCAATGCCCTTGGGGCCATTGAAGCCCTTGGCCGCCAGCAGGTGATAAGTACCCTTGGCGGGATTCACTTCGTACAGCGCGTTGCCTTGCCGCTTGATGATGTACAGCGTCCCATCCTTGGCCACTTCGATGGCCCGTGGCGCCCAAAGCGGCGTCTCCAGCAGACGCGCGCCTTCCTCCGGGTCCTTCTTCTGACCATTGCCAAGGTAGGTCTCGATCAAGCCCGTCTTGAGATCCAACCGTCGCACGCGATCATTGCCAATGTCGCAGATCAGCAGCTTGCCCTCGCGATCAAAGGCGATGCTATGCGGCTGGTTCAGGGTTGCCTTGGTGGCATAACCACCATCACCACTAAAGCCCTGCTTGCCGGTGCCGGCAATGGTGAAGATGCGCTTCGACTTGCGGCTGACACGACGAATGACGTGCGCCTTCATGTCGGCAAAGTACATATCCCCCTTGCCATCAAAGCGCACCTCATACGGCTCGTCGAGATCCGCCTCGGTGGCCGGAACATTCTCGCCCGAGTTGCCCTTCTTGCCCGTTCCCGCCACGATGCTTGTGCGCCGCGTCTTGAGATCCATGCGCCGCACCACGTGGCTATCGATGTCACACCAGTACAGCGCGCCATCTGGCCCGATGACGAGGCCATAGGGGTTGTTCACCTGCGCGTCGCTCAAGCCACGCGTGCCATCACCAATCAGCGTTTCAATCTGTTGCCCACTGGCAACCAGGGCGAGACAAAGAACAAGAAGTTTCATGCGAAGCGCCTCCCATTGTTTCACTCTGTTTGTAACCCGCAAAGTGCCGCCACGTCCAAAGGCACAGGAGGCAAGACAATGACCCGCAAACTCCTCTCCATAACGCTTCTCACCAGCGGCTTGATGTTTGCGCAGTACGGTGGCGGCTATCGCAGTTCTGACCCTTATGGTCGTGCCTGGGGGCCCACACAGCAGTGGCGTAGCGACAATCGCTTCATCGATTCGATCCAGGACGACATCTCCCGCATCGGGCAGCGCTCCGCCTGGGATGGCTGGGCCGTCAAACAGTTTTCACAAGCCGTTGAGAACCTCGAGCGCTTTCAGCTCGAAGCGGCGCGGGGCAAGTTTGACCGTGGCCGCCTCGACCGCGCCATCGACAATTTGAATCGTCTTTTGACCGCGCCCGAGTTACACCCGCGCGACAAGCAAAGAATTGCGTTTCACCGCGATGAATTGCGGTATTTCCGGGCTCGGAACAGCTAGAATTGGCGCATGCGTGCGCTAGCAGTTCTGCTTCTGTTTCACCTGGCTTTGAGCGCCCAATCCCGGGGCGCTCTTTCTTTGCGCGTCATGACCTACAACGTGCGTTATCCGGCTGCCTCCGATGGGGCAAACGTTTGGGACCTGCGCAAGGACAAGTTTGTCCGCTCGGTTCAGGAAGCCAATGCCGACATCATCGGCACGCAGGAATTGTTTGAGCTGCAGGGCAATTATCTGGTGGAGAAGCTGCCCGAGTACCAGTGGTTCGGCCTCTCACGCCGTGGCAATCATGAGGACGAACACATGGGCGTCTTCTATCGCAAGGACAAGCTGAAGGTAATCGAGTCTGGCAACTTCTGGCTCTCGCCCACCCCGGAGGTGCCCGCCTCAAGCGCGTGGGGCATGTCGCTGCCTCGCATGGCCACCTGGGGCCTGTTTGAGGTGTCCGGCACCAAGAAGCGCTTCTACCTCGTCAACACCCACTTTCCCCATCGCGGCCAGGACGAAGCCGCTCGCGTGGAGTGCGCCAAAGTGCTTGCCGCCTTCATCGCCAAATTGCCGAAGAAAACGCCCGTGATTCTGACTGGCGACTTCAATGCCGATGCCAGCGGTGGCGCGTTTGATGTGCTCACCAAAGACCTCAAGGAGGCCCGCCCCACCAATGCCGGTGGCACGTTTCATGGCTTCGCGGGCACGCCGCGCGACGCCCGCCGCATCGACTGGATTCTCTATCGCGGCAAGCTCAGCCCGACCGCCGTCGAAATCCTGAAGTGGAACGAGAACGGGTCTTACCCCTCTGACCACTTCCCGGTGATTGCGGCATTTTCGGTGCACTGATCTCGCGCCACGCTCCCGGCGCCAATCCATCAAGCGAGAGCTCGCCCATCCGCACGCGCAACAAGCGCAGCGTGGGGTATCCGACAGCAGCGGTCATGCGCCGCACCTGACGGTTGCGCCCTTCAGTCAAAGTGAGTTCAATCCATGAGGTAGGGATGTTCGCGCGGTATCGAATGGGCACGACGCGCGGCGGCAGGTGCGCCGTCTCGGCCGCGGCAATCGCGCGTGCCTGGGCGGGTCGAGTCTTCTGGCCCTGGATCAGCACACCTTGTTCAAGCGCAGCGATAGCCGCGGCAGTGACTTCGCCTTCCACCTGCGCCCAATACGTCCGCGGGTGCTCAAACTTCGGATCGGTAAAGCGGTGCTGCAGGCCCCCATCATCAGTGAGCAGCATCAGCCCCTCGCTATCCCAATCGAGCCGCCCCACCGGATACACATTCGGAACCTTGACGTACTCGGCCAGCGTCGCATGAGCGCTCCCCGGCTCTGGCGTGAACTGGCTGAGTACGCCGTAAGGCTTCCAGAATTTCAGATAGCGGTATGCCACCTAGCCAACAAAGTTGCTGAGGTAATTGCGGCTGATGATGAGGCTGCGCTTGCGGGCTTCAAGGCTGCCCTCATAAGCGCGGTCTTCCACTTCGATGGCGAGCGGCCCATCGTACACTTCGGCGAGCGTGCCACAGAACTTGCCCCAGTCCACATCACCCATGCCCGGCAGCTTCGGCGTGTGGTATTCGTTCGGGTGCGCCAGCAGGCCCACTTCATTCAGGCGATCGCGGTCCAGCCGCGCATCCTTGGCATGCATGTGGTGCAGTCGATCTTTGAACTCACGTAACACCTTCACATAATCCATGCCTTGCCACACAAAGTGGCTCGGGTCGAAGTTGAGGCCGAAGTTCGAGGTCGGCAGATCATTGAACATGCGGCGCCAGATCACCGGTGTCGTCGCCAGGTTCTTGCCACCCGGCCATTCATCCTTGGTGAACGACATCGGGCAATTCTCGATGCCGATTTTGATGCCATTGGCATCGGCATGATCGAGAATCGGCTTCCAGGTGGCGATAAAGCGCGGCCAGTTGTCGTCAACGCTCTTGGTCCAGTCGCGGCCAACGAACGTATTCACAACCGGGATGCCGATCAGACGCGCCGCCGTGATCACCGCCTTGATGTGCTCTACGTAGACCTTCGATTCTTCTTCATTCGGCGTCAACGGATTCGGATAGTAGCCGAGGCCGCTGATCGAAACGCCCTTGGCCGCCGTCAAGTCCTGGACACGCTTGGCGTCGTCAGCCGTAAAGCCGACCACGTCGATGTGCGTCACGCCGGCATAGCGGCGCTCGGCCTTCCCCTTGGGCCAGCACATCACTTCAACGCAGCGGAACTTTTCTTCCGCGGCAAAGGTGAGCACTTCTTCTAGCGTGAGTTCAGGCAGAATCGCCGATACAAATCCGAGTTGCAGCATGATGTTGTCCTTTCATCAAATCACAGCCACGGCTTGTCCGGCGTGAACATTTCAGGACAGCTGATGGCATAGCCGTGCTGGCGGCGAAAAGGATTGCGCTGTTGTTGCTTGAGGCGAAACTCTTCGCTCCGGCTGTAGGGGTCCTCGATATAGCGACTGCGCGTGTATTGCTCGGCACGCAAGGCTTGCTCGATGGCTTGCGGGTCATTCACGCCGACATAGCTGAATCGCTCGCGCGGCCAGCCGATCGCCTCACGATGCAGGTCTTCAAACCGCTCCCGCTTGAAGCGCCAGCCCACCATCGTCACGTGCTCCGGCAAGGCGCCCACCACTTCGCGAAAGCGGCAGATGCCGAACAGCAGGTTTTCAAAACTGTCGCGCGCAAACTCTTCGAGAAACGCTCGCGCGCGCACGTCCTCTTGCCCAAACCAGTTGGCGTGGTTGGCCACCTGCCAGTAGCTCCATGCCTCGGTTACCGGCCCTGCTTCGGGGCGCGTGGTGCCACCAGAGAACAACAGCAATGCCTGCGGATCCTGGGCCACGGCTTCCACCCCGGCGGCCACATGCTCGATGTAACGGCGTGGCTCACCGCGCTGATAGTCGAGCAGGTACCATCCCGCGTCTGCTTCCACTTGTGTCAGGTCACGCACTACTGCGTGCCCCGCTACGATAACCGCGTGCCTCAAAACGCCTTGGCCACCCGGAAAGCGTACGGGTCAGCACCGGCTTCGATCGTGCCATCCGGCAGCATGCGGATGATCGTCGGCGCGGCGCCCGATGAGAAGCGCGAGCGAAACTCAACGCGATGCCCGCGATTCTTGAGCGCCAGCGCCGTCGGCCGTCCAAAGCGCTCGTCCACCAGCAGGTTGCCGGGGTTCATCGCGTGGTTGTCAAAGCTCGACACCAGATGCCGCGACTGGAACCGCGGCGCCGCCACGGCTTGCTGCGCATCCATGCCAAACTCCACCACATTCAAAAACATCTGCACCAGGCTTTGATCCTGATTGTCGCCACCAGGGGTGGACAGCACCATCTCCGGCTTGCCATCCTTCACCACCAGCGTCGGCGTCAACGTCACTCGTGGACGCTTGCCAGGGGCGACATCGTTGGGATGATTGCCAATCAGATAGAAGCTCTGCGCGCGCTGCGTCAGCGGGATCCCCGTGTCGCCCACGATCACGCTTGGCAGTGCGGCGCCGCTCGGCGTGGCCGAGAACATGATGCCATCCTTGTCGATCGCATTCACACAGGTCGTGTCGCCATACATCAACGCGTCGTCGATCTTGCGCATCACCAGCTCTTCTTGCGAGGGATGCGTGCCGTTCGGGTTCTTCACCTTGCCGGGCTTGAACTCGAGGCTCGCCATCTCGCCAATCTGCCCCAGGCGCTGCTTGCCATAACTCTTCGACAGCAACTCCTCAGCGGGCACCTTCGTAAAGTTGGGATCGCCATAGTAGGCATCGCGATCGGCGTAGGCAAGCTTCATCGCCTCGGTGAGGTTGTGAATGTAGGTGTCCGTGCCAAAGCCCATCTTCTTGAGATCCATGTTTTCGACGATGTTCAACAGTTCAATCGCCGCGGGGCCTTGCGTATAGAAGCCCGGCTTGTAAACGGTGTAGTTCTTGTAGGTGCCGGCCAGCGCAGGCTCGGGCTGCAGGCGGAAGTTCGCCAGATCCTCATAGCGGATCAAGCCGTTGTTCGCCTTTGAGAACGCATCGATCTTGCGCGCCACCTCGCCGCGATAAAAGTAATCGCGCACGGCATCAATCGCCACATTGCGCGACTTCTTGAGCGCAATCGCCCGTTGCTCGGCGGCCACCATCGCCCGCAGCGTTTTGGCCAGCGCGGGCTGGCGGAATGTCTCGCCTGGCCGTGGCAAGCGGCCCTCGGGCATGAAGTAGGCCTTCGACGTCGGCCAGCGGTCAAAGAACGGCCGTGAGTAGCGCACCACGGCGGCGCGCATGTCGTCCACCACCTGCTCATCGGCCAGCTCAATGGCCGGCTCGATCACCTGCTCAAAACTCAAGGAGCCAAACTCCCGCAGCGCCACCAGCCCCGCCTCCACCATACCCGGCACAATCGCGGGCAGCAGGCCGGTTACCGGCAGGTATCGCGTCAATCCGTTGGGCTCAATTGAATCCACCTCAAGCGGCTCGAGTTGATGCTTGCGGAAAAACTCGGGCGTGCCCAGCTTGGGCATCGTGCCGACACCACTGATTGTGAACACCTTGCCTTCTTTGGTGCGGATCAGAATCGGCGCTTCACCACCAAAGCCAAAGTGTGAATACTCAGCCACCGCGGCGGCGAACATCGTCGCCACGCCCGCGTCCACCGCATTTCCACCGAGCTTGAGAATGCGCATCCCCGCATCCACCGCGGCGGTGGTGCCACCGGCTACCGCGCCGTTTTTCCCCTTCACCGGCTCGCGCTGGATCATGGGTTCGTTCTGTAATCGCACCGGGGGTTGAGCTTGACCGCAGGAAACCAGCAGACAAACCAGATTCACGATTGCAATGGACCGCTGCATGGCCCTGATTGTAGCGCCGTTCATATAATGGTGAGTTATGGATCAGGACGTGGCTCGCCAAGAAACGTTTCCCGCCGAGGAGCAGAAACGTGCTGCCGAAGATGAGCCCATGCTGTATTGCCCCGTTTGCAGTTTGCGTCTTGACCAGCGCAAGTGCAAACTGTTCTGCCAGCGATGCGGCTATTACATGTCCTGCGCTGATTACTACTAAGGATTTCCGAAATGAGTGAAATTGCTGAATTGCTCGAGCGCTTCCGGCGTGGCGGCGAGTTTCTGGCTTCTTTAACCACCGGCGCCGCCGGCCCTGAGCTCGACTTCGAACCCGAGCCTGGCGCCATGGGCATCCGCTCCATCGTCTGCCATCTGATGGATACCGAGATGGTTGGCCATGGCCGTTTCAGCGCCGTGATCGCCGAAGAAAACCCCACCATCCAGCCCTTCGATGGCACGCTGTGGGCCCAGCGTCTCAACTACCGCCAGCGCAAGTTCTCCGGCGCCGTCGAGATGTTCCGTCGCGTGCGCGCCGAGAACTTCGATTTGCTCAAAGACCTCCCGGCCGAGACCTGGCAGCGCACCGCGCACCACGTCGAAAAAGGCCCGATCACCCTCTTTGATCTGTTCAAGGATCATGTGCTGCATGGCGAAGAGCACACACTTGAGATTCGTGACATTCGCCAGAAATTCAAGGCAGCCAAGCAGGCGGTACCCCAGGCATGAACCATCGCGGCATTGCATTCACTCTTTTATTGACGGCCGCCCTCGGGGCCGCCGAGAAGGCCGGTGAGATCAACCTCGCCGAGGAGGCCCGCCGCTGGTGGGCCCACGTCGAAATGATGGCCAAAGACGAAATGCAGGGCCGCGACATTGGCACGGCTGGCTACGAGGAATCGGCTCGCTACGTCGCACAGGAGTTTGAAAAGGTCGGCCTGATCCCCGGCGGCAGCGCCACCAACTACATGCAGAACGTGAAATTCGTCAAGCGCCAGATCGACGAATCACGCTCGAGCCTGGCGATCGAACGCGACGGCAAGACCGAGCCGCTCACTCTTGGCGAACACGCCTACATCGGCATTCGCAGCACCCCCGCCCCCAAGGTGGAAGCAGGCATGGTCTTCGTCGGCTACGGCACGCGCATCCCTGAAGCAAACTACGACGACTTGAAAGATGTCGACCTCAAGGGCAAGATCGCTGTCTTCATCACGGGTCAGCCGGCGGGTATCGCCGCGCCGCTGGTCAGCCACTACCAAAGCGCGGGCGAACGTGCTCGCGCCCTGATCGCCGCTGGGGCGATTGGCACGGCCACGATCGGCAATCCCCGCACCAGCGATATCCCGTGGGCGCGCTCCTCGGCCGCTCGATTGATGCCGAGCATGTCCATCGACGAGAAGAGCCCCGGCAATGAAAAGCTCAAGCTCACCTTGACGATTAACCCCGCGCACGCCGAAAAATTCTTTGCTGGCAGCGGCCACACGATCGAAGAGATCTTCGCGCTGGCCAACGAGCGCAAGCCCCTGCCCCACTTCGCGCTCAAGACGCGCATTCTGGCGCGCGCCGCCTACAGCGAGGCCAAGGTGATCAGCGCAAACGTCATCGGCATTCGCCCGGGCAGCGACCCGAAGCTGAGAAACGAATTCATCGTTGTCACCGCGCATCTCGATCACCTCGGCGTCAACAACCGCCTCGAGGGCGACAAGATCTACAACGGCGCCATGGATAATGCCAGCGGCGTGGCCAGCCTCATCGAGGCCGCGCGGCATCTGAAGGACAGCAACGCCCAGCTCAAACGCAGTGTCGCCTTCATCGCGCTCACGGGCGAAGAGAAGGGCTTGCTCGGCTCGACGTTCTACGCTACCCATCCCGTTTTCGGCAAGCAGAAACAGGCGCGCGTTGTCGGCAATCTGAATATGGACATGTATCTGCCGCTGTTCCCGCTCAAGGGCCTTGTGATCCTCGGCGTGGATGAGTCAACACTCGGCGATCTGGCTCGCCGCGGCGCCGAGGCGGCCGGCGTTGAAGTCTGGGCCGACCCCGCTCCCGAACGCAACAGCTTCGTGCGCAGCGACCAGTACAGCTTTATCCGCAACGGCACTCCCGCGCTCGCCTTCAAGTTTGGCTACAAGAAAGGCACCCCTGAAGAGAAGACGATCCAGACCTGGCTGCGGGAGCGCTACCACGCCCCCTCTGACGATCTGGCACAACCCGTCGACAAGGAAGCCGCCGCGCGCTACAACCGCGTTTTGAGCTCGATGATTACCTCGGCCGCCAACGCGGATGAAGCGCCGAAGTGGAAAGACGCGAGCTTCTTTAAACGGTTCGCCAAAAACTAGGTGCCCAACTACTACATCATTCTGGAAGTCGCCGCCGAAGATAAGGATCTTCTCGTCTCCGACCTGTTCGACGCCGGCACCACAGGTATCGCCGAGACAGAACTTCCCGGCGATCGCTTCAGCCTGCAGGCCAGCTTTGACGATGCCACGACCGCCGCCCAATTTGGCGTTCCGGTCGAGGTCGACAACACCGATTGGGTCAACATGAGCCACATGGCCTGGAAGAGCCGCCTCGTTGGCGAACGCTTTTTCCTCGCGCCATCGTGGAGCGACGAGCCGACCCCGGCGGGACGCTGGCGCATCAACTACCAGGACGGCGCCGCCTGCGGCAGTGGTGAACATCCGTCCACACGTCACAGCCTGATCGCGATCGAGGAATTCCTCAAGCCCGGCATGCGAGTGCTCGATTTTGGCTGCGGCGCGGGGCTTCTGTCACTCGGCGCCAAACTCCTCGGCGCTGGCTTTGTGGTCGGCGTCGATGTGGAA
>CAZBTA010000187.1:0-10091 GCA_964494515.1 uncultured Bryobacter sp.
CATCAAACTCCACATCTCGTCCTTCAGCTCCTTGCGCCATCCTCGGCGCCACGACATCCTTTGAACAGCCTTCACGAACTGCGTCCATGCCTCAGGCGAGCCATCTGCGCGATTATCTACAGGTGGTACATCGCCCTGCCTCTCTCCACGAGCTGCGCCTTCAATCTCCAAGCGCATTCACCAGTTGCGCCGCTGTCGCAGGCTCAACATCCTCGCCATTTTCCAAATGCAGCATCTTGCCTGGCAAATCATTCCCGAATCGCAGCAAGAGCAATCAGCGCCATGCCCGACTGTCCCTTCTAGTCCTCAATCGCCAATCCCCGCCCCGTTCTTAACGTAGGCTGGACATCCTGGCGATTCATCGAGCGCCTTATGTTCCCCTGCAACTCCTCAAGCAAAAACCGGCACAATACAACTCTCTCGGGCCAGAACGCCTCGTCCCTGGTGCGCGCCAGACACCCGCGTCGTTCACCACAGGCCGCATATCGCCCTCCAACCATCCGCGCGATGCTGAGCCCCACCCCTCACTGCTCCTTCAATTCCTCAATCGCCTTTACCAGCCGCGTCTTCACCGTCGGGTCGACATCTTCACGGTTCACCATACGCCGCAACTCCGGTGTCGCCGGTTTGTCCTTAAGGTCCACCAGCGTCTCGATCAGTTCCAACTGCACGAGCGGCGAATCCTGCACCGGCAATGCCGCGCTCAACGCCTTGCGCACCTCCGGCCGCTGCGTATACTTCCGCAGCGCATCCACCGCCGCCAATCTCACATCCACACTCGAGTCACCCCGCAGCGTTTCCACCAGCGCCTCCACCACCTCGCGGTCCGGATTCTCGAGCGCCACCGAATAGCTCACCCCGCGCAAGCGTTCCACCGCGCTCTGTTGCTGCAACATGCTCATTGCCATCATCGTCCGCATCGTCTTAACCTCCGCGCGCAACTCGGCCACTTCTGGCTGCCGCTCGCGCGCCGCATTGAAGTTGCCCAGCACATAGCCACCCACGGCCAGCGCCGCCGCCACGGCCCAGGCGAGCCACTGCGGCCGCCCGCCCCTCGCCGTCTCCGCCCCCCGGCGCGACTCCCGCTCAAGCATCGCCTCAAAGTCCCGCTTGAAGTACGGCCCCGGCCGTGGCGCCGTCATTTGCTCCATCTCCGCCCAGATCCGCAACTCTTCCCGGCAAATCGAACACTGTTCGGTATGCTCGACAAACTTCCGCCGCGCTTCCGGCTTCAACCTTCCCTCAAGAAAGGCTGTCATTTCCTGTTCGCCCACGGGGCAGAACTCATAAGACTTCATTGCGCATCTCTCCTTCCAAGCAGACCCAGATACGTTTCCTTCAAGCTCGCCAGCGCCCGGTGCAATCGCACACGCGCCGCCACCGGCTCACAACCAATTACTGCCGCGATCTCCTCATGCTTCATCCCCTGGAATCGCGCCATCACCAGAATCTCCCGCTTCGACGGCGGCAACAGTCCCAGCGCCTTGTGCAACAACTCAGTTTCCTGCGCTTCCTCAAGCCCCTTCTCCGTCGGGCTCGGCGCGTCCCAGCCTTCTTCCCACTGCGCCTCAAACCGCTTCTTGCGCCAGTGGTCCATCTGCATGTTCCGCACAATCGAGTACATCCAGGCCTGAAAGCTGTGCCCGTCCCGGTAGCTCTCCCGGAATCGCAACATCCGGCAGAACGTTTCCTGCACCATGTCCTCACTCAACTGACGGTCCTGATTCATGCGCCAGCAGTAGCGGAACAGCCGTTCCCCATGCCGGTCGAACAGCGTGCTCAACGCCGCATGTTCGCCCGCGCGCACCCTTCCCATCAGCTCCTCATCGCTGGGCGGCATCGGGTCGGGATGTGTTGCCAGTGTCAAATGCCTACAATACGCCTGGCCGGGCCAAGTGTTACTTGCCCAATTCGGGTTTTTGTGTGGCCAGCTTGAAGATGCGCCGCGAGATGGGCAAACGGTTCTCCACGCCTTCAAGATTCGTCAGCCAGACAAAGGCAAAATCGTGCTCTGGTCGCATGTAGAGGATCGTACTCGCGCCCTGCTGCCCGCCCGTGTGATAGATCTCGCGATCGCCTTCCGGCGCCTTCGCAAGGCTCCAGCCCATGCCATAACCCGTGATCGCCCCCGACTTGAGCTTCGCCGATGTCCACATCAGATCGATCGACTCCGACCGCAACAGCTGCTCGCGAAAGATTCCCTCGGCAAACTTGAGCAGATCGTCCACCGTCGATACCCAGCCCCCACCCGGGATTTTCGCCGTGTTGTCAGAAGCCGCGCAATCCTCGATTTCCCCCATCGCCGTCTTGCGATACCCCTTCGCCCGCCGCGCCGAAAGCCCCTTGCCGTTGTCTGGCACGGTGTTGCACATCCCGACGGTGGCAAACACCTTGTCGAGCATCCACTTCTCATAAGGCATACCCGCCGCGCCTTCGATTGCACATCCGAGCAGGTTGTATCCGTAGGTCGTATAGAGAAATTTTGTCCCCGGCACATGCACCAGCGGGTCGGCGGCAAACTTCTGAATGGCCTGCGTCACACTCGTATAGTGGATCGTGTTGTTGGCGTCAGTCGGGTCTTCGGTCCGGTAGCTGCGTACCCCGCCGAGATTCCACAGCAACTGCTGCAGGTTCACCGGATGCTGTTTGGCCGGGAACGCCGGACAGTACTTGCGCACATCGTCCGTCAGGTTCAACATCCGCATCTCTGCCATGCTGAGCATGCCAACAGCCGTCAGAGACTTGGAGATCGAGGCGATCCGGAATGGCGTGTCGCGCCGCACCAGACGATTACCCGCCAGATCGGCCACCCCCGTCGCACGGGTCCAGATCACGTCGCCCTTGTAGTAGATCCCCGCAACGTAGCCAGGAATCTTCAGTTTGCCCCGTTCGCTGTCGAGGTAGCGCGACAACGCAGCCAGATCCTGCCCACTCAGGGGAAGGATCAGACTCGGGAGCAACACCGCAAGCGTGGCACGGAGCATCTGCAGAACAGATACTCAGTGTATCTACTGAGCTTTGGTTTCGCTATCTTGCGAATCAGATGACCGGGACGAACCGAACCGGAAAAGCCCGGCCAGACCACCCTTTTCTTTCTTCTTTTTCTTGGCGTCCGTGTCGGGTATCTCGCGTTCGAGTAATTTATATGAAAAATTCTCAATCTGCTTGCCCAGCTCGGAGGCCGGATTTACCGCCGTCCCATCGGCCACCGCCTGGTAGACCCCGCGGTAGTCGTTGGGGAACACAAAGTCCACCTTGGCTGACAGCAGGTTTTCGATCTGCTCCAGCTGCAGCAGGTCGTGCTTGGCGTTGCGGTTGAGCAGGAAGGAGACCTTCTCCTCAAGGCCAGATTCTTTGAGAAAGAAGAACTTTTCGCGCGCCAGATGCAGCGACGGGATCTCCGGCGTGCAGACGATGAAGATCTGCTTCGATTCCTGCATCACCTCCATCGCGTAGCGCTCCATATTGCCCGACAGGTCGATGCAGATCGCCGTATATTGCCGGCGGGCGTAGTCGAGCAGCGCCCGGATCTGCGCACTCTCAAGCCTTACGCCTGGGGTGATCTTCGCGGTGTGGATCACGTCAAGGGACCCCACCTTGCACACCACCTGCGGCCATAACGCCTCGTCCATGTTTGCGGCGTGCTGGGCGGCGTCGAGGATCGAATAGTCGTTGTCGAGCTTCATCAAGAAGCGGATCAGGCCGCTATTCAGGTCAAGGTCCATCAGCAGACAGCGCGTATCCGGCTGCTTCGCCATCGCCAGCGACGAATTGATCGCCAGCGTCGTCGTCCCCGAACCCGGCTTTGAGGGCAGGAACGAATACACCAGGTTGGTGGCTGGTGTTGATACCGGGTTCTTGATAGCGTTGTCGCGCAGCCGGATCATCACCGGCGCGAGCGTATCGGCGTCAAACGGCGGTGCTACGTATTCCCGGATGCCCTGTTGCATCAGCTTGAGCAGCGTTTGCGGCTCTACCTGGTTGTGGAAGACGGCGATCTGCAGGTTGGGGAATTCCGCATGTAGCCCGCGGATGATCTCAAACCCCTTTTGCTCGTCTTTCAGCCCCAAAAAGAACACATGCGGGCTCTGGCTGCGCACCAGGCGAATCAACTCATGCGGAGTGGGATAGTCGCGATAATCCTTGACTACCTGAATCCCCCCCAATTCATCAAACGCGGACGTCAGTTGTGCAACGAGCTCCCGGTCAGGCCCGATCACAACGCAGTTTAATGTCATTTCTCCACCTTGTAGACTTTTCGGTATGCGATAGCATTTCTTTATGAAAAAGCTGATGGAGATCACGTGCCCCTGCTGTGAGGCCAAGTTGAAAGTGGACATCGTGACGGAGGCTGTCATCACCTACGAGGAGAAGAAAAAAGCCCCCGCCATCCCCGATTTCGCCAAAGCCGTGCAGGACCTCAAGGGCGAAGCCGCCCGCCGCGAAGAAGCGTTCCAGAAGAGCTTTGAAGCCACCAAAAAGCAGGGCGATGTGCTCAACGCGAAGTTCGATGAGCTCCTGAAACAGGCAAAGGCGGACCCAAAGAAGGGTCCGCCCAAAAAGCCTTTCGAATTTGACTAGTCGACTAGGCCAAAGCCTGGTCAATATCCCACAACAGATCCTCGATCGACTCAAGGCCAATCGACAGGCGGATCATGTCGGGCGAGACGCCCGCGGCCACCTGCTGCTCGGCCGTCAACTGCTGGTGCGTCGTCGCCGCCGGCTGGATCACCAGCGAGCGAGCGTCGCCCACGTTGGCCAGATGCGAGAAGATCTGCAGCTTGTCAACAAACGCTTTACCCGCTTCCAGCCCACCCTTGAGCCCGAAGCTGAATACCGCTCCGGCGCCCTTGGGCATGTACTTGGCGGCCAGCGAGTGATAGACATTCGACTTGAGGCCGGGATACTTCACCCATGCCACCGCCGGATGCTTCTCGAGGTGTTCGGCGACCGCCTGGGCGTTGGCCACGTGGCGGTCCATGCGCAGGCTCAGCGTCTCGACGCCCTGCAGGAACAGGAACGCGTTGAACGGGCTGATGGCCGGGCCCATATCGCGCAGGCCTTCGACGCGCGCCTTGATGATGTAGGCGATCGGGCCGAGCGCTTCGCTGAAGACCATGCCGTGATAGGCGCGCGAGGGCTCGTTGAGCTGCGGGAAGTTGCCCGCCTTCCAGTCGAACTTGCCGGAATCGACGATGATGCCGCCGATTGAGGTGCCATGGCCGCCAATGAACTTGGTGAGGCTATGCAGCACGATGTCAGCGCCATGGTCGATCGGCCGGCACAGGTAGGGCGTCGCGAACGTGTTGTCGATCACCAGTGGCAGCTTGTTGTCGTGGGCGATCTTCGCGACGGCCTCGATGTCGAGGATGTTGCCGCGCGGGTTGGAGATCGTCTCGCCATAGATCAGCTTCGTATTGGGTTGGATCGCCTTGCGGAAGTTCTCCGGATCATCGGGGTCGACGAAGGTCGTCTCGATGCCCATCTTGCGGAAGCTCACGTCAAACTGCGTGTAGGTGCCGCCGTAGAGCGTGCGCGAGGCAACGATGTGGTCGCCGGCCTGGCAGATGTTGGTGATGGCCAGAAACTGCGCCGCCTGTCCGGAAGAGACCGCGAGCGCCGCGACACCATTCTCGAGCGAGGCAACGCGCTGTTCGAGCACGTCGGTCGTCGGGTTCATGATGCGGGTATAGATGTTGCCGAACTTCTGGAGCCCGAACAGCTCGGCGGCATCCTGCGAATTCTCGAAGGTAAACGAGGTCGACTGGTAGATCGGTACGGCGCGAGCGTGCGTGGTCGCGTCGGGGTCATAGCCCTTGTGGAGGGCCCTCGTGTCAAAGCCCAAAGGCCTTTCAATCTTTGCAGTTTTCATGCTTTCCTCATGCTATCGCTTGTAGCCAATTTTACGGAGCAGACTATGGCGCCACTCCACGCCTTCAGGCCCTTCCACCCCGAGCGGACTGCCGCCGTCGATGACGCCGAGCACGCCGCGGCCCTGGGAGGATTCGGCCACGATTACCTGTACCGGGTTGGCCGTTGCGCAGAACAGGCCGACCACTTCGGGCACTTCCTTGACGCGGTTGAGCACGTTGATCGGAAAGCCCTTGCGCATGAAGATGAAGAACGTGTGCCCGGCGCCCACGGCCGCGGCGTTCTCAACGGCCGCCGCCTTCATCTCCTCGTTGTTGCCCTCGACGCGAATCAGGCGGTCGCCTGAGGCCTCGCAGAAGGCGATGCCAAATTCCATGGCCGGATTGGTGTTCACCATCGCCTCATAGAGGTCCTCCACCGTCTTGATGAAGTGGCTCTGGCCAAAGATGAGATTGGCGCCCTCGGGGATGGATAGTTGAACGCTCTTCAGTTCCATTCTTATATTCTGGACCCATGCTCGGTCTCTTGTTGTTGCTTGCCATCGAGTTCCGCGTCCACGAGCTACCCTTTGCCCAGGCGAGCGGCGAAGGCCCGCGAAAGTACATGCCCGGCACAATGGGAGGTGGTCTTGCGGTGCTCGACTACGACGGGGATGGCAAGCCTGATCTGTTCTTTGCCAACGGGGCTGAACTGCCCTCGCTTCAGAAGACCGGGCCGCGCTTTGAGAACCGCCTGTTGCGCAATCTGGGTGGTGGCAAGTTCGAAGACGTAAGCGCGGCGGCCGGCATTGACCAGACAGGCTACGCCATGGGGGCGACCGCTGGCGACTACGACGGGGATGGCAAGACCGACCTCGTGGTGCTCGGGGTCGGCTGGGTGCATCTCTATCGCAATCTGGGGACAGGCAAGTTTGCCAAAACAGAGTTGCCGAATCAGGGCCGGTGGGCCTATGCGGCCGCGCTGGCTGACCTTGATGGCGACGGTGACCTGGACCTCTTTGTGGTCAACTACGTCAAATGGTCGGCGGCCGGGGACCGGGAATGTGTGGTCGAGGGCAAGCCCGACTACTGCCATCCGCGGTTCTACCCGCCGAGCGCCAACCAGTTGTTTGAGAACCGTGGCGGCAAGTTCATGGATGTCTCAGCCGAGGCCGGCATCGCCGCCCATGAAGGCAAAGGCATGGGCGTGGCAGTGGCGGACTTTAATGGCGACGGCCTCAAGGACCTGTTTGTCACCAACGACCGCGTGCTCAACTTTCTGTTCCTGAACAAGGGCAAGCTCAAGTTTGAAGAGCGGGCCTTTGACTGGGGCGTGGCGGTGCCAGGCGACGGCAAGAGCCCGTCGGCGATGGGCGCCACGGCGTTCGACTACAACAAGGACGGCAAGCCGGACCTCGTTTACACCGCGCTGCGGGATGAGACGTTTCCGCTGTACCGCAACACGGGCAAGGACTTTGTCGAGGCCGGCATTGAGACTGGCCTTGCCCGGGTGACCCGCACCATGGCGGGCTGGGGCATTGCGGCGGTGGACTTCAACCGTGACGGCTGGCCCGACCTGATCGCCGCCCGCAGCGACGCGCTGTCGGCGAGCGGCGGCAAGGCCGCCACGGCCAAAGAGCCGCTGGCGCTGATCTGGAACCGCGCGGGCCGCAAGTTTGAAGCCGGCACTGAACTGGTGACCGAGCCGCGCATGTACCGCTGGCTCGCGGTGGCCGACCTGAACGGCGACGGCTGCGAGGACATCGTGGTCACCGCGCTCAATGCCCCGGCCATCTGGGTGGAAGCCGTATGCCGTTAGTCTTGCTCATGGCCCTGCTCGCCCAGGCGGAGAACTTCAAGCTGGGGGTGGCCCACTACACGGCGCGCCGCTACGAGGCGGCACTGCGCGAGATGAAGGTGGTGCTCAAGGCGCAGCCGAACCTGCCGCAGGCAAACCTGATCGCCGGGGCGGCGGCGCTGAAGCTCGAGCAGGCCTGCGTTGCCGCTGGCTACCTGGCCAAGGCTGAGGCGATGGCGCAGGCGCCCGAATACCTCGAGCAGCGAGCCGACGCAGAGGCGGCTTGTGGCCGGGCGAGCGCGACGCCCTGGTATGAGCGGCTGACGCGGGTGGCCCCGCAGAACCCGCGCGGTTGGTATGGCCTGGGCTTAAGCAAGCTCGCCGAAGGAAGCCAAAACGAAGCCACGGCGGCCTTTGCGCGCCTGACGGCGCTGGGGCCGAGCCCGGAGCTCGAACGGCTCGAGCGGGACATCGCCCGCGCACTGTGGAAGGCTGGCCGCTACCCCGAGGCGCGGCAGGCGCTCGAACGGGTTCGTTTGTCCACCAAGCCTGAGGCGAGCCTTGAATACGAGCTCGGCAACACGATCGAACAACTTGACGGCCCGGAGGCGGCGCTGCCCAGCTACCGGCGGGCGGTGGCGCTCGACCCGAAGCTTGCCCCGGCGCAGGCGGCGCTGGGCCGCGCCTTGATGACGCTACAGCAACCGGCGGAGGCGATCCCCCATCTTGAGCTCGCTGCGCGAGCCAACATCGACAAGAGCCTGTGGGCGGCGCTCGCCAATGCCTATCGCGCCGTGGGGCGGATGGAAGATGCACGCGTGGCGCTGGCCAAGGCCCGTTAGACTAGAGTGTGATGTCTGGTCTTCCTGGCTTCGGCTTTCTGCGCAATCTGGTGGAACGCCGCAGCCTCCTGTTCCAAATGGTGCGGCGCGACTTTGAGCGGCGCTACGTCGGCTCGATCGGTGGCTGGCTGTGGGGCCTCGCCCAGCCGTTGGTACAGCTGTTGAGCTGGACGTTTGTGTTCCACTGGTGCCTCAAGATGGGCGTCCCGCCGGGGCAGGGAACCTCGAGCTACACGGTGTTTCTGTTTACCGGATATCTGCCGTGGATGCTGTTTCAGGAAACGGTTACGCGCAGCTCGACCTCATTGCTTGAGCAGTCGAATCTGATTACGAAGACCGTATTCCCAAGCGAAATCATCCCGGTGAGCGTGTTTTTGTCTTCCCTCATCAATCATGCGCTGACATTCGCAATAGGTCTGGTGGCCGTGATCTTTTTTGACGGTGGCATCAGCACTTATGTGCTGCTTTTGCCGGTGTATATCCTCCTTCTTGGTATGTTTGCCGTCGGCATCTCATGGATGGTGGCGGCGTTTCAGGTTTATCTGCGCGATACCGCGCAGGTGGTGACGGTGGTGCTCAGCCTTTGGCTCTGGGTGACGCCGATCTTTATCGACATAGAACAGATTCCGGCACCGTACCGGATTCTGCCACAGCTGAATCCTCTCTCTTATCTCGTGCGGGCGTATCGCGACCGCATGTTGACTTATCGCATGCCTGATGTGAGCGAACTGCTGCTGCTCACGGTCTGGGCGGCGACTGCGTTTGTAGCCGGTGGCCTCGTCTTCAAGCAGTTAAAGAAAGGCTTTGCCGACGTTTTATGAGAATTGCCTTCTTCAGTACGAAGGACTACGAACGACGTGTCTTTGATGGCTATAACGCCCGCAAGGGACACGAGATCCGTTATCTGACGCCACACCTGAATGCCGATACCGTGAGCCTCGCGGCCGGGTATGAGGCGGTGTGCGTATTTGTGAATGACACGATCAACGCGGAGGTGATCGAAAAGTTGGCGGCACAGGGGACGCGACTGATCGCGGCCCGCTCGGCCGGGTTTAACCACATTGACCTCGAAGCAGCGAAGCTGCACAAGGTGGCGGTGGTGCGGGTGCCGGCGTATTCGCCGTTTGCCGTCGCCGAGCACGCGCTGGCGATGATTCTGACCCTGAACCGGAAAACGCATCGCGCCTACAACCGCGTGCGCGAAGGGAACTTTGCCCTTGAGGGGCTGCTGGGATTTGACCTCCACGGCAAGACGATTGGCGTGGTGGGGACGGGCAAGATCGGGCAAGTGTTTGCCCGGATCATGCTCGGCTTTGGCTGCGAGGTGCTGGCCTATGACGTCGCTCCCAATGTGAGTGTGCGGGAGATGGGCGTCAACTACATGCCACTGGCCGACGTGCTGCGCAAGGCCGACATTGTGAGCCTGCACTGCCCGTTGCTCGCGGCAACGCATCACATGATCAACGCCGATACCCTCGAGCGGATGAAGCCCGGGGCGATGCTGATCAATACTTCACGTGGCGGCCTGGTGGACACGCGCGCGGTGATCGAGGCGCTCAAGACGGGACATCTCGGCGCACTGGGCCTTGACGTGTATGAGGA
>CAZBTA010000188.1:0-10010 GCA_964494515.1 uncultured Bryobacter sp.
CGACGGCACTGCTCCACAATGGTCTCGGGGCTGAGACATTCACCGTATTTGTCCTCACGAACGTCGTCGCCCATGCCACCGCCGCCAGCATGCTTGTAGAACAGGTATGCCGAAAACGGTGCGGCGTCACGCGCACGTCCACCCACGAGATCGCAAAGCGGTTGGTTTACCGCTTGTCCGATCGCGTCGAGGCAGGCGACTTCGATCGCCGCAAAGGTGCGTGTGGCTTCGTCGAGAGGATTCTCTCCCGGCACCAGCATCGTCTGGGAACGAGCGCCCGACGGATCCACCTTGCGGTCGGCTTCGCCGTGCAAGTCCTGCCAGAGACGGGTGAGATCAAAGGGGTTCATCCCCACTACTCGAGGACGCAATGCCTCGAGAGCGGCCAATGGCTTGTCGCCGCCGTACGTCTCACTAATGCCCGTGATGCCATCCGTTGTGATGACTTCCACGATGGTGCGGAGCGCGTACGGGGCGTGCAGACCATAAGAACTGCGCAATGGCCCGTCAGCGATCGCCTGCGGGTGTAGGCGCAGTTCTTTGATCGTCATGTGGGGATTCTTTATTTGAAGGAAGGGAAGGAAGCAGTCAGGAACTACTTGCGGGCGCCGCGTTGCGGGCTCTTCACACGGCTCTGACGGAGCTTGCGCTTCTTGCGGCCGGGCTTGGAGATGATGAACGTGCCGCTACCGAGGTATTCAGCGCTGTAGAGTTTTTCGTTTGCCATAAGCTGTCATTTTAACCGATTTGCCCACTATGCTGTAAAGATGCAACGGCTTGAAGGCCTCCAGGTATTGCGCGCGCTCGCCGCGATCGCCGTTGTTTTCTACCACACGTTCTACGCCCTCGAGATCCACCACGACCCCTGCTGGCTCTGTACACACGAGAGTTGGCGCAAAAGCATGATCTTCGGCGTCGACGTTTTTTTCGTGATTTCCGGCTTTATCGTCAGCTCGGTTGCCGATCGCGAAACCAGCGCATTTCGCTTTTTGCTCAAGCGCGTCTGGAAGATTGTCCCGCTCTACTACGCTGTGTCGTGTATCGAGTATTACTGGAAGACGCAGGCCGGCCAACAGCCCACGATCGAGCAGGTGCTGCGCAGCATGTTCTTCATCCGCCAGCCTGGTGGCCCGGTGCTGATCCACGGCTGGACGCTGGTTTATGAGATGTGGTTTTACGCCGTGCTCTCGCTGATCATCCTGCTTGGGTTGCGCAACATCGCCTGGTGGGGGGCTGCGGCGATGCTGCTGATGGGGTGGTACCAGTGGCCGCTGCTGATGCTGTTTGCCGGCGGTTGTTTGATCGGCGAGCTTGCCAAACGCTGGCAGGCCCCGCGATGGACGGGCATTGTGCTGCTGGTGGCGGGCCTGGGCTGGTGGAACTACCTGTCCTACGAGGGCTCGTTCTACGCGCCCGGCTTCAATTGGGAATCAGCCTTTGGCAATCACCGGTGGCGCGTGGAGCGCTACGGCATACCGGCATTGCTGGTTGTGGCGGGGGTCGTGCTTCCGGTGTGGCGTTCTTCGCCGATGCCGCGCTGGCTCGTGTTCCTCGGTGATGCCTCGTATCCGATCTACATCTGCCAGCAGATCGGCTTGGTGCTGGCTGGCAACTATGTGAATCTGATCCACGGCATGACGTACGCCTGGGTCACCACGGCGCTCTGCGTGGGCATCGGCATTGGCGTGCACCTCGCCTGGGAGCGACCTTTCGGTCACGCCTGGCGGCGCGTCTACGGCCTGCCGTTCCTGCGGACGCCCGGGCTGCGAGAAACGCCCGGCGCTACTTCCTGACCCTCACGCAACACGCTGCGGTAATCGCGCCAGTTGCGGGCAAACAGGAATAGCGTGATCCCCAAAGCAAACACGCAGAAACCCACCACGCCCAGGATCGAAGCCCAGTGCAGCCAGGTATTCGGCTGGAAGAAAATCCTTTCGAACTCGTGGCCGAAGTTCATGCCGAAGAACCCCGTCACGACGGCGCCCACACCGAGGATGGTCGAGATAAATGCGAGTCGGTTCACCGCCTGGGTGTTACGGGCGGCGTAGTATTCGTGCAGGCTCGAGTTCAGCTTGTCGATTTCCCGCTCTACTTCGACCTTCATCGACGTGACGTCGTTGACGTTCGAAAGCATGCGGAAATGCTCGGATTCTTCATCCTTGTTGGCAAGCTCATCAAAGTGCCAGTAGTTGGAGAACACCAGAAACTCGTAGCGCAACAGATTGGTGCGCTCGATGTTCGTTTCCGACAGCTGGCCGTCCTGAAAGTCGACGTAGAGGCGACGCGAGACCAGCGCGACGCGTTCGGCGAAGTCGAGCAGTGTAGCGCGGTAGAACAGCGCCACGACGGCCATCAGGTAGTACCGCGAATCAAACATGCGATGGATCAGAAATCCTTCGCTCAACTGGTGGTCATCGCAGTCAAACGTGCCGAAACACATGGTTACGTTTGAATAGCTGGTAAACCCGTATAGCGTGCCCTGGTGTGACCAGCGACGATAGACCTGCGCCTCCATCAGGCGCTTGGTAAAGCCACGCGCATAGCGGTAGTCGTCCCCGGCGTGGTCGACATACAGCGCTCGCGAAAAGAGGATGTCGTACTCCTCGGTTTTGTGAAAGTTCTCCGGCACGCTCGACGGGTCGATGGCGAGATAGGAGTAGACGATCATGCGCTCGTCGAGCACTGGCTCGTACTCGCCGCGGCGGTAATCCATGAAGTACAGTAGCGAGGTGATCATGCCCGAAACGGGCGGCAAAAAGCCGATCATCGCGCTGTCTTCAAATGTCGCCTCCATCACTTGCGTGCGGCCGTAAGGCGTCTCAACGGAAAGAGTCACGCGCGACGGCGAACGACCTTCGCGCAACTGGCGCCCCGAACTCGGGTACACCTTGCGCATCATCTCGTTTACCCACAATGCCTTCGAAGAGGGCAGGTCAAACGCCTCAACTCCCATGGCCAGAATGCCGATGCCGTTGGCGAACAGGAACAGCCGCAGGTCGGTCACCTCAAGCTCGGCCTCGCGGCCACGCTTGTCCTCGGCCATGAAAAACAGCTTGTTCTGCTCCGATAGCGGAATCTGGTAGCAGCGCAGCAGCGCTTCGACTTCGTTGTCGCTGGCCCCCACGCCGGCCGTATCAAAAAAGATGCGGCGGACGAAAGGGTGGAAAAAGATCATGTCCTGATACGCCGGAGATTCGAGATCGAATTGCGTATAGGAGGCGCGCTGCCACTTGCCGATGTGGGTGGCTACCGAGGAATCCTGAACGTGGTGCGCGTTAATCCAGTCGTCGAGGCCGTCGATCCAGTAGCGACCATTCCACACAGAGCCGTGATTCTGCAGGACTTCGCTTCTGTCCACCGCGAAGGCGAACAGAAAGTAGGTGTGCAGGTGCTGGATTACAGGTTCCACAGGCGCCGTGTTTTATACAATCGCTAGTCATGGGATCGGCAAAGTCTTCGAGTCATTTGACTCGCCGTCATTTTATTTTAGCCACAGCGGCCTCCGCTTCTTTGGCGCACGGCGAGGAAGTTTCGCTGTTTGACGGAAAATCTTTGAGCGGCTGGACAATTGTAAACGGCCCGGAAACTTCGTTTTATGCGGAATCTGGCGACGTTGTGGTGCACCCGGGATCGGGTTTCCCCACCTGGTTGCGCAGCCCGCAACAGTATGAAAACTTCGATTGGTCAGGCGAGGTGTTCCTGAAGGATTGGGCCAACGGGGGACTCTACTTCGGCGCTCCAGAGCATGGCCCTGTGCCGGAAAGTGGATTCAAAATCAACATCTTCCACAAGAATGATAATCCACCACTTAAGGAGTCGGTGGGAGCCGTTTTCCCCGTCGTCGCTCCTTCCACCGTGACCGTCAAAGGCAAGGGCGAGTGGAATACTTTCAGAATTCGTATGGATTGGCCCACCCTGCAGGTTTGGTGGAACGGCACCCAGGTGCAGAACCTCAACGTCGAGCAGAACGAAGAGCTGCGCTACCGCTTGCGCCGGGGCTATCTGGGCATCGAAAGTTTGAGCTATCCCCTGCGCTACCGCAACTTTCGTGTCCAGCGTCTGCCCGGGAAGGAAAACTGGACGACGCTGTACGGATCTCCCCAGGATCTCGAAAACTGGACGCCCACCGAAAAGGCGAGTTGGGAGGCGATCGGCCCCGTTCTGCGCGCCGACGGCTTGGGGTACCTCGTATCCAAACAGAAGTATCAAGATTTTGCACTCGAGTGCTACATCAGGGCGAGCAAGCATTCCAATGGCGGAGTGATGTTCCGTGGCGGTGCCACCGGATCGGAATCACGCTACGAGATACAGGTACACGACGTCGAGGGGGCCGTTTACCCCACCGGATCCCTTTACGGCCTTGAACGGGCCAATCCCTACCCGCGCATCCAGCCCGAAGAGTGGTTCCTGTTTCAGTTGTTCGTCAAGGGCAAGCATTGTGTGGTGCGCATCAATGGCGAAACCGTCGTGAATTGCCAGAAGCTCGATCGCACCGAAGCCGGCACCGTCATGGTGCAGGCGCATCAGAAGGGCAAATGGATCGAGTACAAATCGATCCGCATCAAGTCCATTTAGCCGCCCGCAATTGCGGCGACGAAATGCACTTCAGAATCGGGGTGCACCGCCTCCATCCCGCCAATCGGAGAGATCTCGTCGTCGACCGAGACGGCGAGGTTGGGCCGCAACAGCAGCGCCTTGATGCCGGGGTGCAACTGCTCGAGTTGATCCAGCAACTCCCCCACCGTAGTGCCCTGTAGTTCAAAACGTGCTACGCCGCCCGTATGGCGGCGTAGCAGCGTCGGAATGTGAACCACCGCCATCAGTACCCGAGCACGGTTGGCGGATTGAGCGGTAGCCGGTGCATCTGGCGGCCCGTGGCGTGTTCGATGGCGCTTGCCACCGCCGCCAGCGGCGGCACGATATTTGCCTCGCCCACCCCGCGCACGCCAAACGGATGACCTGGGTTGGGCACCTCAACGATCACCGTTTCAATCATCGGGAGATCGAGCGCGGTGGGAATGCGGTAGTCGAGGTAGCTCGAGTTGCGCATGTCGCCGGTTGCGTCGTAGAAGTACTCTTCATTCAACGCCCACCCGATCCCCTGCGCCGTGCCGCCCTGCATCTGCCCTTCGACGTAGCTGGGATGGATCGCCTTGCCCGCGTCTTGCACGCTGGTCACCCGCAGCACGTCGGTCTTGCCCGTTTCGGGGTCCACATGCACGTCGACGATCAAGCCGGCCACACTGCCGCCGACACCACGAGGATTTACCGCTGCCGAAGCCGTGATCGGCCCACCGGTGCCGTCGAGCTTGGCGGCAAGTTCGGCGAAGTGCAACTGTTTGCCATTCGCGCTGAAGACCTGCTTGTCGTAGGCCACTTCTTCCACACCGAGAATCCGCGCGGCCCGCTGCTTGAGCTGGGTGAGTACCGCCTGCGCGGCATCATGCACGGCATAACCCGTGGCGAACGTGGTGCGGCTGCCACCGGTGACGCCCGTGTAGCCGATGGAATCGGTGTCGACCACCGTCGGGATTACAGCTTCCACAGGCAAGCCCAACACCTCGGCGGCCTGCATGGCCAGCGAAGCACGCGAGCCACCGATATCGGTTGACCCTTCGATCAGATTCACCGTGCCGTCGTTATTGACTGTGAGCGTAGCGGAACTGGCAAGCCCGGCGTTAAACCAGAAGCCGATCGCCACGCCACGACCGCAGTTTGGCCCCGGCAGCGGCGATTGGTAGTGTTTGGACTGGCGCATCGCCTCGATCACTTCCACGCAGCCGAGGCTCTTGTAGCGCGGGCCATCCACACGGCGCGTGCCCGGCTTGGCCGCATTGCGCAATCGCAACTCGAGCGGATCGATGCCCAGCTTTGCGGCAATGTCGTCGAGCACCGTTTCTGTGGCAAGAGCAGCATTGGGCGCCCCCGGCGCGCGATACGCCGCCGTGGACGGTTTATTCACGACAACGTCAAACCCTTCCACCAGCGCGTTCTCCACCTCGTAGCAGGCAAACACGGTCATCGAGCCCGGGCCCACCATGGCGCCCGGCCAGGCGCCTGCTTCGTAAGCCAGCCAGGCTTGCGCGGCGGTAATTTTGCCGTTGGCGTCCACGCCGATCTTTACCTTCACATGCGACCCCGGCGTGGGCCCGGTGCCGGTAAACACATCCCGGCGGTTCATGACGAGCTTTACCGGCCGGCCAGCTTTCTTCGACAGCAACGCCGCCACTGGCTCGAGATAAACATTGATCTTGCCGCCAAACCCGCCACCGATCTCCATCGGCGTCACCTTCAGGCGTGATACCGGCAGATCCAGCACCGCCGCCGTGGCATCACGCGCCACAAAGGACCCCTGCGTCGAGCACCAGATCTGGATCCGCCCGTCGGGGCTCCAGTAGGCTGTGGCGTTCTGCGGCTCGATGTAGCCCTGGTGGACGGTTGCGGTGTTCCACTCGCGCTCCACCACAACGGTTGCCGCCGCAAAACCCTTCTCAAGGTCGCCGACTTCGTGGCGAATGTATTCCGCCACATTGCCGTCGTGCAGGCCTTCGTGCAACAGAGGCGCGCCGGGCGCCATGGCTTCCTGCGTGGTGAAGACCGCTGGCAACGGCTCATAATCCACTTCGATCAGCGCTGCGGCCTCCTGTGCGGTTTGCGCATCCATAGCCGCCACCGCAGCCACCGCATGGCCAACATAGAGCACTTTGTCTGTAGCGAGCACGTTGCCCCGCAGCGAGCTGAGCAGCGTATCGCCTTCGCCAAAGTCCACCATCTTGTCGGCGGGTGCCGGCGGAAAATCCGCGGCAGTTACCACCGCAAGCACACCAGGCAGCGCGAGCGCTTTTTCCGTTCTGATGCCACGAATCCGCGCATGTGCGTGTGGACTACGCAGTACGGCCCCGTGCACCATGCGGTGCAGCTTTACATCAGCGCCGTAAAGCGCGCGACCGGTAACCTTGTCGGCGCCATCCGGGCGCACTGGTCTTGTTCCAATCACCTGATAGCTCATCGCGTTGCCTCCGCAGCGGCTTGAACGGCGCGCACAATTTTGTCGTAGCCCGTGCAACGGCACAGGTTGTTGGCGAGCCAGAAGCGAATCTCGTCTTCAGTCGGGTTGGGGTTGCGCCGCAGCAACGCATCCGCCGCCACGAGAAAGCCCGGCGTACAGATGCCGCATTGCAGCGCCGCTCCTTCAAGAAACGCTTGTTGCAACGGCTGCAGGGCTTGCCCGTGAGCGAGGCCTTCGACCGTACGCACCTGAGCGCCCTCGGCTTCCACTCCGAGCACAAGGCAGGACGTGACGATGCGCCCGTCCAGCTCGACGGTGCAGGAGCCGCAATTGCCGTCTCCGCAGCCTTCCTTCGTGCCCGTTAAACCCACCACATCACGCAAACACTCAAGCAGCGATTGTCGTGGTTCGCACAAAAACTCCACTGCTTCGCCATTGATGGTGGTCGAGACTTGAACTTTCTTTGCCATGATTACTGCTTCCCCCTTGCCCGTTCCCATGCCTTGGTAAGCGCGCGCCGGGTCATTACGCCGGTCAGATGCTTGCGATATTCTGCAGGGCCGCGCATGTCTGAAATCGGCCTCGCCGCCTCGCGCGCCAATTCGCCCGCTTCGGCGAACAACGCTTCACTCGGCTGCTTGTCCAGCAGTAATTCGCTCACCGCCGGCACGAGCAGTGGCGTCGGAGCAACGGATGACAAGGCCAGCTTGGCGCTCAAAATGCGGTCACCATCGAGGGAGATCGCCGCCCCGGCCCCAACCACGGCAATGTCCATCTCATTGCGCGGGATAAAGCGCAGATAGCTTGCGCCATGTTGTGCTGGTGGCACGGGCAGATGGATTGACACGAGAAGCTCACCAGGCAGCAAAATGTTCTTTCCCGGGGCAATGCAGAATTGTTCCACCGGCACGCGACGATCGCCGCTCGGGCCATAGATCAAGGCGCTGGCGTTAAGTGCGATCAGCAGCGGAATCGAGTCCCCACTGGGTGCGGCATTGCAGAGATTGCCACCAAGCGAGGCACGCCCCTGGATCGGCGTTCCGCCAATCCATGAGCAGACCTCGGCAAGAGCAGGGAAGTGCGACTTCACCGCGGCATCATCGCGTAACTGATGGCAAGGCACCGCGGCGCCGATGGTCAGGCCATGGGCGGCGTCGAAGTGAAGGGCCGAAAGTTGAGGGATCTTCTTGATATCGACGACGTGTGAGGGGGAGCGTCGTCCACTGCGCATCTGAACAATAAGGTCGGTTCCGCCGGCCAGCGGCCTGGCGTCTGCATGGCTTGAGAGCAGCAAAACCGCTTCGTCCAGACTTGCCGGAGCGGCATAGTCGAAGGCTTTCACAGACACGAGTCTACCCCAGCATCCACTGCTCCAGCATGTCGGATCTGTTGCCAAATCCAACTCGCATCACATAGTGTGGAGTGGTGATTACGAGTCTTTTGCTACTGGCTACTCTGGCCCAGTCTCCCGTCCCCCTTTACCCCGCTAAAGGTGTCTTCGAAGACGAACGCGACCGCCCCGAGCTCACGCCTTATCTTGCTGACAAGGCCCGCGCCACTGGCGCTGCTGTGGTGGTTTGTCCAGGTGGCGGCTATCAGAATCTCGCCATGGATCACGAAGGCGTGCAGATCGCGCGCTGGCTCAATTCCATGGGTGTTCACGCATTTGTGCTCAAGTATCGCCTCGGCCCCCGTCACAAGCACCCGGCCATGTTGGACGACGTCAGTGAGGCGTTTAAGATCGTTCGCGGTCGCGCCAAAGAATGGGGCGTTGACGCGGGGCGCGTTGGCGTCTGGGGCTTCTCGGCCGGTGGCCATCTCGCGGCTACGATCTCCACGCATTTCACCGCGCAGACCCGGCCCGACTTTGCCATTCTTAGCGATCCCGTGATCACCTGTACCGAAGAGTGGCGCCACAGGGGGAGCTGCCGCAACCTGCTAGGCAGCGATACCCCGGACCCCAAACTGGCTGAACTGATGAGCAATGAAAAGCAGGTCACCGCCAAGACGCCGCCGACCTTCATCTTCCACACCACGGATGACCAGTCGGTGCCAGTCGAGAACGCCCTCGCCTACTACACCGCGCTGCGCAAGAACGGTGTCGAGGCCGAGATGCACATCTTCGAACATGGTCGCCATGGTGTAGGTCTGGCGCCTACCGACTGGGTGTTGAGCTCATGGGCGGACCTGCTCGCCAAATGGCTGGTCCGCCACAACATTACAAAGTAGGCGCGCCGAGAAACAGATAAAGCCCCGACTTGCCCGGTGCGGCAATGTCGAGCCGGCCATCCCCATTCAGATCCGCCACCGGCAACTGCATGCCGCCGCCCGTCCGCGTCGAATAATCGATGACGTGCTTGGTCCATTGCAGCTTGCCGGCTTTGTCCTTGAAGAACTCAAACCAGTAGATGCCGAGCGGCTCACGCTCGCCGGGGTCCTTGCCGTTATGCGCCATGTAGCGCTTGCCGGTCAGAAAGTCCGGCTTGCCGTCCTTGTTCAGGTCCACCATGGTAATCGCATGCGGCTGTGACCACGAGTCGTCGATCATGCGCACCTCAAACGTCCCACCCGCGTTCTGCTCCAGCCAGAAGAATCCGTAGTCGTGTGCGTTACCGGTGACAACATCCTGCCGGCCATCGCCGTTGACGTCGAGCACATACATGAAGCTCAGCGATTTCAGGGCCGGGAAGTCACGATGGAACACCCAGTTCGCCTGCGTGGGATCGGCCGGCGCCTCCAGCCATCCCATCGGGCTCAGGATGTCAGTTCGCCCATCTTTGTTCAGATCGCCCGCGCCGATACCGTGGCCGAGGTTGCCCGCATACGCGATTACCTTTTCCCACTTGCCGTTCTTGAACCGGTACCAGCAGGTTTCCGTCTTGCCGCCATACTGCGGCAAGATCTCGTTGGCTTTGCCATCATTATCGAGGTCCACCAGAAAGGCGAATTCGATCGGGCCGGCCGTGTCGATCACCGTTTCCACCCATTTGCCCGCGCCCTT
>CAZBTA010000189.1:0-9983 GCA_964494515.1 uncultured Bryobacter sp.
CGTAATTCACGCTCCAGCCTTCGACGAACTGGCTGAGCGCAGCATCGCCGCCTTTGAGTCACGCTAATGCCTTCGGCCCTCCGCATTGCTCGTGCCTGGTGGCGGGCCAAGACAATGCAGTCCCGGCCCCACCCGGCGGCCACCACGTTTCTCACACCAATGGAATATGCCGCTCGATTTGCCGCGTTCAATCGCTTCGGCCTCACGCTTGAGGCAGCTCGCGACCTCGCCGCGCACGAGCTCCAGCATGGGCCAGATCCCCGCTATCCCGGCATCTCCTTTGGCCTTTCCACCGGAACCAGCGGCTCGCCGGGCGTCTTCATCACCGATCCCGCCGAGCGCGATGCCTGGCTCGGCGCCTTCATTGCCCGCACCATTCCGCTGCGCCATCTCATCGGCGCGCGTGTCGCCCTGCTGCTCAAGCACGACAACCGTCTCTACCAGACGGCGAATCAGGGGCGCCTGCTCCAGTTGCGCCACTTCTCTCTCTCCACTCCTGTCGACATCTGGCTTCCCGACCTCATTTCCTTCCGCCCCACCATCCTTGTCGGCCCGCCCAGCGCGCTGCTCGCTCTGCCGGCTGGCAAACTGCATCCCGACGTCATTCTCGCCGGTGCCGAGCCGCTCCTGCCCCAACACCGGGCTCGCCTCGTGCGTAACTTCGGTATATCCCCGGCCATTGTCTACCAGGCACGTGAGGGCTTTCTCGCCACCAGTTGCCCACAAGGCAACCTCCACTGGAACGAAGACCTGCTGGCCCTCACCCCTTGGCCACTTCCCGGCGGACGCCTCGCCCCGGTTATCACCGATCTCACGCGTACCAGCCAGAACTATTGCGATTACCTACTCGAGGACGTTCTGTTACCACTGGTAACATCCTGCTCGTGCGGCAATCCCTTCTATTCATTCGCCGCCGTCGAAGGTCGCATGAGTGACGTCCTGCTCCATCCTCACGGCACACTGCTCTACCCCCTGGATGTCAATGATTACTTCCTCTCCCATGGCTGTGAGGATTATCAGCTCACCCAGCATTCCCCTCTCGAGTTCACGCTGGCCTCGCCCTACCCGCCGCCTTCAACTCGCGACCTGCTCGGTCTGGAGGCCGGGGTGGTTCCCTGGCAACCTGCACCCCTCGCCGAGAAGTTCCGTGCCACCCGTCGCCTGTTCCAGCTCGACCTGATTACGCTTCCTTCACAATAAATTTTAGATCTCCTGCGTAACTCCACCCCCACCGCCAGCAAATAGTCGGGCATGGGAAGACGATGAGCGATAACGCTTGCCGGGCTTGCCAAGCAACACTCAGGAGATCGATCAATGAAACTTTCAAAGCACTCACTCGCCATGGCCGCCGCGTTGGCTGGCCTTGTCAGCGGCACGGCCGTCCGCGCTGCCCAGCCTCTTTCGTCCTATCAGCAGGGCCTTTCGATCGGCGTCTCCGCCGAAGAAAAGAAGAAGGAAGTTGAAAAGCACGCCTGCAAGGGTCAGAACTCTTGCAAGGGTAACGGCGGCGGCTCCAAGAAGGAGTTCGGCAAGAACGAATGCAAGGGCAAGGGCGCTTGCGCCACCGACGGCTCCAAGCCCAAGGCCTAACGCTTACCGCGGGGAGTGAGGCTTCTCTTCCCTCCTCCCCGCTTTCTTTGTTCCAAGGTTCTCGCCCATGCTTTCCACCCCGCAACGCTCGCAGTACGACATCGGTATCGGCCTGCGGCTACCCCACATCAGCCACATCCTCGAACATACGCCGGTCGTCAGTTGGTTCGAGATCATCTCGGAGAATTACATGGTCGACGGCGGGCGGCCCCTCGAAGTCCTCGACCGCATCCTCGATCAATACCGCGTCATCCAGCACGGTGTTTCCCTCTATCTCGGCTCGGCCGAACCCCTCAATCGCGACCACCTGAAGCGCCTCAAAACTCTCATCCGCCGCACAGGTTCGCCCTGGATCACCGACCATCTTTGCTGGGGCAGCGTCGACGGCACCTACACCCACGACCTTCTCCCCATGCCCTACACCTTCGAGGCCGCCCGCCATACCGCCCGCAAAATTCGCCAGGCACAGGATTACCTCGAGGTCCCCATCGCCGTCGAGAATGTCTCCAGCTACGCCTCATTCCACATCTCGCAGATGACCGAGTGGGAATTCCTCAATGAAGTCGTCGAGCGCGCCAACTGCGGCATTCTGCTCGACGTCAATAACATCTACGTCTCCTCGCGCAACCACAACTTCGACCCCTACACCTACCTCAACGCCGTGCCGGCCGAACGCGTCACCCAGATCCACCTCGCCGGCCATTCCAACTTCGACAACTACATCCTCGACACGCACGACCATCCCGTTTGTGCCCCCGTCTGGGACCTTTATGCCCATGCCATCCGCCGTTGCGGCCCCACTCCGACCCTGCTCGAATGGGACGATTCCATCCCATCCTTCGACGAAGTGCATGCCGAAGCCCTGAAGGCTCGTCAATTTCAGCCCCAGGCGGTGCACGCATGAATCTCCGCGAGCTCCAACAACGCTTTGCCCAATCTCTGATGGCGCCACCGACGGCCACGCGCAAGCTTAACGCCGAGGCACGCCTCTTGATTACCCCCAGCGCGCGGCTAACCTCCCTCGAGCGGCTCGCCATCTACCGCCGCAGCTATTGGTCACGCCTGCTCGACAATCTGGCCGATGACTTCTCCGGCCTCCGGGCCATCATCGGTCCGAGCCGTTTCAACCGGCTCGCCACCGCATATCTCCTGGCCAATCCCTCGCGCTCTTACACCCTTCGCGACCTCGGCTCACGCATGGTCCAGTGGCTGCCTACGCAGGCACATCTGCTCGGACGTGATGCCACTCGTGCCCTCGACATGGCACGCCTGGAATGGGCCCACAT
This sequence comes from uncultured Bryobacter sp., assembly GCA_964494515.1. Taxonomy (GTDB): domain Bacteria; phylum Acidobacteriota; class Terriglobia; order Bryobacterales; family Bryobacteraceae; genus Bryobacter. Next base: position 2,877 of record CAZBTA010000189.1, read on the forward strand.
CCATGCCTTCGATGGCCCCAGCGCACCCACTCTCGATCCGGAACATCTCCTCCTTCCCGGCCCCCGCCTCCGCATCGGCCTGCAGCCGTATATCACCCTGCTCGACCTCGAGTTTCCAGTGGACACATTCCTGCTGAATCTCGGCGAGAACCCGCCCAAGCCACGCCCCGAGCGCACCCGGCTCGCCATCCACCGTCACAACGGCACCGTCTACTACCGCCGCCTCACGCCTGAAGAGTATCAACTCCTTGCTGCCATACAGCGTGGCGGCACTCTCGCGAGCGTTCTCGCCAGCGCCAATGCCTCCGGCACGCAACTCCAGCAATGGTTCGCGCTCTGGGCCGAACTCGGCTGGCTCACCAATCCCACCCGCAAAACAAAAGGATCCACCCAATCATGAAACCCCTGATCGAACTCGCCTTCCGCATCTTCAACACCTCCACGGCCTCGCTCGTCTCCCCCTTCCTCTTGCTTGTCCGTCTCTACTGGGGCTGGCAGTTCGCTGTCACCGGCTGGGGTAAAGTCAACAACCTCGATAAGGTCACCGGCTTCTTCACTTCGCTCGGCATTCCCTTCCCGGCGCTCAATGCCCAGTTCGTGGCCGGCGTCGAACTCACCGGCGGCATCCTGCTCATGCTCGGCCTTGCCACCCGCGCCACCGGCTTCACGCTCACCATCAACATGCTGGTCGCCTACATCACAGCCGATTGGGAAGCCTTTTCGTCGTTCCTCGCCGATCCCGACAAGTTCGTCGCCGCCACGCCATTCCCCTTCCTGTGGGCCTCCTTGATGTCGCTTATCTTTGGTGGGGGTCGCTTTTCGGCTGATTCGTTCCTGCCGGCAAAATGGTTTGGCTCAGGCGCTCCAGAAACCGACGCTCCGGTTGATACGCTTGCGCGCTCCGCTGCATCTCGCGCAATCTAGGCCACGTTCCACCGAGCACCGCTGGCAACAGCCGCCGCACATCTGTCATCCCCTGGGCTCGCTTGCCGAGCCCAAACCATTCCACTCTCGCTGCATAGTCAAACTGGTCATAATCAAGCGGCACCACCACACTCGGCTTCCCCGCCAGCACACACGCATTCACCACCCCTGCCCCGCCATGGTGCACGATGGCGTCAAAGCGCCCGAGATGCTCCCGGTAATCCACATACCGCACCACCCGGACATTCCGTGCCACCTGCCCCATCTCGCCCTCTCCCCCACCTAACGTCACCGTAAACTCAACCTCGGGCATCGCGGTCGCCATCCCCACCACTGCACGCACCATTTCGCCCTTGGCCCACCCGAGATGCGTCCCCAACGTCACCAGCACTTGCCGGCCAGCGCCAAGCGCAAGCGGCTCCACCGGCCTTCCCCGCCCCACCACCGGCCCAATCATCTCAAACGCCGCCGGCCAATCGCGATCAAACTCCATCTCGCCAATGCCAAACCCCAGCAGCGCCTGCCCCGAGTAAATCGCCTCCGTCCCATCCGGCCGCAACCGTCGCGCCAACCCCAACTCACGAAACTCTCGCGCAAACCACCACGCTACCCCATCCTTAAACCACTTCACCGCCGCTCGCCCCGCCGCATCACGCAGTGCCCATCCCGGCTTCCATCCGCCACAATACGCCGGCACACCGCGACGGTTCTCAATTGAAAACGGCGTCGCGATCGTCGTCATCCACGGCACACCGTACTCCCGCGCCACCGGCCCCGCCACGATCGCCACCGAATCCGCAACAATCACCTCCGGCTTCATCTCACGCACAATCTCGCGCAACTCGCTTTGCAGCGCCCCCAGCATCCGCAGCGTCTCGCGCAACTGTTCCACTTTGCGTAGCGGATTGCCTGTCGTTGACTTTGGCCAGTTCGCCACTGCCAACAGCTCCGCCACAAACCGCCCACCACGAAACACCCGCGTCTCATACCCGGCCCCGCGCGCCGCTCCTTCAAGCACCAGCAGCGGGTTCAAGTGGCCTTCAAACGGCGGTGAAACAAACAACACCCCGCTCACGCCCGCCACCATCCCCGCACCACGCCACGCGTCTGTTCGCATTGCCAGTAATCGAGATGCCCGCCGTTGCTCACCGCCGCCACCGGCCCGCGATACAACCACTGGCTCCAGCGATCACCCCGCCCCTGCACCACGCGTACCCGCTCCAACCGCAATGGCCGCAGGCACGTCGGCCCCAACCCCACAATCTCCACCTTCTGGGGCAAACGCCCGCCCATCTCCTCACAAGCCGCGTTCACAATCTCCATCCCACAACTCCCGCACACGATCATCAAGCGCTCGCTCACGCTCTCCACCGCCTGCCGCAATACCCGTCCCACTGCCCGCCGGTAGCGCCCATTCGCCGCACACCACCAAGTCTGCCGCGCATTGCGCCAGCTGGCCCGCCAGATGCGCAGCTCATACTCGCGATCAAACTCATGATGGAACGGAAACCCCGCCATCACCGCATCCTCCCCAGCCACCGCCGCAAGAAACTCCCGCTGCTCGCCCCGCAGTGCCCCCGCCGCATAACCTGATTGTCCCGTCCACAACAACACCCGCCGCCGTGCCGGCACTAGCAGCGTCCCCGCCTCATCCATCTGCTCCAGTCGCTCGAGATAGTTCATGCCCCGTAGCGAATCGCCCCGCCCTCGATCATGATCTTCCGCTTGCGCCAGCGCATCCGGTTTCCCATCACCAGCGCCATTGCAAAGAACACCGGCGTCAACAGATCTGCCACCACCAGCGCCACCACCCCATCATTTACTCGCGCCATTCCCCGCACCACCAGCGCCTTCAGCACCACCAGGCCCAGGCCCCACCATCCCCACCCCATCACCACCACCAGCGGCATCACCGCCGGCAATCCCGCCAGCAACATCCCCATCAGCCCCCGCTGCTCGCTAAAGTACATCCGCGCAAAGATCATCCACCGCCGCATCACACTCACATAATGCCGCCCGCCTTCAATCGTCAGCCTCACCTCCGCCCTAACCCTGCTCTGCACAATCCGCCGCCCTGCCCGCTCAAACATCCTCGCCACCGCATAGTCATCCGTCACCACCATCCCTGCCGCGGCAAAGCCCCCCATCGCGCGCAACAAGTCCACCCGCGCCGCATAGATCATGCCGTTAATCGTATGCCCCTCGCCCACCTCCGCCACCGCAAAGTAAGTCGCCCAGGCATTCCCGTTCACAAACCCACCCACCAGCTTTTCCCACCACCCCGCCCCCGCGACAAACACCGGCAAGCCCGTCACCAGATCGCCCGTCATCGCCTCGCTCGCCAGACGCAACAATCCCGCCGCCTCGATCACCGTATCGTCATCAAGCACCACCACCACATCCCCCCGCACATGCTCCAGCGCCCGCTCGAGCTTCACCAGCTTCGGGTTCTCCCCATCGCGCGGCCCCGGCCCCAGCACCACCACCACATTCTCGCGCGCACTCGCCTGCGCCGCCTCAAGCCCCACCTCATCATCCTCATCCACCAGCCAGACAAACCGCGCCCACGGGCTCGCCTCCGCATTGCGCCGCAAGCACTCAGCCAACAACGGATCTCCACCGAGCACCGCTTGCACCACCGTCACCGTCACGTCCTCACACAACACCGCTCCCCGCCGCGCTTCATACCGGGCCGCGAGCCACACGCGCCACAGCGTCAACGCCACAAACACCAGTCCTATTGCCGCACCCATTCGATAAACCTCCGTCTCCCCTCCGCAAGGCTCACCGGCACCGTCCCCAGCACGCGCTTCGCCGCACTCACATCAAACGTCTTCGAGTGCACCATCACCTCTACCCCAAATCGCGTAATCGGCGGCTCCCACCGGTTGCCCGTCACCATCGATGCCAGCTCAAGCCCCCGGGCCAGCGCAAACGCCACGCCCTCCGACACCTCCCGCCGCAACGGCGGGTACCCGAGCTCCCGAAAGATCCCCTCAAGAAACGGATACATCTCTACCGGTTCATCATTCGTCAGGTTGTAACTACCAGTAACTCGCCCCTCGATCACCCGCACCATCATCTCGACAAGGTTATCGATATAGATCAGGTCTCCTACGGCCAGTCGCCCATCCGCCCGCACAATCCGCGGCAGACTTCCCGTCCGCGCCGCCCTGAGAATCCGCGGGAACAGCACCGTATCCTCCGGCCCAAAGATCGCGCGCGGCCGCACAATCGTCACGGGCATTTGGGCCCGCATCACCATCTCCTCGGCCACCCGTTTCGTCCGCGCATATTCATTGAGCGCCGGCTCGCTCCACGGGGTCTGCTCGGTGATCCCCAACTGATCGCCCCATTGGTAGTAAACACTCGAGCTCGACACAAACACGAGATGCGCCCCACACCGCTCCGCCAGTTCCATCACCCTTCGCGTCGCCACCACATTATGCCGTTCAAACTCGGCCCGCGGCCCCCACGGCGCCGCCAGCGCCGCACAATGCACCACCACATCAAACCGCCCCAACACCCCCATATCCATCAAGCTCAAGTCTCCCCGCACCTCTCGCTCACAAGCCCCCGCTCGCGCCGCCCTCCGGCCCACCCCGGTCACACGCCAACCCATCTCGCCAAGGCGCCTCCCGAGCGCCCCACCAAGAAACCCGCTCACCCCCGTCACCAGCACCGTCTTCGCCATGCTCCATTCACCCTAGCAGCAGATTTCTCTCCACGCTTGCCCGCCCGCGCGCGTCATCACTCACAACAGGAGGCGCACATGTTACTACCCCTCTTACTGGTCCTCTCCCAGTCAGACCCCACCGACCTCATCAACAAAATCACCGAACGCCACAAAGCGCTCAAGACTTACCACTACACCTGGCAAACCACCAGATTCTCCAACGGCCCAAACGGTGCTGACACAAGACTCGACCACGGCGAAGTCGTCTACGGTGGCTCCAACAAGCTGCGCTTCTTCTTCGACCAAACCCCTTCGCCCACCATCATTGCCAGCGACGGCACAACGCTCTGGCGGGCAGCGCTCTATCACCGTAAGTTCGTTGCCTCCCCAGTAACTGGCGACGTTCTCAACGTCCGCACCGGCGGAAACATCCTCATGATGGCTCATTCGAACCTGCGCTACGCCGAACTCACCCGCCCAGAATTCCTCATGCGCTTCCGTGGCACGCCCACCCTTCTGCCCGACCAAACCATCCGTGACGGCACGCGCCTCGTCCACTGCAAAGTGATCGAGTTCAAAGGCGAATTCCAACCCTCCTACCCCTTCGCCCGCAAGTTCTTCATCGACCCCGACCGCTTCGTAATTCTCCGCGACGAATCTCGCACCACCAACCGCCTCAGCCAGGCACCGTTCGGCCCCGGCAACGATACCCTTTCCATCACCACCTACACCTATCAAGCCCTCAATAACCTACCCGCGGATACAGACTTCAGCTTCACCCCACCTCCTGACTTCGCCCAGGTCAACTCCATCGAATTCGACACCCGCCAACCACTCACCAACCACACCAACCAACCCCTGCCCCAGTTCTCCCTCACTGACCTCAAAGGCCAAACCGTCACCAACGCCGACCTCACCGGCAAGCCCACCCTCATCCATTTCTGGGCCACCTGGTGCGCGCCCTGCCGCGAGCAAATGCCCATCCTCGCCCAGCTTGAAAAAGACACCCGCTCCACCGGCATCCACTTCATCGGCATCAATAACGACGAATCCGCCGAGACCGCCTCCTCCTACGCCACCGAAAAAGGCTACAACTGGCGCCATCTCCACGCCCCCGCGGGCCCCCAGCGCGAGGCCTGGAAGGTCGACGCCATCCCCACCATCTTCGTAGTTGATGCCACCGGCAAAATCATCCTCGAAGAAGTCGGCGCCTCCCCCACCGGCATCGAGCGCATTCGCAACGCCATTGCGTCCCTCAAGTAAAACGTGTAAGACTCACCCATGGGTTTTGAAAACACCGGCCGCGTCTGGACACCGTCCACCTTCGCCCCTTACCTCACCACGATCACTCCGCCCACCTGGGCCAAGTCGATCACCCTCCATCACACGGGCGCTCCCTCTCTCGCCCAGCGCCCCAACGGCTTCACGGCCCAACACCTTGCCAATCTCGAACACTTCTACAAGGTCACCAACGGCTGGTCTTCTGCCCCCCACCTCTTCGTCGATGACGATCAACTCTGGGGCATGTGCGCGCTCAACAAGCGCGGCATCCACGCCGTCAGCTTCAACTCCTCCTCCATCGGCATCGAGGTCCTGGGCAACTACGACACCGAGAGCCCCCGTTCCGGCCGCGGCCTCGATTGCTGGCGCACCGCCGCCCAGGCCACCCGCCAACTCGCCACCTGGCTCAACATCCCCATCACCCCCGAAACCATCCTCTTCCACCGCGACGATCCCCAAACCAGAAAATCCTGCCCCGGCACCAAGGTCGACAAATCCTGGGTCCTATCTCTCATCAACAACGCCGCCCCACCCGCGCCCGGCCCCGTCCTCGACCCCACCGCCAAGCCCACCCTCGACGTCACCCTCGCCAACAACCAGTGGCGCTTCGCCGGTGAGCGCTGGTGCATCCCCGTCCGCGCCTATCTGCTCAAGCGTGGCGTCCCCGATGCCACCATCGCCGCCAACCTCAAAAAGCAAGGCAACCAGTTCTTCTACGGCCCCGAGTTACTCGAAGGCGCCTTCTACGACATTCCCACCTCTTCCACCTGGGCCCCGGTTTTCGAGTTAACAAGCCTCGCCCTCTAGTCCGGCGCCCGTCATCTACGACACCAGCAACACCTCGCGTTCACGAGGGGACTGCGCCATCCCCTCGTCGCGATCTTTGCCTCGCATTCCTACACCAATAAAGCCCCTCTCCCCAGAGCCCCCGCCGGCGGCGATTCAAACACGCGCAACACATCCCTCAAGACTCTCCCCGCCCCCTCAACTTCCGCCAGAACCAAACCATCTCTTCAAGCCCAATCAATCCGCATTGACCCAGCGCACAAACTACCCCGAAAGTCCTCCACGCCGCCACCCACAAAAACCGCGCTACCCACAAAATCTCCTCCACTAAGTAACCTCCCCCACTCCATCGGTTGCCATCCCCCGAATCTGTAACATCGCCTCCCGCGCCGCCTCAAGCGCCGCCACCCACCGCGCGATCTCCTTCTGCTGCATCACCA
>CAZBTA010000190.1:0-9930 GCA_964494515.1 uncultured Bryobacter sp.
ATGTCTTTCTGCTGCGTATCCTTTGAACCGCCCGCCAGCAGAATCACTACCTGCTTGCCGCGTCTGCAAAAGTATAGGCGCCAGCCCGCACCAAAATGAATCCGCAATTCGGAGATACCGTCGCCCACTGGCTTCACATCGCCCATCAGGCCGAGCTGAACTCGTAGAATACGGGCCGCAATAATGGCGCGCAGTGCTGAATCTTCCAAGCCATTGAGCCAAGCAGTGAACTGTGGCAATGGCCTGACGATAAACACTACTCGAGTGTAATCGAACGACTACACCCCGTCAAGGCTCTGTCCGCTAACAGTATGCAGTTAGCACTGTGGGTCGAACCGGCATCGCAAAGCATCAAGGCACGGCGATGGTTAGGGCGGATTCGCCGGTGTTGGCGGGTGGGGCGGAATTCATGTAGAGGATGATGCCGGTGGTGGGGGAGGTGAGGCGCTCGAGTTCTTTGCCTTCGAGGGACTTTACTACTCCGATGAGTGCGCCCTTGGTGACCGGGTCGCCCGCCGTCAGGGCCGGGTACCAGATGCCTGTCTGCGTGTAGGTGAGGCTTGTTGTTCCGGTGAAGCGGAGGGGCATCATGCGGTTCAACATGGGGGCGCCGGGGAGCATCTTTAGCGACTTCAATACGTTCGTGATTCCTCTGGCTCCGAGGGTGATTTGGGTTTCCGTCGCGGTGCCGCGGCCGCCCATTTCGACCAATACCGTGGGCTTGCCCATGGCTACCGCCTGACGATTGCAACTGCGGCCGGTGTTGAGCTGCTCTTCGGTGTCGACCTTGTATTCGACGATGCGGGGGAGGCCGAAGGCGCGGGCGATTTGGTTGGATGTTTCGAATTGCTTTTCGGCCAGTTTGCCGCCATAGGAGCCGGCGAAGTCGGCGAGAGTTTCGGTGCCGTCGCCGCCGTGGAAGTCGATGTGATAGTCCGCCTGTCCGATTAGATCCGAGATGGCGTGGGCGATGCGTTGGGACTGGGTGCCGAGGGGGCTGCCGGGGAAGACGCGATTCAGGTTGCGGCCGTCGTGGGGATTGAAGAAGAGGGTGCGGCGCTCGAAGGCCGGCAGGTGGGCGATGCGGACGAGGATGAATTTGCCGGAGAGCTGGGCGGGGTCGATTTGGTCGAGGACGCGCTGGGCGCCCATGATGGGAACGAACTCGAAGCCGTGGATGCCGCAGGTGATGAGCAGCGTGGGTCCGGGGCGGGCGCCTTCGAAGATAGTGACGGGGATGCGGGTGGCGGGGTCGGACATGGCGGGGACGGGGATGTCGAAGTCGCGACGGGTGCCGGGTTGGGCATGAAGACAGGTGAGGGCAAGCAAGGCAGTTACGAAGAGGCGTAGAATCATAGGAAATCCCTATCCGAGAGGCTAGCACTGTGAGATATCGTTCGATGTTGCTGGCTTTGCTCTCGGGTCTCGCCCTGTCGCAAGTACCAACGAGCAAACCGAAAGTTGTACCGGGCCGACTGTATCGGCTGCATGTAGAGGCGTGGCCGGAAGAGCCGCGGCGCGTGGCGATCCGCCAGGCGGGCATGGAGATCGGCGCGAAGGTGCTGGGGCCGATGGATCCGGACTGGACTTTGTACTGGCGGGCGACCAGCGAGGAGCGACCGGTTGGGGATGTGCCGGTGAGTGTGGAAGAGGTGAAGGATGGGCTCGCGACGGAATCTTCGGCAGATCGCGCAAGGCCTGTCGATGTGGAGCTGGGGCGCGAGTATCATGCATTGGCCGATGAGCGGCCTTACTTTACGGGCAAGCCCGAAGAGGGGATCCACTGGTATCGCGTAAGGAATCGCGAGAGTGTGCCAGTGGTGGCGTATCTGAGCGTGGAAGTGGGGGACCGCGAGCTGCCGAGCGATGTGGAGACGTTTGTGCGGGGGGCGCAGGGGGAATGGGAAGTGTATCGCGGGGGCGGGTATCAGTATCTGCCCGAGGCGACGCAAACGATGCCGGGGATGGCGAGTTTTCGTGCTCGGCGGATGGAGCCGGGGGTGGAGTATCTGATCCGCGTGGCGGCGAATCATCCGGCGTATACGTTGCGGCTGCGCAAGTATGGCGTAAAGCGGGATGCGGCGGAGCGCGTGCGGATGGGGATGGATTTTCTGGTGAGCCTGGGGGCGAGCTGGCATGCGAATGTGCCGCGCAGAGGGGCGGTGGCGGTGCGCGAGGTGATGTCGCATACGGAGATCCAGGGATGTGTGGCTTGTCATCCGACTGTGTTTACACTGCGCGGGTATGACACGGCGCGCGCGGCAGGGTGGCCGGAGGTGAACCCGGTGGCGCGGCAGACGCTGGTGGAGCAGATGGTGAATCATCCGCGACCATTGCCGGGGCATGAGGGTGTGAGCTGGACGCGGACGATCTTTTCGGCAAGGGCGATCTCGGCGCGGTCGATGATGTGGACGAAGGAACTGGCGCCGTATCTGAAGATGACGGGTACGGAACACTGGGGCGAGGAAGCGGACGGGGCGGCGCCGAATGTGAGCCCGTTTGAAATCGCTTATGCGCGGTACCGGGCGTTGCGGGAACCGGCAGTGGCGGCACGGATTGAAAGCGAGCCGGCGCGCGGGGTGATCGATTTGAACTGGAAGATCATCGCGATGGCGGAGATGAACAAGCCGGTGGCGGGGCTGGTGGAAGAGCTGTGGCGGCGGCAGGGGCAGGATGGATTGTGGGAGGGGGCCGAGTTTGTATCGTGGCATGCGCTGTATGCGCTGGCGAAGGCGGGCGTGGGGCTTGAGGATGCGCGGATGCGGCAGTTGTATGAACTGTGCCTGGCGCGGCAGAAGGAGAGCGGCGAATGGCAGGGCGAGGCGAAGCTGAAGGCGTTTGATACGCCGTTTCGCGATACGCAGTTTGCGGTGATGGCGCTGAGCGCCCTGGTGAAGCCGGAGGGGGCGAGTGTGAATGTGGCGCCCCGGGATGAGGAGCCGGGCAAGGTGGGCGCGGTGCAGCGGGCAAGAGTGACGCGGGCGAGTGGGGATGTGGCGCGGGTGAAGGCGCTGCTCGGGAGCGGGAAGCCGATGGAGCGGTGGGAGGGATTGCGGGTGTTGGGGACGCAGTTCCGCGAGTGGACCAAGCGGCGGGAGTTGCTGGGGCTGGTGGTGAAGCTGAGTGAAGACCGGGAACCGCTGGTGCGGTTTGCCGCGGCGAACACGATGGCGCGGTGGTACGGGTGGCGGGCGGACACCGTGGATGAGGCGGATGTGTTGTTGGGCACGGTGGCGCGGCGGATTGGCGTGGAGCAGGACCGCGTGGTGCGCGGGGCGTATCAGCAGGCGCTGTACGCGATGATCGATGAGAACGAGGGGTATCTCGAGACGTGGAACGCGGCGATTGAGGACGAGGCGCTGCGGGAGAAGACGCTGGTGGGCCTCGCGGCGAGGAAGGCACGGGCGCAGAAGGCGATCGCGGCGGCGTTGCGTGGCGGTGGAGATGTGGTGAGCGTGCTCGAGGCGATGTGGGATCATCCGCAGCGGCATGCCGGGTTGCCGCCGGATGTGGACGGGCGGACGGAGGTGGTGTTGCCGGCGTACTTTGCCGAGTATGCGCGGGGTGTGGAGCGGCTGGAGCGGGGCGGGTATGAGCCTTATGAGCAGACGGCTTCGTTCCGGTATGGGGCGAAGAATGGGTTCTACAAGACGCGGGTGGGCAATGATAGCGAGTTGCCGGACCTGGGCGAGGTGGGCCCGGAGATGGAGAAGGCGTTGCTCGATTGTCTGAGCCGGGGCGGCGAGGTGACGCGGGCGACGATCAAGGCGCTGAGCGCCTTTCCGAAGGGGCTGAGCCCGCGATTGACGGTAGCGGTGGTGAAGATGGCACGAGGGGAATTTGCGGCGGATGTGCGGTATGTGTTTGCCGGAGAGGCGCGCGGCAAGCTGAATCTCGAGGTGCCGTATGCGTATCAGCAGGAGCTGAGCGCGGCGCTGCTCGAGGTGTTGCGGCCGGGCGAGATGGAGGCGCAGGAGACGCTATTGCCGGCGCTGGCGGCAGTGACGCCGGGCGAGGGGCCGACGCGGGAGCCGCTATTGCAGGGCAGGATCGAACGACTGCTACTCGATGGCAAGGGAGTGAGAGTGGATCTGGCGATGGCGGCGGCGGGCGTGTTTCCGCATATCGCGGATGGGCCGCTGATGCGGACGATGATGCTCGATGCGTTTGTGAGCGGGGACCGGAAGCTTGAAACCGCGGCGGTGGAGATCTTTGTGAAGACTTATGTAGCCGAGCCGACGAACCCGGTGCTGGGCAAGCAGTTTGCCGAGAAGGCGCGGGGAGTGATGCGGCGGCGGATGGTGGATGCGCTCGATCCGTCGCGGTTTACGTTGCGGCTGTCGGCGTTAAACCGCTACAACCCAGGGCGGGATGTGGTGATCCCGGAGGATGCGAATCTGTTCAGCTCGGATGTGGCGTTGCGGCTGCTGGAGGTGAGCGCAAAGGATGAGGATGCGCAGGTGAAGCGGGCGGCGAGCGAGCTGATCTGGGGGCAGAAGGAGCTGGAGAAGATGCGCGGCATGGTGGAGCGGCCCAAGACGGTGGAGCCGGATTATGAGTACTTCAAGCAGTATGTGCAGCCGGTGCTGGCGAAGGTGGGAAGTGATGGGCGGGCGTGTGTGATGTGCCATGCGACGCAGGGGCAGTTTGCGTTGCGGATGGCGGCCAAGGGTGGGTTTACGGAGGCGCAGACGCGGTTTAACTATCGGGCGGCGCTCGCAAAGGTGAATCTGGCGGAGCCGAAGCAGAGCTTGTTGCTGCTGAAGCCGACGCGGCCGAATGACAATGCGGGGGACCCGGTGTTGCATACGAGCACGCATGGCGGGGGGAGCCGGTGGGGCAAGGATGCGCGGGAAGGGTCGGCATCGGAGGAGTATGAGACGGTGCTGAAGTGGATTCGGGGAGCGCGGGTGGAGTAAAGCCGGGGGTAGGTGATGAAAGATTGTGGGTATGGATTGGGGGAGCGGCGACCTTCTTGACTGACTGCAGTCAGTGACTTAGGATAGTTGTTGTGGGCGTAAGAGCAGAGCAGAAAGAAGCGACGCGGCTGAGGATTCTTGAGGTGGCGCGAGTGGTGGTGGGCAAGAGGGGTCTTGATTCATCCACAGTGCAGATGGTGGCGCGGGAGGTGGGGGTGGCGAAGGGGACCGTGTTCTTGCACTTCCCTTCTCTCGGGGCGCTGGCAGAGGCGCTGCTTGACGCGCACCTTGGCGAGAAGCTGGCGGTGGCCTATCAAACGCTGCCGCGGGGTAAGGCGTTGCGGCGACTGGCTCATGTTTGTGAATGCCTGTATGAGGGCTATGCCGAGAACCCCGAGTTGTCGCGGCAATATCTGACGCATTCGTTGTTTCACGTTGAAAGGGGCGGGATGGCGGAACGGCGACTCGCCGAGTTTCGCGGATGGGTGGTGCATGAGTTGCGCGGCGTGACGGGGATGAGCGACGAGATGAAGTTTATGTTGTTCTTCTCGCTTTACTTCGGATTGTTGGTGGCCGGGTTGCGGGAAACGATCGGGGCTGAGCAGCAGAGCGCGATGCTGCGGGCGGGATTGAAGCAGATGTTTGGAGGTGGACGGGCATGAGAGTGATTGTGGCGGGAGGCGGGATTGGGGGACTAACCACGGCGATCGCGCTTGAGCGTGAAGGACATGAGGTGGTGGTGCTCGAGAAGCGCGAACGGTTGGAGGATGCGGGGGCGGGGATTGTGCTGGCGCCGAATGCGAGGCGAATCCTTGAGGGGCTGGGGGTGAAGTTGGCGGGTGCTGAACTGGGCGAGGTGAGGATTGCGCTACGGGATGGCACGGTGCTGTCGCGGATGCGTCCGCAAGAGTATTGCGGGCTGGCAGCGATCGCGGTGAGGCGGGCGGCATTGCACGAGGCATTGCGGGCAAGCTGGCAGGGAGCGATCCAGCAGGGAGTGAGGGTGGAGAGCGTCAGGCAGAGTGAGGACGGCGTGGTGGTGGGCACGAGTGAAGGGGAGATGACGGGTGAATTGTTAGTGGGGGCGGATGGGCTGCATTCACGCGTGCGGGAGTGGGGTGGAGGGATGACCGAGCCGCTGCGGTATAGCGGCATGGTGTGCTGGCGGGATGTGGTGTCGAATCCAGGGTTTGGTGAAGCGGTGGAGGTATGGGGAGGAGCGGCGCGGATTGGCGCGGTGCCGCTGGGGAAGGATGAATTGTATGTCTACTGGGTGTTAACTGCCGAGCAGGGTGGCGGAGAGGTGGATTGGGAAGGAAGCAATGTGTTTCGCGAGTTTGGTGGACTGATGGAGAAGCTGAGCGGGCACGTGCCGGAGCTGCGGCATGAGATCTGGGAGATGGAAGGAGCACAGTGGGGTGAGGGACGCGTGTTGCTGGTAGGAGATGCAGCGCATGCGATGACACCGAATCAGGGGCAAGGAGCAGCAATGGCAATTGAGGATGCGATCGTGCTGGCGAAGGTGGTGCGCGGAGAGCCAAAGCATTGGGCGGATGCTTATCGGGCGTTGCGGGAGAAGCGTGTGAGGAAGGTACAACTTGATTCGCGGAGGCTGGGTGAGGTGGCCCACTGGGAGAACCGGTGGGCCTGCCTGGCGAGGAACTGGATTTTGCGGCTGACGCCGGAGCGGGCGCTGGAACGGCAGTATCGGGGACTGGTGGAGCCGGGACTGGAGTTGGCCTAGCTGGGGTCGATGGTGGTGCTGAGGGAGAGGGATTCCCAGCGGGCGAGATCAGCGAGGAGCGTTTCGGTATGGGTGCGGATGCCGGAGACGGCGTCGGCGCCGAGGGGGAGACGCAAAGGAGTATCGGTGGCGGCAAGCGCGGTGGCGATGGCGATAGCGGCTTTGCGGGGGTCGCCTTGCTGGCTGTTGTGCATGCCGTGGGCGAAGGCGCGGGTGCCGCCGACAGTTTCGGCATAGGCGGGGAGCTCGGGCATGTGTTTCAAAGCAGCGCCGGCGAAATCGGTGCGGAAGGCGCCGGGTTCGACGATGAGAACTTTGACATTGAAGGGCTTCATCTCGAGGGCGAGAGCTTCAGAAAGACCTTCGAGGGCAAACTTGGAGGCCGAGTAGGGGCCGAAGCCGGCAAAGGAGAGCTGACCGCCGACGCTGCTGATGTTGACGATGGCGCCGGAGCGCTGGGCGCGGAAGGTAGGCAGGAAGGCGCGGGTGACGGAGACGGCGCCGAAGAAGTTGGTTTCAAACTGGGCGCGGAGTTCGGCTTCGGGGGTTTCTTCGACAGCGCCGACGGTGCCATAGCCGGCGTTGTTGATGAGCACGTCGATGCGACCGAAGTGAGCGAGAGCGGCGCTGGCGGCGGTGGCGACCTGAGCCGGATCGGTGACATCGAGAGTGAGCGGCAGGACACGATCGGGGGCGAGGGCCGCGATGGCGGCGAGACGGGCGGTGTTGCGCGCGGCGATGACGACGCGGTGGCCCTGTTCGATGGCATATGTGGCGAAGGCCTGGCCGAAGCCGGCGGATGCGCCCGTGATGAACCAGACTTGTGAATTGCTCATTGGTGTTTACCTCGTTTGAGTGCGTACAAGCCCAGAGTAGTGTGGATAGACTGATACTTCCAATACTTTAATTTTGTAGTTTTGATTGCAGGGAGGTATCAATGGAATTGCGACACTGGCGCTACTTTGAGGCGGTGGCGAGCGAGCAACACATGAGACGAGCGGCGGAGAAATTGCGGGTGGCGCAGCCGGCGCTGACGCGGCAAATCGCGGATCTCGAAGCCGAGATTGGATACCCGCTGTTTGACCGGCTGCCCCGCGGGCTGAGGCTGAATGCCGCTGGTGTGGTGATGCTCGAGGAGGCGCGGGCGATACTGGGGCGGGTGGAGGCGGCGGTGGAGCGCGGGAGGCGCGCGGCGGAGGGAGAGATCGGTTCGTTGAAGATCGGATTTATTGAGGCGGCGGTGTGGAAGGGCGTGTTTCCGCGGGTAATGCAGGATTACCGGGCGCGCTGGCCGGAAGTGGGGCTGGAGTTGCGGCCGATGTCATCGCGAGAACAGATGCTGGCAACGGCGGCGGGAGAAATTGATGGTGGGTTCTGCTACGGGTTTGAAGAGCTGGAAAAGGGATGTGCGTGGGTGCATTTGCGGTCGGACCGAGTAATGCTGGCAGCGCCGCGGAGGACGGGATGGAAGAAGAAGCTGAAGGTGCGGCTGCGAGATTTGGCGGGGGAAGCGTTTGTGGGATTGCGACGCGCGGGGGCGCCACGATACCTCGACAGGCTGATGGAAGCCGTGGTGGCGGGGGGATTATCGCCACGGGTGGTGCAGGAGGTGGTGGATGAGACGACGATGTTGAGCCTGGTGGCGGCGGGGGTGGGACTGGGGTTTGTGAACTCGGCACAGGAGGGGCGAAAGCCGGCCGGAGTGGACTTTGTGGAGGTAAGCGATTTGCGACTGGAATTGCCGCTGTATTTTGTGTGGCGGAAGGGGAATACGTCGCCGACGCTCGCGGCGATGCGGGAGGCGATCGCGCGAGCGGCCTAGAGCTGTTCGTCGGGCTTGATGCGGGGCAGAGAGAGAGTAAAGGTGCTGCCCTGGCCGGGTTCGCTCTCGAGGGAGACGTGGCCGCCCATGGCTTCGCAAAGCTGGCGGGTGATGGCAAGGCCGAGGCCGGTGCCGCCCTGACTCTTGGCCGTGGACCAGTTGACCTGGGTGAAGGCTTCGAAGAGTTTGGCCTGGTCTTCTTTGCTGATGCCCCGGCCGGTGTCGCGGACTGACCAGTGCATCCACTCGCGCCCCTCGTGCTCGTTGAGCCGCAGCGAGAGCTCGACCAAACCGTTGTTGGTGAACTTGCAGGCATTGCTGAGCAGATTGAAGAGGCTTTGACGGAAGCGGGTGGAGTCGGTCCAGACGGGGCCGTGGGGGTCGAAGGGTTCGACGATGAGGCGGTTATTGTTCTTGGCGGCGAGGGGCTCGACGGTGGAGACGCATTCGTTGACGAGCGATTCGACGTTGACCCACTCGGGGTGGATCTCCATTTTGCCAGCCTCAATCTTGGACATATCGAGAATGTCGTTGATCAGGGAAAGCAGATGGCGACCGGCGGTGAGGATGCGGTTGAGGTCGGAGGAGTACTCTTTGTGGCCATTGTCGGCGGTGTCTTCGAGCAGCATCTCGGTGTAGCCGAGGATGGCGTTGAGCGGCGTGCGGAGCTCGTGGCTCATGTTGGCGACAAAGGCGCTCTTGGCGCGATTGCTGGCCTCGGCGGCGTCGCGGGCCTGCTTGAGCTCGGACTCGGCGAGTTTGCGGTCGGAGATGTCATGGAAGATGAGCGTGAGGAACTGGTTGTCGCCGATCTGGTACTCGCCGATGGAGGCTTCAAGCGGGAGAATGCGACCGTCGGCGTGGCGACCTTCGACCTCGAAGGACTGGATGGAACAGAAGGAATGTTCGATGCCAGCGGGGATGACGTTGCGGAGGTCCATGCCGGCGAGCGAGCCACGGGGGTAGCCGAGGGTGCGCGCGGCGGCGGCGTTGCCGTAGGTGATGTGCTGCGCGGAATCGAAGGTGAGGATGCCGTAGGCGGCGGTTTCGGCAACGACGCGGAAGCGGGCTTCGGACTCGCGGAGGGCTTCGGCCGAGCGCCACTGGTCGGTAATGTCGCGAGTGCTCCAGACGCGGCCAATGATGTCACGGGCGAGGCGCTGGGGCTGGGTGTAGACCTCAAGGACGCGACCGTCGTTGAGATGGAAGGTCTCGCGCGTTGAGTAAGCCGGGTTGGCGCGGACGCTCGCCTCGAGCTGGAGGACAGGGGCGGGGTCGACCACGTTGCGCCGCATGAAGGGCAGCATGTTGTCGAGGCTTGAGTGATCGAGCTCGGAAAAGGACATGCCCCAGAGGTCGACAAAGCGCTGGTTGTAGCTGAGGATGGCGCCGGTGAGGTCGCAGACGAGGATGCCATCGGTGGTGGACTCGAAGGTGGCCTGAAG
>CAZBTA010000191.1:0-9869 GCA_964494515.1 uncultured Bryobacter sp.
ATGTACACGCCACCATAGCTCGCCATCGCCTTGGCCAGCTCCGTCAGCTCGGCCGTGCTGGCATACGATCCCGGCGGATAGATCAACGCGCTCGCCAGGCCAAAGGCGCCATCTTCCATCGCCTCGCGCACCGCCTTGCGCATCACATCAAGCTCAGCCGGCGTCGCATCACCCATGGCAAACCCGCGCCCGAAGGCGCGTATCGTGCCCGCCCCCACAAACGACCCAAAGTTCGCCGACGACCCGCGCGTCTTCATCGTGGTCAGCCAGCGGTCAAACGAGTGCGGCCCGGTAAAGTTCTTATCCGCCTGATCACCCGTCTTCTCATTCGCCGGCGCATTGGACCAGCCCTCGCCCATCACCTCGCTCGTGATCCCCTGCGTGATCTTCGACAGCAGGCGCCCATCGCCATAGGTCAACATCTCGCGCGAGTGCGACTGGATGTCGATAAAGCCGGGGCTCAGCGCGAGGCCTTTCAAATCGAGCGTCTGCTTGGCGGTAGCGTTGGCCAGCATGCCCACCGGCGTGATCGCCGCAATCAGCCCATCCTTCACCGCCAGATCACCATAGAACCACCCCGCCCCCGTGCCATCGATCAGCTTCGCGTTGCGGTAGATCAGGTCATAGCTCGTCTCGGTGTACTTGCGGTAGCCAGGGCCACGCACGATGTCGCCCGGCTTGGCGCCGGTATGCTTGCCGTCTTCCCACACCGTAACCCCATTCACCAGCACCGTGTGCACGCCCGTCGATACCTGATGCGGCTCGGTATACGTCGCCGGCGAACCGACCGTGGCCGGGTCAAACAACACCATGTCGGCCTTGAGGCCCGGCTTCAGCAACCCGCGATCCATGATGTGCAGCCGCAGCGCCGTCGCCGAGGTCATCTTGCGGATCGCATCCTCAAGCGTCAGCACCTGCTTCTCACGCACGTAGTAACCCAGAATCCGCGTCATCGTCCCGTAGCTGCGTGGGTGCACGAGGTTGCGCGCCTTCTCGGGGTCTGCCCCGCCGGCATCGGTGCCAATCTTCATCCACGGCTGTCGCAGCTTGGCCTCGACATTCTCATCGCTCATCATGAAGTACACGGTGCCGATGCGCTGTTTCTCGCTGGTGAGCAGCTCAAACACGGCATCGCTCCACGACACCTTCTTCATCGCCGCGATCTCGCTCAGATACTTGCCCGCGTACTGCTTGTTCTCCGGCTTGAGCAACCCGAGCACCAGCACGCCCTCGGGCGTGGCCGCGCCACAGAGGTTCTCCCAGTTCGTGCGGTCAGACAACATCTCGGCGCGCATCTTCTCGCGCATCTCAGGGTTGGCGATATTCTCATACAGCTTGCCGCCCTCGGCCGCCCACGGCGGCAGGCAGGAGGTCAAGCCGGTCGACCCCGCCGTATACGGATACATGTTCGCCTGCAGGTCCACGCCCTGCGCCCGCGCGTTGTTGATCGAGGCGAGAAACTCATTCGACTTCGCCCAGTTCCGCTTGCCCGCCATCTTCAGGTGATAGAGCTCGACCGGCACCTTGCCCTCGCGCCCGATGCGGATCGCCTCATCGAGGGCAGGGAAGATGTCATCCGCCTCCGACCTCATATGCGTGATGTAGGTGCCGCCATAAGGCGCCATCACCTTGGCCACCTCGACGATCTCTTCGGTCGACGAGTACGACCCCGGCGGGTAGATCAGCGCGCTCGCCAGCCCAAAGGCGCCGTCTTCCATCGCTTCCTTCATGGCCGCCTTCATCTCCTCAATCTCGGCCGGTGTCGCCTTGCCGCCTTCCATCCCTTTGGCATAAGCGCGGATGGTGCCCTGGCCGGCAAACGAGCCAAAGTTGACGCTCGCCCCATGCGCCTTCATCGCCTCAAGCCAGCGGCCAAACCCGTGCGGCCCCACAAACCTCTTGTCCGCTTCGGTGGCCGACTTCGCGCTCGCCGGCGCATGCGACGTGCCCTCGCCCATGATCTCGGTGGTGATGCCCTGCGACACCTTGCTCACCACGCGCCCATCGCCATCAAGCAGCGACTCGCGCGAGTGCGACTGGATGTCGATAAACCCGGGTGACAGCACCAGCGTGCCCCGCCCATCGATCTTCTTCTTTGCCGCCACCCCCGCCAGCATCCCCCGCGGCGTGATGCGATCAATGCGGTTGCCCACCACGGCCAGGTCCCCATAAAACCACGGCGACCCCGTCCCGTCGACGATCCTCGCATTCGTCACAATCACGTCCGGCTGCGGAGCTTGCGCCCCCAATGAGGCCACCAACAGCAGCAAAAAGATTCCACGCATAGCGTGAGTGTAACGGAAAACCGCGCTACCAGCCCGCCGCCACCGCCGCCTGTGTTTTCTCCGTCACCGCGGCCTGCGCCAGCCCCACCCGCTGCCCGTTCAACTGCACCCCCCGCCCGTTGTCATAAGCCTCGCCGATCGCCTCAACGGCCACCACCGGTCGCGTCGTCATATGCCCGTACTTCGCATAGGCGTCCGAGAACAGGCTGAGCTCGATAAACCCCGTCCGGTCGGCCAGCGTGACAAACTTCATCGGCCCGCGGCTGGTGGGGTGAATGCGGTCGGCCACGATCATGCCGGCCACCTCCACCTTCTTGCCAAAGAAGCGGCCCGGCGCCTCGCGCAGCTCCTTCGCGGTGGTAAACCGGCTCCAGTCGAGCCCCGGGGCGTAATAGTCGAGCGGGTGCACCGTCACCGGAAACCCGAGCAACTCCGCCTCCCACCGCACATTCATCCCGTTGCCGCCAAAGTTCGGTTCCTCGCCGACAAACAGCGCCTCGCCCGCCTGCCCACCGCGCAGACTCATCCGGGACAGCCGCCAGAACATCCGTCCCCGCGTCTCACCCAGCACATCAAGCGCCCCCACCTTGATCAGGCTCAGCCATTCGCTCTGCGAAGGCTGCGTCCGGCGGTAGAAATCCGACACATCCCGGTACGGCTGCCCGGCGGCCAGCCGCTCGAGAAACTCCGTGCTCAGCCCCTTCACCTGATTGAGCGGCAACCGGATCTGCTGGCCGCTGACGGTGAACTTTTCGCGATCGCTCGCATTGATGCAAGGCGCGAGAAAACCAGCGCCATTTCGTAGAGCCTCAAGGACATACACGATCTGCGCATAGAAGCCGCGCCGGCACGTCAGCACCGCGGCGAGAAACTCCACCGGGTAGCGCATCTTGAGAAACGCCCCCTCAAACGCCTCCACTGCATAAGCCGCCGAGTGCGCCTTGTTGAACATGTAGCCGGCAAACTCGCGCAGCATCGCCCACACCGCCTCGATCTCCGCCTCGTTATGGCCCCGCTGGCGGGCACACTCGCGGAATTCATCACCCATCGCCTCGATCCGCGCATGATCCCGATTCTTCACCAGCAGCCGGCGCAGCGTATCGGCCCGGCCCCAGTTCATTCCCGCAAATCCGTTTGCCACCAACAGGATGTGCTCTTCATATACAAGTAGTCCATAAGTATCAGCCAGCAGGGGCTCGAGCGATGGATGAACGTAGGTGACCGGCTCCAACCCCTGGTGCCGGCGGGCAAACATCGCCTTGCGCCCCTCATTGGCCGCGCCGGGACGGATGACGGATTCAATCGCCGTCAGGCAGTCGATATCCCGGCAGTTGGTTAAAACAAGCAGATTGACCATGTTGGGGCTTTCAATGTGAAATACCCCACGAGATTCTCCCTGCGAAATCTTCTCCCAGGTGGAGGCGTCCTGCTCGTCCACTGGTTCGGGCTCGTGCCCGGTATTGACGCGGATGTTCTCGCGCGCTTCTCGCAGCACGCTCAGCCCCGCCTGCCCCAGCAGGTCCATCTTGAGCAGCCCGAGCTCTTCGACGTCGTCCATGGCGTAATGCGTCGTCAGCAGGTTCTTGGCGCTGCGGAACAGCGGCATGCGATCAGCGATTGCATCGGCGCCGATCACCAGTCCGCACGGGTGCATGGTGCGATGGCGTGGGATGCCATCAAATCTGCCAGCCATGCTGAGAATTGTCTTGTAAGGTTCTTCATTCACAGGCAGATGGGCGCATTCGGGATTGGTCTGCACGGCCATCACCGCATCGCCAGAGAAGTACGGAATGTTCTCGGTAAACCGGCGCACCTCGCGCTCGGGGATGCCGTACGCCTTGCCGATATCGGCGATCGCCGCCCGGCCCTGAAACGTGTTGTAAGCCCCGATCATCGCCACGTGCTCTTCGCCATACTTGTCGAACACATAGCGCACCACCTCTTCACGCTTGTCCCAGGGCAGGTCGAGATCGATGTCGGCCAACTTCTGAAACTGCATGCGTTCCCGGTTGAGAAACCGTTCAAAACAAAGGTTAAAGCGGAACGGGCAAATGTTGCCGATCCCCAGCACGTAGCACACCAGGCTCCCGGCCGCCGATCCGCGCGCCAGTGTGGCGATCCCCCGCGCATTCGCCCACCGCACGATATCGGCAAAGATCAGAAAGTACTCGGCATACCCCACATCACCGATGATGCTGAGCTCCTTGTCGAGCCGCTGCCACCCATCGGCCGGCACCGCATCGCCATACCGCCAGCGCATGCCCTCCTCGGCCATCGCCCGCAGCTCTTCCATCGCCGGGCGCGCCGTCTCAAACCGCGGAAAGCAAATATCCCCCAACTCAAAATCAAACCGGCAACGTTCCGCCACCGCCCAGGTGTTATCGATCGACTGGCGCAGCTCACCAACTTCCGCCTCCACATCAGAAAGAGAAGGGAAGTGATAGTCACCAGGCAACTTCTTGTCCCGGTGCTCCTGCCCCATCAGCGTCAGTGTGCGCATGCTCGACAGCACTTCCCAGCGCAGGGCCTCGGCCGGGTCGCGGTGGCCGTAGTGGACGTCGTTGGCGATCACCGTCGGCACGCGCAGCTTGCGGGCGCCGTTCAGCAGAATGCGCGACTGGCGGCGTTCTTCCTCATTCGCAAAGCTGAGACCGATAGCGAGGTTTCGCCCGTAAATCTCTCGATACACGTCACAATTCGGATCTGCATCTGCCCCCGCGATGCAGATTAACCCACGGGCATACCGCGCGAGATCCTCAACGCCCAGCCCCTCCTCATCCTGGAATCGGGTATGCCGCTTGGCACGCACACTCAGCAGCCGGCACAGGTTCCGATACCCTTCGGCGTTCTCGATCAGCAACGTCAGGCGGGTACGGTTGGCGAGCGTCACCTCGGTGCCAATCACCGGGTGAATGCCGGCGGCGCGCGCCGCTTTATAGAACACGACCGCCCCGCCGAGCGTGTCCGTATCCGTCAGTGCCACTGCCTTCATTCCCTCGGCAGCGGCACGGGCAACGAGCGCCTCAGGCGAAAGCGTACTATCAAGCAAAGAATAAAAGCTGTGATTCCGCAACGCTGTAAACCGCATACAGCCGTTGTAGCATATTCGCCTTTTCTTCGCTATTGGAGAATGAGCAGTTTTTTCAGGACCAGATGCCCCGTCGCGGTCGTTCCGTAGGCGGGTCGCCATC
This sequence comes from uncultured Bryobacter sp., assembly GCA_964494515.1. GTDB lineage: Bacteria > Acidobacteriota > Terriglobia > Bryobacterales > Bryobacteraceae > Bryobacter. The sequence goes on from CAZBTA010000191.1 coordinate 5,477, forward strand.
GGCTGACTTGGCCAGGTAATGACGCATCAGATCGGCAGGCAGTACGGCCACCACACGGCCGCCGTATTCCCCCAGCACGACGATCTCTTTGCCGTCGCGTTTGTGGTGCAGGTTGTCAGTGATCTGCCGCAGCAGTCGGATTTCGTCTCGTGATTGGAACATGTCACTTCTCCAGGGTTGTGATGCCATGGTCGAGCTCGGCGAGCAGGCGGAGCGATTCCGGGAGCGGTGTTTGATCCCAGCGGGTATCGAGGGCGTCCTCAGTACGAGCGGAGAGATGCTCAATCGCGTGCATGCCGCGGACGAAGGCGGCCGATTCGATTTCCCCCTCACGCTGGGAGACGTCGAGCAACGAGCTGATCCTGGTCTGAATCAGGTTCTCGATGGCGCTGGAGAATTGCCGCAACTCGAGATCCGAGGGGGCGCGACGGGCAACGATCTGCCGCCGTAGTTGGTCGACTTGTGCATGTGCTCCAGCGGCGGCGAGATGGATTTGGTTTTGTCCCGGGGTGGGTTCCACCGGGACATTGGCGAGCGCTAACAGGAAGAGGAGAGTTCGCATCGCATTGTTTCCTCACCAGCAAAGACGTCGGCCGGGGGGCGATGCGATGAATCAGGATTTGTAAGGTTTTGTCAGCCCCAGCGAGCCGATCAGCAGCGCATCGGCGAACACCTGAAACAGATACAGGTGTCGCGCCGTCTCGAGCGCATCGGCCAGACTGGCGATCGCCCAGCAGCCGAGCAGCAGCACGGCCCCCAGCGCAAACGCGTAGCGCTGCGGGGTGCGCCAATGCGCCAGCGTGCCCGCGAGGGCGAGTACTACGCTCCATGGCCCCAGCCACGCTCGCAGCTTCTGCCAGATCGTCACCCCGCCCGTCTGGCTGCGCGGTGTTGGGTGATCAGCGGCCCGGCGCCAACCCAGCCCCGCGTCCGGCTGGATGCCACCATAGCGGCGCAGGTCTTCGAGCAGGTATCCGGCCGTCGCCACTGGATGCGTCGCATACCACCACGCAATGCGGCCGAGCGACATGTCGCGCAGAAAGCTCTCGCGCCAGCGTGCATCCTCAATCGGCGAGCCTTCGCTATAAGCATGCTTGCCCCAGTAGTCGTCATAGCGCGCATCAAGGCCGAGGTGATCGCCCGTCGCCCCGATGCGGTAGAACGTCAGCGTAAACACCGGCACCGCCGCATAAGCCGCCGTCGTCTCGCGCGTTACCCACCATCCCCCGCCACCCAGCATGCCCGCCACCACCACCCATGCCCACTGCCGCCGTCGCACGGCCAGCGCCAGCGCCGCCACGGCAAACACCAGCGCCAGTGGCGCATGTTGGCTCTTGCTCATGATGATGCCCAGCGCCGAGCCCACCGCCGGCACAATCGCCCAGCTCACACCCGCCAGCCACCATCCGCCCGCCGCCACCAGCGATGCGGCAAACAGTAGCGCCGCCGTATCCATGTAAAAACCCGGCAGATAGCAAAGCGTCGACGCATCGGCAAACCACAGCGCCGCCCCCGCCATCACCAGCCAGTGTTGCCGCCGCGCCGCCAGCGTGAGGATCGCCGCCGCCGCCCCCAGCAGCCATACCAGCTTCACCCCCGCGATCACCCGCAGGTCGAAGTGCTGCTTGCTGTGCAGTAGCCGGCTCAGCTTTACCGCTGGCCAGATAAAGAAGTGTTCGCTCGAGCTCAACCCGCTGCGGTAGGCAAAGCGATCGGCAAACTCATAATCCGTCAGATAGAACTCGCTCTCGCCCACGCCCCATCCCACCACCGGCCCCAGCCGGTAGTAGCCAGACACCTTCGAGTAATCGCCATTGTTTGCAATGCCGAGCGGTGGCACGCCAAACAGCTGCCAAATCGCGGCCAGCGCGACAAGCAGCCATGTGACCAGGATGAGGGAACCCACCCGCATTGCGATAGGATAACCCTCGCGCATGAGTCTTCAACTGCAAACGATTGATTGGGTGGTGCTGGTGGGCTACCTGATCATCACCGCCCTGATCGGCATCATCGCCGGCCGTCAGGTAAAAGGTACCGAGAGCTACTTTCTCGGCAATCGCGGTTTCAACCGGTGGTTGATGATGGGGCAGAGCTTCGGCATTGGCACGCATGCCGAAATGCCGGTATCGCTCGCGGGCGCCGTGTATTCCTCAGGCTTCTCGGGCATCTGGTTTCAATGGAAGAATCTCTTCGCCACGCCCTTCTACTGGCTCATCGCGCCGCTGTTTCGCCGCATGCGCCGCACCACGATCGGCGAGGTGGTGGAGGATCGGTATGGTCCGGCGATGGGCGTCATCTATACGGGCTTTGCGCTGATCTACTTCACGATCAACATGGCCTCGATGCTCAAGGGTGCGGGCAAGGTGATCAGCCAGGCAACGGGCGGCGCGGTGTCGCCCAATTCGATCGTGCTCGCCATGACGGTGATCTTTCTGCTCTACAGCTTCATCGGTGGCCTGCTGGCCAGCGCCTGGACCGATTTCTTTCAGGGCTTCCTCATCATCGCGCTGTCGTTTCTGCTGGTGCCTCTTGGTTGGCCACTCGTCGGTGGGCTCGAAGGCATGCGCCAGACGCTGGGCACCAACTATTTCTCCCTTGCCGCTCCTGACGGTATCGGCGTCTGGTTCATCGCCCTGCTCACGTTAAACGGCCTGATCGGCATCATCTCCCAGCCGCATCAGATCGCCGCCGTCGGCACTGGCCGTGATGAGCACGCCTGCCGCGAAGGCATGTTCTACGGCAACTTCATCAAGCGCATTTGCACGGTGGGCTGGGCGTTGGTCGGGCTGATTGTCGCCGCCCTGGCCGCCAATCCCGCCTCGGGTTTTGCGAAGCTCGAAGACCCCGAAGACGCCTTCGGCCTTGCCTGTCGCCACCTGCTGTTTCCCGGTGGGCTCGGCCTGATGATTGCGAGCATCCTCGCCGCCAACATGTCCACCTGCTCGGCGTTCATGGTCGACTCGGGCGCGCTGTTCACGCGCAACCTCTACCAGCGCTACTTCCGCGCTGATGCCACCGACGCGCACTACCTGTGGGCCGGCCGCCTCAGCGGCCTTGCGCTTTCACTGCTGGGCATTCTCTACGCGTTGTTTCTGGTGGATCGCGTGCTCTACTCGTTTCTGCTCACCGAAACCATGGCCACCTACATGGGCATCAGCATCTTCGGCGGCATCCTCTGGCCCCGCGCCAATCGTTACGGCGCCATGGCGAGCCTGGTCGTCTCTATCGCCACCAACATCGGTCTGCTCATCTCCGCCGAGCGGCGTCTCGATTATTGGGACCCGAATATCTTCGGCCTCTCGTTACTCGCTGGCGTGGCCGCGCTGATTGTCGTCAGCCTGCTTACCGATGAGGAACCACCCGCGCGCCTCAATGAATTCATGGAGCGCTTTGCCACCCCGGTTGAAGGCACGGCTCCCGCGGGCGCGCGCCTCTTGCTCGCCGACATCGGCGGCGGTCTCAAACCACTCGCGGCTTACCGTGAAGACCTGCGTGGCTTCCTCTGGGCATGGGTGTTTGTCACCGTGCTCGTCGGCGCCACCTGGTTGTTCCTGCGCCTCTAGCGCTTGCCCCAAAAGTCGACGTGGCGCGTCTTGCCGCTCGCAATATCGATCATCGTGAGCGTCGGGCCCACCACATCATTCGGCTTGGCCGGGGGCCGCTTGCCCACCAGCGCCAGCACCGTCTTGCCTGGCAATACCTGTTCGACATCGAGCAGCCCCGTGTCGGCCTTCCACATCACGCCGCCGTCCGCCGCAAGGCGCGTCACTTCCATCGGCCCCAGTAGCCCCTTGGCGCCGCGGTGCGTCAGCAGGCGCAACGTGTTGTCTTCGGTCTTCACAAACGCCGCCCGCCGGTATTGCGCCTCGAGCGTCGGCGCGGCCTCGAGCATATCCGCCCGCCCCACACGGCGAAACAACGGCCGCCGTGGGCCCGGCATGCTCACACCCCGGCGCAGATCCCCACTGCGATAGTCGTACGCCATCGGCTCCTGCGCATGAAACCACAACGTCGCGCCATCATCGGCGATCAGCCGCGCGGCATGCAGGTATTCGCCGGCCTTCAAGCCACTGCCCAGCTTCACTCGCTTTACCGATCCGTCAAACCCGTCAATGCGCAGATAAAGGCTGTAGCGATCGTTCTCCGGTATGCGATGCAACTCTGGCACGCGCCCTTCCAGCGACTGGATCAGCGTCGCCACGCCGACATCCCCCACCTGGATGGAGTCGCCCACGGTGCCGCCGGGGCCTTCGGGCACCAGCAGCGAGCATCCGGATTCAAACAACACGGCAAGCAGGGCCAGCATACGCATCACACGACAAGGCGCGATTCCGGCGCCAATTCGATCATGGCGGCGCTATTCTGGAGAATCCATGTTGTACCCGCTTCTGCT